>JBOGEA010000006.1:0-41630 GCA_050743205.1 Egibacteraceae bacterium | reverse complement strand
CCCCGCGAAAGCCGCAGGTCGCCCGTACACGTCATCCGCCGCCCTCACCGGCCCCGATTTTGGCCTTCTACCAGCGGTTTCCCGCTCCCGACCCCTCCAAGGACCGATTAGTTGTACAGGAGGGCCACTCTGGACGGGCACCTCCACGGGTGGAGCCGGGGCCTGCTATGGAACCTGGACCAGTGGCGGTTGGGGTAAGAGGGGTCCGGGCTGCGCATGGCCGGTTGGCCTGGCTGGGAGGGTAGGAGCCGATGAGGAGACCACCGGTGCTGCACGGCGCGCTGGCCATGGTGGCGCGCCGTCTGCTGGTACTTCCGCTGGTGCTGTTGCTGGTGGCGGCGATGACCTTCGGGATGGTGGCGCTGTCGCCTTTCGACTGGCGGGACGCCTACGCCACCGGGGGGCAGTCCCTGTCCGCGGAGACCGCCGAGCGGATCGCCCGGGTATGGGACCTGGACGCGCCGGTCCATGAGCAGTTCGGCCGGTGGGTGGGAAACGTGGTGAGGGGCGATCTGGGCCACTCCCGGTTGCTTGGGGGTCAGCCGGTAGCGGACCAGCTGCGCGCCAGGGTTGGGAAGTCGGCTCTGCTGGTGGCCGCCGCGCTGGCTCTGGCGCTGGCGGGCGGACTGGTGGCCGGGGTGCTGGCGGCCGCCTTTCGGGATGGTCCCTTCGACTGGCTGGTGCGGACCTTCAGCTTCTACAGCGTCGCTTCCCCGTCGTTCTGGCTGGCGTTGCTGGCGATATGGCTGTTCTCCATCCAGCTGGGCTGGCTGCCGCCCGGCGGGACCACCGATCTTCGCAGCGCCGGCGCGGGCGGATTCAGCTTGAGGCACCTCATCCTCCCGGCGGTCACCCTGGCGATCGCCCAGCTTGCGTGGTTTGCGATGTTCGTGCGCAATCAGCTTCTTGAGGTCCTGCGGGAGGACTACGTGCGGTTCGCCGAAGCGCAGGGGCTGAAACGAGCCAGGGTCCTGTTCCGTCACGCCCTGCCCAATGCGCTGTTGCCCTTTCTCACGGGCGTGGGCGCCAACCTGACCGAGCTGGTTGGCGGTTCGGTACTCATCGAGACGGTATTCGGCTGGCCTGGCGTCGGGGCTCTGGCGGTGCAAGCCGCCCAGGTGGTGGACCTTCCGCTGCTGCTCGGAATCACCCTGCTGGGATCAGTGGTGATTGTCTTGGGAAACCTGATCTCCGACCTGTCCTACCGATTCGCGGACCCCAGAGTCAGGCAGGCAGCGGCATGACCGCGGAATCGACCACCGCCTCCCGGGTTCGCACGCCGGCTCGCGTCGGGTCCCGAATTGCCCGGCTGGAGCCTCGGTACGGAGCAATCGCGGCGGCCATCGCGCTGGCGCTGATGATCCTCGGAGCGATCTTCGCCGACGTGATCCGCCCGGCCGAGTACCTGGTCTCCGATCTGAGCTCGGTGCTGGAGGCGCCATCGGCGGCACATCCCCTGGGAACCGACGAGGTGGGGCGGGACGTCCTGGCGATCATCCTTCGGGGGATACGGATCTCCTTCTCGGTGAGCCTGGCGGCGGCGGTGCTGGCCCTTGTGATCGGAGGGTCGTTCGGGGTAGTGGCCGGTTCGGTGGGAGGCTGGGTCGACGGCCTCATGATGCGGGGGGTGGACTTTCTTTCCTCCCAGAGCCATCTGCTGTTCGGCATCCTGATCGCGGTGCTGTCCCGGCCCGTGGTGGGCGGGGCGGGAGCGATCATGCTCGCCGTGGGGCTGACCCACTGGATGCTGCTGGCCCGGGTTCTGCGCGCGGAGGTTCTCTCTTTGAAGGAGCGGCAGTTCGTGGCGGCGGCCATCAACGCCGGGGCCACCCGCCGGCAGCTCATCGTCCGACACCTGATCCCGAACCTGGCGCCGGCTGCCAGCCTGGGGTTCGTCCTGCTGGTGCCGCACGCCATCTTTCACGAGTCGGCGCTGTCGTTTCTGGGAGTGGGCCTGCCCGCCGACCAGCCATCGCTCGGCGCGTTGATCTCGGCCGGGCAGCGCACCCTGTTTGCGGGAGCGTGGTGGATGATCCTGTTCCCCGGTCTGTTGATCGTGCTGGCGTCGATCTGTGTCGGCACCCTGGGCGAGTGGTGGCGGGACCGGACGCAGCCGCGCTGGCGGGCGGAGCTGGAGCTGTGAGCAGCGCGCCCACGAAAGGTGAGACCGGATCCAGAGGCTCAGGCGCCCCAAACGACCGGCCGCTGCTGAAGGTAAGAGACCTGTCGGTCAAGTTCCGGACCCGGCGCGGCCTGGTGGCAGCGCTGTCCGATGTTGACCTCGATCTGAGGCCAGGCGAATGCCGGGTGGTGATAGGCGAGTCCGGTTCGGGCAAGAGCGTCCTGGTGCACTGCCTGCTCGGCCTGCATTCGGCCAATGTGGAGCTGAGCGGCTCAGTTCAAGTCGATGGAAAAGAGGTGCTGGGCGCCGGTGACCGTGCCATGGCCCTCATCCGGTCGCAGGTGACCGCGTTCATCCCACAGAGCCCATCCACGGCGCTGAACCCGGTCCGCCGGGTGGGCCCGCTGTTGAGCGAACTGCTCGCCAACAGGGGTTTGGACAGGACGGAGAGCCGCCGCCGCTTGCTGGAGGCGGCTTCATCCTTGGGCCTGGACCTTCAGGAACGCTGGCGCAGCTACCCTCATCAGCTCTCCGGCGGAATGCAGCAGCGGGCGCTCACCGCGCTGGCGCTGGCCAGCCGGCCCCGGCTGGTGCTGGCCGATGAGCCGACCAGCGGGCTGGATGCCGGGCGGATTGAGGACACCGCCCGGCAGTTGCGCGCGCTGACCGAAGAGGGGGCGGGTCTGCTGGTGGTAACCCATGATCTTGGCCTTGCCCGCCGGCTGGAGGGCAGGATCGCCTTGATCTACGGGGGCCGTGTGGTGGAGGATCGCCCCACGAAGGCCTTCTTCGAGTCAGCGGCCCACCCTTATGGCGTGGGCCTGCTGGCGGCGCTCCCCGAGCGGGGGGCGGAGCCGATTCCCGGGATGCCGCCTTCTTTGACCGCGCTGCCCGACGGTTGCTGTTACGCTCCCCGCTGCGAGCATCGCACCCCGGCTTGCACCGAGCGGGTTCCCGATCTGGCGCCGCTGCCCGACGGCTCAGCCAGGTGCATTCTGCATGCTTAACGCGCGGGCGGTCTCCAAGAGCTTCGAATCGGCGCACGGGACCGTGCCGGCGCTGCGGGATTTCTCCATCAGTGTAGAGCCAGGCGAGCGAGTGGGGCTGGTGGGTCCCAGCGGGTGCGGGAAGTCCACGCTTGCCCGAATTCTGACCTTCCTGCTGGCCCCCGATTCGGGAACAGTCACCATAAACGGCACTCGGGTAAGCCGGTTCGGGATCAAAGCGCCCCCGCAGGTTCGCCGGCGGGTCCAGATGCTCTGGCAGTCCCCACGGCAGGCGGCCGACCCCCGCCGCAAACTGGCCGACCTGATCACCGAGCCGGGGGCGCTGAAGAAGGCTCCGGTGGATTTGAACCGTTGGGCTGAGATTACGGGTGTTCCCGAAGAGCTGCTGGAGCGCTACCCTCACGAGGTTTCCGAGGGCCAGCTCCAGCGGGCGATGGTGGCCCGTGCGCTGGCCTGTGAGCCGGACTATCTGGTGGGCGACGAGCCGACCTCCATGCTGGATGTCTCCTCGCAGGCGGGAGTCCTACGGGCCATCGAAACCGCCCAGCAGCGGACCGGCCTGGGCGTGCTGCTGATCAGCCATGATGCTGAGCTGGTCGGGTACTGGTGCCACCGGGTGCTTCGGTTGGGAGATCCGGCGCAGACGCCGGCCTGACCGAGGCCGTCTCGCAGCATGCGGCGCAGATGCCGCGGTTGCGCCGGGCCCACCCGGCATTTCGGTCCCTACTGGGGCCAAATCAGTCTGGCATTCCCAGGCCACGGCCAACCGCACGATTGGGGCGCTCCCCGATGACGCGTGGGTGCAGGCGTTGACCCAGGACGGGGGTCCGCGCAAAGGCGCGGCGGTCGCCGAGATCACCGAGGCGATCGATCTGTCGGGCTGTCCGAGCGGCAGCAGGCTGATCGTGCGCCGTGAGCCGCCCCACCCCGGCGCGCGCCAGACCCTGTTCGACATCGACGGCAAACGGTTCACCGCGTTCCTCACCGACCAGCCGGACGCCGACTTGGCCGGTCGGGACGTGTGCCATCGCCAGCACGCGCGTGTCGAGGACCGCCTGCGTGCAGGCCTTGTGACAGCGGGGCGCGCAACCTGGGGTGTGAGACGTTTGAGCGCAACGCGGTGTGGCCGCGGTTGGTGATGCTGGCCCAAGACCTGATGGCCGCCACGCAGGTGTTGACGTCGGACGGCGATCCGCGGGTGGCTGAGCCGGCGACGCTGCCCATCAGCTGGGGCATGCTCCGGCGCGGGTCGTGCGCTCGGGACGGCGGGTGTGGCTGCGGGTCCAGCATGACTGGCCGACCGCCCCAGCGCTGGTGGCCGCGTTTCGGCGGCTGTGGGCGCTGCCGCGGCGCCGGTGGCCGCTGCCGCTGCCCGCCGGCTGACCTGCCCGGCCATCCCAACCCGCCCCAACACCCGCGGCGTCCCCGCGCGTAGCGCGCACTGTGGTCGAGCTTTGCCTGGACGCGGCGCGAGCTTCGGTCGGTGGCCCGCGGTGCCCGGTTTTGGCCCTCTGAGGGGCTGTTCGGGTGTTCGTGTGGGTCTGGGCGTGCGCGGGAGGGCTCCCGTCGCGCCTCAGCCCCCTCACGAAATCATGCCATAGCGATGAATTATTCTCTTATAAGTCATACCAGGATGAAACATCGAGGCTAAGTCGGCCTGGCACATAAGGGGAATACCGCAGTCAATGCGTCTCAGACACCTGACGGCAGCCTGCGACATGACCTATCCAACGGTGCGTACCGGACCTTTCTGTCAGAATCTGCGGCCAACCTTGCTCCAGGCCGAATATGGCCTCAAGCATGATTTCTCGTGCAGTCCTCACGAGGTGCGCACTGAACATGTACTCTTGCTAATCTGGCTCCGCTGCTGCAGTCGGTTTTCCAGGAGAGGGCATTTATGTTTTCGATCACCAGTGCACTGACGGACGACTACAGCCGCGGCTTCGTGCGGATTCCGGTGCCTCAGTCCATTTGGGAGTTGTCTGGCAGCACTTTCGTGGTCCAGCGCTGTCAGCACGAGTTGATTGATCGCTGCCATGTCATGCTTTACAGACGTTGATGAGATCGCCGCACCAGATCCCCGCCATTGCAACCTGGGGGAATACATCGGCCAATTCAGCCAAGACTTCGCAACCTGCCGGGAATGTGAGTTCCTTGATATGAGGGAGAGCGAGCCACCGTTCGACCATGCAAAGCCTGTATTGACGCAAAACTCGACGTGGTTCAATCCTGCCCACTCGAAGCCGCTCCTCGCACGCCTGCCGCTTGTGTGGGACGGAGGATTCCATGAATGATGAATCGCAGGGTGGATGGCGACCCCAACCTGTACCTCATCCATCTCCATAAATGGGCTACGAGATCTGTCTGGCGCGGCACCAAGAACGCTTTCGCTTCCCGCTGCCACAGGTAGATATCGACCAGTGTTGGGCTACCACGATCGGATTGCTGGCTCAATCGATTTGCCTCACTGGTGCCACCATGGCAGTTGCAGCAATGTTCCGATGCCTCAATCAATTCCTGCCTGTTGGCGCGAGGTCGTGTGAGGCGCCTAAAACGTGTCATCCGACAGTCTCGACGCTGGCGCCTTGATCGGGTGAGTCTGACGTTTGCCTGCTGGTTATACCGATGTCGCTCGTGGGCGAGGGCAGGACCGGGGCGGGGAGCTGTTCCTGTGCTCCAGACTGCTCTAGAGCCAGGAGTTGACGCACGGTCGTCGGGGTGTGGGCTTGTGTTTCTGTTCTTGGGACGAGCGGTCTGCCGGTGTTGATCGAAAGCGTGAGCTTTGGCCGCTATCCGGGGAGGTAGTCGTGGTTGTCTCTGTTCCGGAGGGTCCAATTGCGCTCGTAAGCGTGCGCAGCGGCAAGGTTCTCGAGGTGGCAGAGGGCGCCGGAGGGGGGGCAGTGGTTGTCCAGGCGACGGATCAGGGCGAGGAGCGTCAGCGGTGGCAGCTAATCTTGGCGGCCGATGACAGCGAGGACAGTTATTATCGAATCATGAATCTCCACAGTGGCCTGGTGCTGGAGGTCGGGTACGAATCGCTGGAGGATGGTGCAGAGGTCTTCCAGCGGGCGTATCCCGAGGATCGTCAGGCGTCGCACAGGCAGTGGCAGCTGGTCTTCGTGGACGAGGAAAGCAGAACTTGCCAGATCATGAACCGCAATAGCGGCAAAGCTCTTGACGTCGAAGGCGGGGAGACAGAGGCATCGACAAAGGAGGGGGTGCGGGTCATCCAGTGGACGTACTGGGGGGGGACAAATCAGCGGTGGCGGCTCATCCCCGCACCGCCTGGTGACCGACCCAACGCTCCCGACTGCGCGATGCGCGACACTGCGGCTGCACCGGTGTTGGAAATGTCGAAGGCGTTGAGCCTGATGCGGCCAATCTTTGGATGGTTCGACGAGGGGGAGGCCGAACTCCTGCTGGCGACCGCGTCACGGGCGCTGCGGGAACTCCCCGACGACTGCGCCGTGGTGGAGGTCGGCAGCTACCTCGGCCGCTCGACCGTGCTGCTGGCCAGCGCCGTACGTGACCTGCGACCATGTGGACGGGTCGTCGCGATCGATCCCCACGAAGGAGCGGTCTCGGTCTCAGGCCAGCCCAACGCGCACGGCTTGTCCACGTACGATGCGTTCTGCCGGAACCTGATCGCTGCTGGCGTTCGCAATGTCGTGCGCGAGATCTGCCAGCGCTCGACCGATGTCCTGTGGGAGCAGCCGATCGGGCTGCTCTTCGTGGATGGGTTGCACGACTACGACAATGTCCGCGCGGACTTCGGCCATTTCGAGAGGTGGATCGTGCCGGGCGGGTTCGTCGCCTTCCACGACTACGTGGACTACTGGCCGGGAGTCGTTCAACTCGTCGATGAGGAACGGCATGGCTGCGAGTACGCGTGGGTCGACAGCGCCGGCTCCCTCGCGGTGCTGCAGAAGCGGCAGCGATGACGAATCATCCTCCCGTGTGTGTCTAAAGAGTACGCGTTGAAGCTGTTTGCAGGGTCGCGGCGCCTCGAACTCCGCTCACGAAGAGCCTCAAAGCCGTACTAAAAAGGCGTCAGGAGCAAAGGTGAAGCCGAACTTGCCCTCGCGCTCTCGGTCTTGCAGGAATTCCCCCGGATGTTCTGACAGAAAGCGCTCCAGCGCTTCGTGAGGGCCAGGGCCGCAGCCGGGCAGCACCGGATGCCCGTTGAGGTTCGTGTCCTCCACGACAAGATAATCACCGCGTGCCAGGACAGTGCGAAGCAGCTCCAGCTCCCCAAGCACATGCGTTTCGGTGTGGTCGCTGTCGAGGATGGCGAACACAGGGCCGGGATGCGCGGTGCGCAGGTCGCACAGACGCTGACGCACCGAGTCGTCCGTGGACGAGGCAGTAAATACCTCAATGCGCTCGTGGGCGAGAGCCTCGTCGCGCACCTGTCTCCGATTGATGTCCACGGTGAACACGATGTAGTCGTCACAAAGCTTCTCCATGACGGTGGCGAAGAACAGCGCCGAACCCCCCATGAACGTGCCGAACTCCACCACCAGCGACGGTCGAAGATCGGTGATGATTTCTTGGTAATTCCACATATCGCTGACCGACTTGAGGATGGGTACGCCGAGCCATGTAGTCGTCCTCCATACCAGCCTCTCGTAGTACCAGTGGTGATAGGCGACGGGCGCCTGGTCGTACTGACTGTGCTCAGGCGTTGACACCTGGGATCTCCTCCCGATCAGGCTGATGCTGGAGCGCTCGATGAGCGATTCCAAAGTGGCTTGGGTTTCTGAGGCGACGTCATCGCGGGCTACGTTGCTATCACAATACCAACATGAAGACTCGTGTACGCCATCCTCGACGCCCGTGCATCATCGCAGCGTACGTCACGATCGGCAATCGCTGGCTCGTGCCGCCGACCCGTCCGGGGCGCAGATCAGCGATGCCGAGCTGGTCCGCCGGCAGTCGCGCCCGCAGCTGCTTGCGCCCAATGGGGGGTTGTCAGTCGGCTGGACCTATCCCGGTTTCGTGGATGGTTGTGATTTAGGCCAGGTCGGTCAGGCCCGTGCAGACGCAGCCGTCGCAGGTGGTAGGTCCAGCTCGTGCTGCAGCCGGGGCTGGTACAGGTCGGCCGGAGCCTACGCCCGCAAGCGAACCGCCCCTGCCACACCCGTCCATGCTTCGTCGGGCCGGGCGAAGCCCCGTCAACAACAAAGCAAAGGCCTTTAGTGGATATATCGGTTGTCCCGCTCTCACGCCCGTTAAAGTATAAATCACATCAGGTGTTGTTGTACGTCGGCTGGTAACGGTGGTAGGTTCTGCTATCAGAGGCTGGTTTCTGTCGCGCGGGTAGTAAGGGAGTACCAGAATGGACGGCGCTATTTGCCGTTGTATGTGCGGTATAGCCTGGGGCAATATGGCTGCGCGATACGGTACGGTCAGCAACGGGGGGCGATGCTGCGCAGGGCGGACGCTGCCGGGCGATCGGGTGATTGTCGGGCTGCTGCTCGCTTCCGTGTACAAGAGTCCAGACCTCCTGACCCAGGGGATGAATGTTCTGGTAGAGGGGGCGGGCTCTCCGCCCTCTGGCCAGTTCTGTGCGTTTTTTCGCGCGGTGGCCGTGAGCGGTTCGCCGCACCCGCGCGTAAGACGGTTCGGCGAGGGCCGTATGCCTGGGCTGCCGCGTCAGCTGCAGGTTTCCGTCAGTTCCGACGGAAAGCTGTGGTCGAGCCGCCGTCTCGCCGAGTTGACCCGCAGGTTTCCGTCAGATTCGACGGAAAACTGTGGTCGAGCCCCCGGCCGGCGACACCGCACCCGATTATCGCACCGTGTCAGGAGATCTGGAGTCAGGCGGTGTCTTCGGCGCAACTCAGCATCAGGAGATGGCGGGGACCGGGACGGCGGTGGTGTTAAGCATGTCTTGGGGTGCCACGTCGTCGTTTATCGTTGCGTCATCCCCGAGGAAGATCCTGGCCGCCACCCGGCCGACGATCACGAGGATATTCGCCTCTTGGCCGATGGCTGAGCAGAGTCTGACATGATCATTATGAGAAGAGCACGTAAGCCGAGGAGGATCTTATGACGCTGGCAGCCGTTACTCGACTTGGGCCGTCCGGAACCACATCAGGCACGCCATTCGAGGATGTGCTGCCCACACGCGCATCACGAATCACAAAGATCGCAGTCCGTCACGGTGAGACAGTAGACGCCATTGAAATGTTCGTCGACGGAAGATCGCTCGGCCGGCACGGCGGCTACAGCGGGGCCGAGTTTCCCTTCTCGCTGGAATCAGACGAATATGTCACCAAGGTGTCTGGCGCGTGCCGCCAGTACCAAAACATTATCCAGGTGAGCAGCCTTCAGTTCACGACCAATAAAAGAATATCCCCAAAGCTTGGCGCAGACGCCAACATGTATGGCGTAGGAAACCTGCGCCCATTCGAGTACACGCCCACAGCCGGCACCGAAATCGTCGGATTTTTTGGTTACCACGGGGCGTATCTTCATGCGCTTGGCGTCTGCCTGCGGCCGATCTCAACGATACCAAAAGGCCTCATTGGGATTCAGAGCGGCGTCAACAATACACTCGTCCTCGACTTCGGGAGCTGGCCAGAAAGGGTCATCCAGTGGACGAGAGACGCGAATAGGCCGAGTCAGCGGTGGCAGCTGGCCGAGGTCCCCGGAGCAGACGGTTTCTACCACGTCAAATACCACGACGGCAGGGCCCTCGCGGCAGCTACGGATAACTGGAGCCTAGCCATCGAACCGCTGGACCCGGCCAGGCAGGATCAGCAATGGAGCCTGACACCCGTACGTCTCTACCGAATCGTGAATCGCAAACACCACAACAACCAAACCCACGCGCTCTCGGTTAACCCCAGCGACTCGAAGATCATCCTGTACAAGGATGAGGAGAATGCAAATCAGCAGTGGAAGCTGGTGCCCTCACCTGCAACAGGGCAGGTGTCGGGGTGGGAGGGCAACATTGAGAATGTCTATGCCTACAGTGGACTCGCTCTCGACGTCGGTTGGGACAGAGGGATCTTTTTATGGGCGAGGGACGAGAACAGGCCAAGTCAGCGGTGGCAGCTGGTTGAGGTGACCGGGGCCGACGGCTTCTATCACATCAAGCACCCGGAGCACCCGCACAGCGGTGACGTCCTCGCAGGTCCTTGGGAAGTAGCCATCGAATCGCCGGACCCGGCCAAGGAGGATCAGCAGTGGAACCTGATCCCCGTGGACGTCTACCGGTTCACGAACCGGCAGACCGGCCGAGATCTCTCTGGAGCGCAGGAGCAGGTATACGCTGGGACAGACATCGTCCAGTACCCGTATCAGGACAGACCAAATCAGTATTGGAAGCTGATCCCTTACCAGGGTTAAGCTCGTCTCGCTGTCGCAACCCAGCGATGATGACGGCGGTTACCACAGCCCGGCGCTGGCGCAGGATGCGCGGCGGCAACCGCTGCTCGGCGAGACCGGCCGCCCCACCCTTTCAGGGCAGATCTTGAGATTGTACGTTACGGCCCGGGCCGCTGTGTGGGTCGGGCCGCATAAACGCGTTGCGAACAGGCCTATTACCAGGTTCATCACCCAGGAGGAGTCGTATGCATGTCCTTGCTGGCCTATACCGGCGTCGGCTCGATCGTCCTGACAGTGGCTGGACTGGGCAAGATGGGTCTGCAGTGGCTGCTGGGCGAGATGGACGGCGCTGATGTGCCAGGCGCGAATGGCCGGCCAAACGGGGCAGGGATGGCCGCTAACGGCTTGGCTGTCCACTCCACTCACCGTCGCCGTGGTCATCCCAGCGCACAACGAAGCTGCCACGATCCAACAGACCGTGCGGTCCTGTCTGGACCAGACCCACCCCGTGAGCCAAGTGCTCGTGGTAGCTGACAACTGCACGGATGCCACCGCTGCCCTGGCCCGCCAAGCCGGCGCCACGGTCATCGAGGGCGAGGGCGGGTCAAAGGCCGCCGCGCAAAATCTCGCGCTGCCATATGTGACCAGCGATCTGGTCTTGGCGATCGACGGCGACAACATGCTTGGCGCCACCGCCGTAGCGCACATGGTCGACACGATGTCCGCCGGCTATGCAGGCACCTGCGCTGCCGCGCTGCCGAAGGACACTCGTACGATCTACAGCCAGTACCGCACGCTTTACCACGCAATCGCCAACGGGTGGGCGCGCAGGATGCAAGACGCGCTCGGCCGCCAACTGGTGTTAAGCGGCATGGCCAACTGCCACCGCACCGACGTGCTGCGCCAGATGGGCGGTTTTCCTGACGACAACATCACCGAGGACTTCAACCTCACCTGGGCGCTGCACCGGCGCGGCTACCCGGTGACGTTCACGCCTAAGGCATTCATCTACACCCAGGAGCCCACCTCATTTCGGGAGCTGGTGTCTCAGATGCACCGGTGGACGTCGGGATTCGCGCAGTGCATGGTCAAACACCGCGCGCCGCTGCTGGATGGGGCGTCGTTCATCGTGGTCGTCTCCCAGGTGAGCGACGCACTCATCGGGGGGCCGGCGACGTTGACGCTCGTGCCGTTCCTTGTCCGCCACAGGACTGCAGGGTTGTGGCGGTGGTGGGGCTGGCTGTGGGTCGCCGTCTCGCTCGCCTCCGTCGGCGTGGCCGTCCAGCAGGTCGGCGCGCGAACGACGCTGAAGTGCCTTCCAGGATGGTTCGCGGTCCAGACGGTCACAGGGCCCATCACGACCTGGTGGCTGGTTCGCGAGTGGGTGCTTGGTCGTCACCTCACAACGTGGACCGGTCGACACGGCCGGCGGGCCACGATCACACCGATGTCGCCGCGGCGGAAGGTGGCGCTGTCCGCCAGCGCGGCGATGGCCGGCTTGGCGACCGTAGCGGTGCGGCGCCGGCATGCGGCACAGCCATCGGGACCGACGCGGAGCGGCCGGACCCGTTCCCGGGGTTGAGCCGGTCAAAGCTGCCGTCATCCAGGTTGAACCGTTCCGCGGCGCCGACGGCGGTCGCAGCGGCGGGCTCGGCTGCCGAAGCCGCTTGACGAGCTGTTCGCCCCGGCGGTGCGGTCGTTGACGAGCGAGGCGACGCACCGGATGTGACATCGAGGGCTGCGCTGGCGGCCATTGACGGGATGACGCAGGACGTGTCCGACACATCCGCCAACAGCGCCGCAAGACCCGGTCGGGCTGGCGCGAACGCCGCTCAAGACCTCTCTGCGTCGGTGAGTCCGAGGAGGGCGCGTGCAGCCCGGTCCAGGCTGGTGTCTGCGAGTCCTGCGCAGGGCCCGCCTCAGACTGGCGTCTGAAGAGGGCCCCCTCACATCCCTTGCCAGTCCGGGACATCCTCGCCGTACGCAACCTGTGCGGGTGGGTGAGCAACTTCGCGGCCCGGCGCGGTGGACGGCCACGCGCAGTAGGCGGTTACCCGCTCGCCAGGCTGTGGTTGCCGCCGGCGGCGATGGCCTTGATCCCGGTGAGGCACGCCACCTCCTGCCGGTACGGCTGATTCGTCGCGGTGCCCTCGCCGAGCTGGCCGTAGCCGTTATAGCCCCAGGCGAATACGGTGCCGTCCTCCAGCAGCGCCAGGCTGTGGTGGCCGCTGTTGCTCGCGGCGATGGCCGCGACGCCGGTGAGATTTAGCACCTGCACCGGCGAAGGTCTGCTCGTGGTGGTGTTGTCGCCGAGTTGGCCGTAGACGTTAGAGCCCCAGGCGCGCACGGTGCCGTCCTCCAGCAGCGCCAGGCCGTGGTAGTAGCCGCTGGCGATGGCCGTGACGCCGGTGAGGCCGAGCACCTGCACCGGCGAAGGTCTGCTCGTGGTGGTGTTGTCGCCGAGTTGGCCGTAGCCGTTATAGCCCCAGGCGCGCACGGTGCCGTCCTTGAGCAGCGCCAGGCTGTAGAGGCTGCCGCCGGTGATGGCCGTGACGCCGGTGAGGCCGAGCACCTGCACCGGCGAAGGTCTGTTCGCGGAGCTGCCGTCGCCGAGTTGGCCGTAGCCGTTATAGCCCCAGGCGTACACGGCGCCATCCTTGAGCGCCAGGCTGTGGTTGTCGCCGGCGGCGATGGCCGTGACCTCGTCAAGCAGCGTCACCGGCCTGGGCTCCAAACGGTCGGTGGTGCTGTTGTCGCCGAGTTGGCCGTAGGCGTTGTCACCCCAGGCGACCACGCTGTCATTGTCCAGCAGCAGCGCCAGGCTGTGGGCGGCGCCAGCGGCGATGGCCGTGACGCCGGTGAGGCGGCTCCTTCTCGGCGCGGCGCGCTGGAAGGTGGCGTTGTCGCCGATCTGGCCGTCCCCGCCCTTTCCCCAGGCGCGTACGGTGCCGTCCTCCAGCAGCGCCAGGCTGTGCTCGCCGCCACCGGCGATGGCCTTGAGCCCGGTCAGGCACAACACCAGCGGCGCGGAGCGGTTGAGGGTGGTGCCGTCGCCGAGCTGGCCCGTGGCGTTGTTCCCCCACGCCTGGAGAGGCCCCCGCAGCGTGGGCGTGGTGACGGTCGGGATCAGCTTCCACTGCTGGTTGAGTTGACCCTGGTCGTCGTAGAGGATGACGGCTGCCCCAGGGTCTGTGCTTGCCTCATTGACAGAGGCGATTCGGTTGTGCCCTAGGTTGTTGAGCCGATAGACGTCCCCGCCCACGGAGATCAGGCTCCACTGCTGAGCGGTCTTGCCTCGTTGCAGCGGCTCGATGATCAGTGTCCACATGTTTGCGGCTGCGATGACGTCGTCGCTGGACGCGCTCTTGATGTGGTAGAAACCCTCGGACTCGGGCACGGCGGCCAGTTTCCACTGCTGTGTTGACCTGCGCTTGTCCCTGGTCCACTGGACGATCTCTCCTTTGTCATCGACGTCGACGACGAGGTTGCTGTTGACGCCGCTTTCAATCTCGATGTTGCCCTTCGGCACGGACACAGCCACGGGTATCCTCCTTCAATCTCAGACATCGTGAAATCGTGAGGTCGAGCGTTGACGCAGATGGGTCGAGGTTGCGAGTCGTGCTGCGTATAAATGTGTTGAGACCTCGTCGGGCCGGGTGACACCCGTTTATGCTGCTTGGCGAAAAGTCTGTTGAGCGTCGAGGGCAGATGATCGTCCCGCGCGCGCCGCGTCCCGCGCATAAGCACAGCGGAACGCCGGGATCGGCACGCAGACGGCAGAGTCTCGCAACAGTTCTCCCTTCGCACCGATACGGCCAGGAATAGGCTGCTAACCAGCCATGCGAACCTAACCCTAACACCCTCCAGTCCAGACACGCAAGGAACATCTAATGATACGCTTGACGTGCGCGTGCTGGGCATTGCCGCCATGACCCGCCATCTTCGCCAAGCGGAACAGCAGCAGTCTAAGGCGAGAACTTCTCATCGCAGACAATGATGCTAACTAGTATGCGCTGGAACCGCTGCTGTTGCCGGCTGGGTTGTCTGCACATGGTGTGGCGGGATTGGGTGAGCGTCGTTTGGCAGTGTTGGTTGAGGATGGGACGATGGTGGTTCGAGGATGGCGACAGCCGGCTCCCTTGTGTTGCTCCTCAAGCAAACGGGAAAACCGAATACTTACGATCAGTCAGGCATCAGTTCCGTGTTCCGTGAGCGAGGGATCCACGGTGCCGGTCTGGTCAGGTGGTCGGGACGAGGATGCCGCTGGCGATCAGCTCATGGAAGTGCGGGCGGAGGCGGCGCGGGACGGGGCCGCCGCGGACGAGGAGGCCGAGCTCCATGTTGGCGGTGATCGCGTGGGCGGTGAGAAGGCGGCAGGTGAAGAGCGCGGCTGTGTCGTGGCGACTGTGGCCTTGGCGTGCAACTGGGCGGTACCGCTGGGCAGCCGCGGGCGCTGCTCGGCAGGGTCAACCCGCGGCGTCGATCTCCGCACCGCCGCCGGCCCGCTCGGCCACGGCGGTGGCACCGCGACGCTTCACGCCTACACCCATTTTTCCGTGGCCTACCAGCGCGCAGCCGTACACGGCAGTGATCAGTCGGTCCGCGGCTACAGCATGGGCACGATCATGATGAGGAAGGCTGCGATAAGGACGTCAAAGACCGCACAGAACTCGGCATACCACCGCGGCACGACCTTGTCGGCCCGGTGGTGAGCAAAATCCCAGGCGGCATGGCCAACCAGCCGGCCGCCAGGAGGTAACGACCAAGGTCTCGATCCACGTACAGCGCTGCCAGCGCGAGCGCACTGAAGACAAGCACTCCGACCGTCTCGAGCGCCAGCAGGCCAGGACTCCGCAGCTGCTTACGGACAGCGCCAAAGACCAGATAGACGAGTGCCACGGGGACAAGCAGCCAAGCCCAAAAGTCCGGGGGCAGCCACTGCCTTATGACGACGAGGCAGAAGGCCGCCGGGGCGATCCCGAGCCACGTGGGCCAGCGGTGCTTCAGCACGTCGGCCCAGCGGCGGCGGTCGGGCGCCGGGTGAACATGCTCGGGTAGGGGCTCGGCTGCGTCAGATGCACAGCGGCTCATGAGGAACCTCCGGGAAGCGCTCCCGATCATGACCCCACCTTGTTTCCCGGCTGCCTCCGCGACAACGCGGACAGGCAACGAGGTCTGGAAACTTGGGATCACCGTCTTTCTGACATAGGGTTTCTGCCATGGATGCACTTCTGGTAGTGGTTGTCGGGTACGACGAGGCAGAGTTACTCGACATCGCCTGCGTGGCCTCGAGCCTGGACCTGGCGAACCGGATCGGTGCCCGCCCCGCCTACCGCGTGAGCGTGGCCACTCCGGCAGGCCGCGCGATCACCTGCAGCTCGGGCCTGACGCTGGGAGGCCAGCAATCCCTCGAACGGCTCACCGGGCCGCTCGACACGCTGATCGTCTCGGGCGGCTACGGCCATGAGGCGGCGGCGGGCAACCCGCAGATCGTCGGCCACGTCCGCCGCCTGGCCGCCCACAGCCGGCGGGTGGCGTCGGTATGCACCGGGACGAGCGTCCTGGCCGCCGCGGGCCTGCTCGACGGCAGACGCGCCACCACCCACTGGAGGTACGCAAGCCAGCTCGCAGCTCGCTATCCGGAGATCATCGTGGATCCCGGCCCGATCTACGTCCGCGACGGGAACGTCTCCACGGCCGCGGGCGTCACCAGCGCCCTGGACCTGACGCTCGCGTTCATCGAAGAGGATCACGGCGCGGAGCTGGCACGTCGCGTGGCGCGGGGGCTCGTGACCTATCTGCAGCGGCCTGGCAACCAGGCGCAGATGAGCATGTTCGTGGCCGCCCCGCCACCCAAACACAGCCTGGTCCGGCAGGTCGTCGACCACGTCACCGGCCATCTGGACGGCGACTTGTCCGCAGCCACGCTGGCGGCCGGCGCGAGCGTGAGCGAGCGACACCTCACCCGGCTGTTCCTGCAGCACCTCGGGCAGACCCCGGGCCGGTTCGTACGCCAGGCCCGCACCGAGGCGGCCGCGCACCTCCTGGCCTCCACCTCGTTACCGGTAGCGAGCGTGGCCACGCGGTGCGGGTTCGGATCGGCCGAGACGCTACGCCAGGCGTTCGTCGACCGGTACGGAACTCCGCCGGCGCGTTTTCGGGCGACGCAAGCCGCCCAACTCGCAGGATGACCTCCGGTCCGTGACGTCCGTGCGCTCAACGGAAGTCGTCGGCGTGGTCGGTGGCCCATTCGCGGAAGGTGCGCGCCGGCACGCCGGTGACCTCCTCCACGGTCGGCGTGACCAGCTCCGGTTCCGTCACCAACTCGGCCCAGGCGTCGAGCGCGCCGTCCACAAGCGCGGGCGGCCAATAGGTGAGCATCTGCTCCCGCGCAGCCTCTCGCGAGATCTCCTCCCAGCGCAACGGGCGGCCGATCGCCTCACCGATGGTGCGCACCTGCTCGGCCTGGGTCAGCGGCTGGGGTCCGGTCAGGACATACTTCGCCCCGCCGTGCCCGTCGCCGGTCAGCGCGCGCACCGCCACAGCCGCGATGTCCCGCTCGTGGATCAGCGACCGGGCCGCCGCGCCGTAGACCCAGCGCACGACACCATCGACACGGATCTGCGGAGCCCATGCCAGGGTGTTGGCCGCGAACCCGCTGGGACGCAGGAACGTCCACTCCAGCCCGGACCGCTCGATCAGACGCTCGACGGCGGCGTGGAACTGAGTGATCATATTGGTCTGCTGCTCGACGTCGTCGTGTATGCCCGACGACGAGAGGTAGACGATGCGGCGCGCATGCTTGGCGACCGCGTCCAGGACCGCAGGCGCGGCCTCGGCCGTGAGGAACGGCCAGACCAGGAACACGGCCTCGACCCCGTCCAGGCCTGCGTCCAGGGTGCCCGGGATCGACAGGTCGGCGGGCACGACGTCGACGCCGGCAGGCAGGCCGGCGGAGTCGGGGTTGCGGGTCAGCGCGCGGACAGCCGCGCCCATGCGCACCAGCTAGGATACGACCTGCCGACCGACGTTGCCGGTGGCTCCGGTGACAAGCGTCACGTTTTCAGACACTGCGCATCCTTTCGAAACTTCTGTGACGCCGCGACGGTAACACTTAAAGTTAACTTGAAGTCAATCCTTCTTTGAGCGTAGGTTTGTCGCCGTGAAGGCGGAGCTGACCATCGGCGCGTTGAGCGAGCGGACGGGGGTCGCGGCCTCCGCACTGCGCTTCTACGAGGCCGAGGGCCTCATCCGTGCCACCCGTTCCGCCGGGGGACAGCGCCGTTACGCCCGCGCCACCGTGCGGCGGGTCTCGTTCATCCGCGTCGCCCAGCAGGTCGGTCTGAGCCTCGACGAGATCCGCGCCGCGCTGGCCTCGCTGCCCCAGAACCGCACCCCGAACGCGAAGGACTGGGAAGCGCCTGTCCACCTCGTGGCGTCCTCGCATCGACGCCCAGATCGCCGTGCTCGAGCGGCTGCGGGACCGGCTCGACGGGTGCATCGGCTGCGGCTGCCTGTCGCTGGAGGTCTGCCGGCTCCTCAACCCCGACGACGAAGCCGCCGGGCGCGGCCCGGGACCCCCGATACGTCCTCGACGACGACTGACCCAAGGTCAAGTCCCGCCTCGGCGTACTGCGTGTGGCACAGCTCGGCGTAGCGTCCGTCGGCGGCGAGGAGTTGGGTGTGCGTGCCCCGTTCGACGACCCGGCCGTCCTCGATCACATGGATGGCGTCGGCGGCGCGGATCGTGGAGAGCCGGTGGGCGATCACGAGGGCGGTGCGCCCCGGCGAGGGCGGCGACGAGCGCCTCCTGCACGGCGACTTCGGACTCGGAGTCGAGGTGTGCGGTCGCCTCGTCGAGGATCACCACCCGGGGCCTGGCGAGCAGGAGCCGAGCAATCGTGAGCCGCTGGCGCTCGCCGCCCGAGAGCCGACAGCCGCGCTCGCCGACTACGGTGTCGAGCCCGTCGGGCAACGACCTGACCAGGGTGGCCAGCCGAGCGCTGCTCAGGGCGTCCCACAGCTCGTCGTCGCCGGCGTCGGGCGCGGCGTAGCGCAGGTTGGCCCGGATCGTGTCGTGGAACAAGTGCCCGCCCTGGGTGACCACGCCAACCGTGCCGCGGATGGCGTCGAACGACAACTCGCGCACATCAACGGTGACGTACCCCCTGGGGAATACCTGATCGTCCACAGCCAGGCGCACGGCACCGGCGTCGACGTCGTAGAGCCGGGGCACCAGCGACGCGAGAGTCGACTTGCCGGCGCCGGAGGGGCCGACGGGCGCCGCCGTCTGGCCCGGTTCGATCCGGAACGACACGCCGTGCGGGACTTCCTCGCCAGCCCGGTCGTCGAGGATGGCCACCTCCTACAGCGACGCGAGCGACACCTGCTCGGCCGAGGGGCAGCGGAAGCGGACATCCTCGAGCTCGACCGACACCGGGCCATCGGGCACCTGCTTCGGATCCGGGTGCTCCGCGATGAACGGCACGATGTCGAGCACCTCGAAGACCCGTTCGAAGCTGACCAGCGCCGTCTCGACATCGAGCGAGCGGTCGCTGGATCGCTTCGAGGTCCGAGCAGGTCGAGGAGACCTACCGGCTAGAGAAACGCGGTCGCCCGGGCAACGACACCCGCTACCGCAAGATCACCCGCACCCACCATCGCATCGCCTGGACGGGTCCACAGTTAAAGGCTGAGCGGTTCAGGCGGCATCGAGCCGCCTGAACCGCGCTTCGCTTCGGCCGCGCCGGCCCGCATTATCGCCGCGCGGCGCCCCGCGCCTGGCGGACGCGCCAGCGGCCGAGGCACTGCGGGCAGCGTCCGCGCGAGCAGGTGTCGCTGCAGGGTCGTCGCAGGGCGGGCAGTTGGGGCAACGGCGTGAGCATCGTCTCGTGCCGCTCGCCAGGATCGTGCATCTCGCACGCGTGCGACGGAGATGTCGAACAGTTCCCAAGCGCACATGACCCGTGCTGCCCGTCGAGGGCGATGGCCAGGTCGGTGAGCGTGCGCTCCACCTCGGCGTCACCGACGGGATCCAGCGTCAGGAGTCTGACGCTGGCGGCAGCATCGGCGTCCGTGGAGTCGCTGGCTGAGAGCAGGTGAGGGCTGCGCACGAACGTGAAGGCGATCTGCCGTGCGACACAATGGCTCCAGACGATATCGAGCACGTCCTCGGCGTTGGCGAGACGCGCCGAGACATGGATCTTCCAGCCTTCCGCCAGCAACTGTGTGCCGGATGGGTGAAGGGCTACCCGTGCTCCCTCTTCAAGGCGTCTCCAACCCGCGGGCGTCGGCCTGCGCGTAACCGCGAACCCGATGGCTGCGTCGTCGTCGCGACGCTCCGGATCAGCAAAGCGATACTCGTGGTGCGGCTCCATCCCGTTGATCCCCCATGGCGTCACCGAAATAATGGCGCTCAGCGCATGACTGCCAGGCTCGCCGAGCACTCGGTCGAAAAGCGTTGATCCCCTTCTACAAAAAATTGTAGGAGGTGATCAACGCGTCGCACATCAGGAGAATCATGTACTCCAGGGCCGCCCGCTCCCTTATTTCGGGAGCAGCCGATGTCGATGGCCGAGCGCTGAGTCCAGACCTCCTGACCGACCTGACCGCTCATGATCCGTGTCGGGTGTCGGGAGTCCCAGGCGGTAGGCGATCCCCGCGGCCTCGACACGGCTTTTGACGCCGAGTTTGCGCAGAATGCGTGAGACGTGGACGCTGACGGTCTTCTCGCTGATGAACAGGGCCCTGGCGATCTGGCGGTTTCCCCGCCCGGCGGCGATCTGCGCAAGCACTTCGGCCTCACGCGGAGTCAGCCCGAGCTGGTCCGACGGGCTGGGCTCCCGCTCCACCGGGTGGCCACCCGCAGGGCGCTCCCACAGGTCGATGCGGGCTCTGCGCGCGAGGCGCTCCACCTCGTGGCGCAGGGGCTGTGCCCCCAGTTGCACCGCCACCTGATGGGCTCGTCGCAGCAGCTCACCAGCCTGGGATCGCGTCCCTTTCGCCGTCAGGCAGGCCTCGGCTTGGCGCCAGCGGGCGTATGCGGCGGGATAGGGACGCGCCAGCTCGTCCCAGCGCGTCACGGCGGCTGCCCACAGCCCAGGGCTTGCGCGGCCATCCAGACGGGACATCTCCGCCTCACAGGTCGCCGCGGTCGCCGCGCTTTCGGGCAGTCCCGAGGCGGCCGGCTCCAACGGGTTGGGAATCAGCCCGCCAGCCTGCTCGAGCAGGGCAGCGCCTGCCTGCCGTGCCGCGCGGGCGTCCGCGTCCGCCCGCCGGGCGCGTGCCAGCTCCGCGCGGTCAGCCAAAGCGCGGAGCCCCAGCATGAACAGCCGGCCAGTGAAGCGTTGGTCGTCGCTTCGGGTGGACCAATCCAAGGCCCGCGCGACGGCTGCGTCGGCATCGTCCAGCCGGAGCTGCCAGATCGCCAGCTCCGCGGTCGGCTCCAACGTCTGGCGCTGGTACAGCGGTGTCAGCACGTTGCGGCACAGGACCGCTGCTCGGTCCAGCTGCTGCTGCGCCCGAGCGAAGTCTCCCGTCGCGATGCTCAGCTTCATCGACTCTGTGAGCACCCCCAGCTCGATGATGCCTCTGGGAACCCGGCGCTCCGCTGCGGTCAGCAGCGTATTCGCCTGTTCCCAGCGGCCCAGCTCGAACAGCGCGCAGGCGGCGTTGGCCTCCAACAGCGGGGCGTACATCCGCTCCAACCCCAGGCGGCGGATGGCCCGGCGACCCTCCAGCGCCGTCTGCGCGGCATCTTCCAAACGCCCCGCCATGCTCAGTTGGCAGCTGAGATCGTTGTACCCATAGACCAAGGAGCGGGCATCGCCGACCTCCTCAGCGATCGACAGCGCCTGCCGCAGGTACCCGATCCCGGTGTCGGCGTCCCCTCTGTTCACGGTGACACTGCCCAGTGTGCTGAGGGCATGCCCTTCGCTCGCGCGCGCACCCGCGGCGCGCGCGACCGCGACCGCCTCTTCGCACGCGGACTGGGCCTGCTCGTAGCGAGCCAGGAACATCGACAGCCGGCCGTGGGCCACCAGCACTTTGGCCCGCGCCGCTGAGGGCGGCGACGGCGGGATCAGGCGCAGGGACTGCTCGTACGCGTCTCCGGCAGCCTCGTCGTCTCCGGCCCGCAGGTGATACCCACCCAGACACTCGTACAGCAGGCCGACCCTGACGGGCTCAGCCTCCACATCGACGCACTCCAGCGCCTGCCGGACGAACGCCGCCGCCCGGTCATACTCCCCCACGAGATTGGCCGCCTCAGCGGCACGCTCCAGCACACCCGCACGGTCGAGATTGACCAGGCGCTGGGCTCCTGGCACGCGGTCCCACAGCTCCAGCACCCGCTCGAAGTGCCGCAGCGCCTCGGCGGACCCCGACACCGCCTCAGCCGCTCGCCCTGCCTGGACCATCGCGCACAGCGCCGCCGGCAGGTCGCCAGCGGCGCCCCAGTGGTGGGCGAGTTCGGCGGGACCTGTCGAACCCTGCCCCGCCGTCAGCTCCGGATGCGCGGCCAGCGCCTGCGCCAACACGCGGTGCAGCCGCCGGCGCTCCCCGGGCAGCAGGTTGTTGTACACGGCCTCTTGGAGGAGCCCGTGGCGAAAGCGGTACGACTCGTGCGCGGGATCAGCGACCAGGACCTGACGATCGACCGCTTCCCGCAGCGCCGCGTTCAGCCCGTCCTCATGCATGACCGCGACAGACGAGAGCAGCTCATGGGAGACGTGCCGGCCAGCCGCCGCAGCCACGCCGAGCACCGCCTGGGCGGGGCCCGAAAGGGCATGCACCTTGGCCAACAGGATCTCTGTCAGACCCTCCGGCAGGTCGTGATCGCCGCCCGTGAACAGCGCCGAGGCCAACTCCTCGGTGAAGAACGCATTGCCCTCTGATCGGGCGAAGATGCGGCCGACGACCTCGGCATCCGGCGGCGATCCCAGTATCGCGGCCAACTGCTCAGCGGTCTCGTCGCGACTGAGCCGCTCCAGCCGAAGGCGCTCCACATTCGCGCTGCGCTGCAGCTCGGCCAGCCATGGCCGCAGCGCGTGAGTGCGGTGCAGCTCCTCATCACGATAGGTGATGACGACCGCCATCGCCTCATGCCGCAGGTTGTGCACCAAAAAGGTCAAAAAATCCAACGTCGAGCGATCTGCCCAATGGACGTCTTCCACTATCAGCAGAACCGGCTCGTCCTGTCCCAAACTGCCCAACAGATTCAACAACAGCTCGAACAAGCGGGTCTGCGCCAACTGGCCTGAGGCCTCGCCAGCGCTCTCGATCCAGCCCATCTCATCGATCGCGGACAGCCAACGGGCGAACTTGCCCGGCGTGACACCCTCCCCTGCCCTCGGGGCTTCCAACTCTCCATTCAGGCGGCGCAGCGCCTGAATGATCGGCGCGTACGGCAGCCCCCCATTCGCCACTGGGAGGCAGCCCCCCATCAGCACCCGCACGCCCTGACACCACGAGCCGTTGGTGAACTCGCTGATCAAGCGTGTCTTTCCCACCCCCGCCTCACCCGTGACCACCACCACTCCCGCAACTTTGGCCCGGGCGCGCTCCACTGCCTCACAGATCTGGCTGAACTCGCGGCCCCGCCCTACGAACCGAACGCTATCGACCCGCATGAGCGCATAACCCCGATCCAGCGACGCCGAGGCTCATCGCCCCTCCCC
Source organism: Egibacteraceae bacterium (assembly GCA_050743205.1). Taxonomy (GTDB): domain Bacteria; phylum Actinomycetota; class Nitriliruptoria; order Euzebyales; family Egibacteraceae; genus JBOGED01. Next base: position 18,492 of record JBOGEA010000006.1, on the reverse strand, counting down.
TTCCGCAGCTGTTCACGCTGGTCAGACTGACCCTGCGCCACCCTGACTGGGCAGCCGCCACTTCCCCTCGCCCCCAACTCTGCGGTGAGCCGCACCCTTCCCGACTGTCTGTCGTGTCGATGTCGGAGATTGGTTCACCACAGAAGAAAATAACCGAAGGCGCATGAGTCGAACTAGTTCGACCACACTGGCACGATCAGGACTGCGGATCAGGCCAGGGGCACGGACAGAAGACGGCCGACTCCGCAGCCGACGCTGCATTTCCGAAAGGAATCAATAGGACAAAAAACGTCACTCCGGCTGCCGCCATCACTGCGCAACGCCTCACCAGTGCTTTCACGGCCGTCACCTCGCTCCTTATAGGAGATCATCAGCGGATCACACATGATACGGGCAGCATGGAACAGTGTGTCGCCTGACTCCAGGGGGCCGCCCGGCCCGGCACGGCCCGCCCCGGGCCCGGCGGCCCCTGGGGAGGCAATGCTGTCCTCGGCTCGGTCCTCCGGTGTCGTCTGCGGCTGCCTGTCACGCCTGGCCGGCAGTGATCTCCATCTCGATCGCAGCGCGCTCCTCATCAATGACCAGCCCTCGCTCGACCGCCCACTCCGCAAGAACCGTGCGACCGCCCTCGAGGCGCAGCCGACGCTCCGCCGCGCCAACCAGCCACCCAGAGATCGTCTCGGACCGCTCGGCTGCCGCCGCCCGGATACTCCGGGCGAGGGGCGCCGGCAACGTGAAGGACATCCGCTCACAACGCTCGCTCATAAACGGGACCATACCGCACCATCACCGCCCCCCCAGCCCCACCGACCGGCTCCACCCACCCCGCAACGCCAGCCGAACAGGCTGCCGGTTTTGCCGCCTTCTCGCTGCGGAGAGTAGGCTGTCGCTTTCCCCCAGTCGCCTCGGCGGCTGGGTGCGAGGCCCGCTTCGGCGGGCCTCTGCGTTTGTGTTGAGACGCGTGGGATGGTGAGAGCGTGACAGTTGAGTGAGATCGGAAGTCCCCAACGGGGAGCGCAGCTAGAGTGGCCCGCCCTGCTCGACGTGGATGAACTCATTGCTGGTGGCTGGCGCCCGACCCCATTCCGGCAGTTCCTGCTGAAGGTGCACAGCCGGTGCAACCTGTCCTGTGACTACTGCTACATGTACACGATGGCCGACCAGAGTTGGCGGCGCAGGCCGCTGACGATGGAGCCGTCGCTGGTCGTATGGACGGCTCGGCGGATCGCCGAGCATGCCCGTACGCATGACCTCGACGCGGTCCGTGTCATCCTGCACGGCGGCGAGCCGCTGCTCGCCGGCCGCGCTTACCTGGCCGCCGCGGTGAGCTGCCTGCGCCAGACGCTCGAGCCGTTGGTCCGGGTGCACGTGGGCCTGCAGACCAATGGGATCCTTCTCGACGCGGACTTTCTGCGGATGTTCCGGTCGCTCGGCGTCCGCGTGGGGGTCAGCCTCGACGGCGACCGGGGGGCGCACGACCGGCACCGTCGTTACACGAGCGGGTTCGGCAGTCACGCCGCCGTCTGTGAGGCGCTGCGCCTCCTGATGCGCCCGGAGCATCGCGAGGTGTACAGCGGTCTGCTGTGCACGATCGACCTGCGTAACGACCCGATCACCGTCTATGAGGCAATGCTGGGATTCGACCCCCCTGCCGTGGACTTTCTGCTGCCCCACGGCACCTGGTCAGCGCCGCCCCCTGATCGGGACCACGATCCGACCCACGCTCCCTACGCCGAGTGGCTGATCGCCGTTTTCGATCGCTGGTACGGATCGTCGCAACAGGAGACGCGGGTCCGGCTGTTCGAGGAGATCATCCATCTGCTGCTGGGCGGGGAGTCCCGATTTGAGGCGGTCGGTCTGACGCCGACCAGCCTCGTCGTCGTCGAGACCGACGGCAGCATCGAGCAGGGCGACTCGTTGAAAGCGGCGTATGACGGCGCCCCGATGACTGGGCTGCACGTCGCCCGCGACCCGTTCGACGCGGCGCTGCGCCTGCCGTCGATAGCGGCCCGTCAGCTTGGCCTCGACGCGCTGGCCGATGACTGCACGGCTTGCCCGCTGCGGCGTGTGTGCGGCGGCGGTCTCTACCCCCACCGCTACCGGTCGGGCAGCGGCTTCCGCAACCCATCGGTCTATTGCCCCGACCTCTTCCGGCTCATTAGCCACATCCGGGAGTGCGTCATCGCCGACCTCCACGCACGGAAAGGAACCGCCCGTTGAACCAACACTATGTCGTGCCAGACGACGTGTTCGCCGCCCTCGCGGCCGGCGGGGGCGGCGAACACGCCATGCGCCTTCTTGTTCGCGCCCAGCGGAGCAAGCGTCTACTGCTGCTGCGCATGGTGGTCGCTACGGCATCGCGTGCCGGCCACCCCCGGGCTAAGGAGCTGGCCAGCGCCTACGAGGTGCTCGCCGGTGCGCAGGCCGATCGACCGTCGGATATAGAGCCGCTCCTGTGCCATCCGCCCGTCGGCGCCTGGGCGATCCAAGCGCTGCGCGACCTGCGGAGCGGAGCCGCCCTGGACCACGGTTACCTGACCGCGCTCGCCGCCGCGGCGGCCCTGCTGGTACACGTGGACTGTGTCATCGAGGTTCCGCTGGACGGCGATCGGCTCTTTCTGCCATTCCTTGGGCAGGCCCATCTCACCGTCACGGACCCGCCCGAGACCGCGACGGTGCGTTCCTGGCCGGAGGGAGGGGAGATCCTCGCCGCGGGTGTCCGCATTCCGATCCCAGTGAATCCGCGACTCGACGGCGACGGTTGGCAGGGCATCCGGCGGCTGACCGTCAGTGCGGCGGGACTGACCACGTCATTCCTGCTCGACGACCTCGATTCCTACCGCTTTCCAGGGAAGCGAACAACGGGTCGCATCGACGCCATCGCCCTCGGGCAGTGGCAGCGGACGCTGGATGACGCGTGGGCGCTTCTGGTGGCACATCATCCTGAGACGGCCGAGGAGATCGCCGCCGGGATCACCGTGCTCGTCCCGCTGCACGCCCTCCCGGGAGCGAATCTGAGCGCTACTTCTCGGCATTCGTTCGGCGCTGTTGCCCTGTCGCAGCGGTCAGACGGGCGCTCGTTCGCAGTCGACCTCGCCCACGAGCGTCAGCACGCCAAGCTGAACGCGCTGCTCGATCTCATCTCGCTAATCGACGATCCCGGCCTGACGCGCTGGTACGCGCCATGGCGCGACGATCCCCGCCCTCTCGGAGCGCTCTTGCACGGCGCATACGCCTACCTCGGGGTTGCGGCCTTCTGGCGCCAGCAGCGCTACGTCGACCGCGACGAGACGGCCCTACGCGCGCATACAGAGTTCGTCCGCTGGCGCGATGGAACCCGCAAGGTCGTCTCCACGCTTCAGACCAGCGGCGCCCTCACCCAATGCGGTGTGCGCTTCGTCGAAGGTATGGCCGCGTCCCTAAACGCCTGGGCGGACGAGCCGGTTCCGGCCGCCGCCCTCCAGCAGGCGCACGCGGCCGCTGCTGAGCACTGGGCGGCATGGAAGCTACGCCACCATGAAATCTGCGCGAAGGAGAGGAACTCCAGCGCGAGCGATCGATACCGTAGTGCCGGGTATCAGAGTGGCGGGGGTTCGAAGTCCAAGTCGAGACGCTGACCTTGGGCCACCGCAATCACGTCGGGGTGATCTTCGCCCAGCTTCTTGCGGTACCGAGCCAGAGTGTCGGCCGTGAGTTCCGCAGCTTCCTGTTCATGTCCCAGAGCGCGCAGGTCAAGGGCGAGGTTGGCCGCACAAGCGAGGGTGTCCGGGTGGTCCTCGCCTAACGTGGCGCGGAACCGCTGGAGCGTGTCTTCTCCCAACTTTCGTGCCTTCTCGGTCTCGCCAAGATCGGCAAGGGCACTTGCGAGGTTGGTAGCGCAGGTCAGCGCCCAGTCGTGGTCACGGCCGATACTGCGCTGCAGGCTCGCCAACGTCTCATTGAGGAGACCCTTGGCGCCCTCAGCGTCGCCGAGCTGACGCCGTACGATCGCCAGATTGAGGACGGCGCCACGCGTGTACGGGTGATCGGGCCCGAGCACCTTACGATAGCGCTGAACGGCATCCTCGATGAGCATGGCTGCTTCGTTGAGGTCGCCGACGAGTCGCTGGGCATTACCGAGGCTGACGGCGGCGGCAAGCCTGTCGGGATGATCCACGCCGTAGGCCCGCTGGTGTCCTTCGTAGACTTGCCTGGCCAGCTCCAGCGACTCCGCAAACGCCCCCATCTTGCCCCGCGCGAACGATAGGCTCTTGGCCTGCTGGAGCACCCAGGGATGATCCCGGGGGAGCAACTGCTGCCGGACCACTTCCTGGTAGTCCCGGTAGGTCCGCTCCTCCATCTCCCGGGCCGCAGCGTAGTCACCCGCGTGACGGAGTGCATCAGCGAGGTTGTCAAGAGCGAATAGAACTTGGGGATTATCGTCACGGCCGTAGAAATCGAGCCGATCGCGGTAGTTCTGGTCTTCGAGCTGAAAAGCCTTCCTGTAATCGCCAAGGCTCCTGTAGTCCAGAGCGAGATTAATGCCTGCCATGAAAGTGCGGGGATGCTCATCACCGAAGACCTGACGATGCCGTTGCACCGAGTCTTCATCGAGTTGGCGGGCTGCAGCAAAGTCGCCGCGGGCCCGCAGGTCGGCCCCGTGAAGGTTGATGAGGATCAAGGTCTCCTCATGGTCGTCTCCCAGCACTTCACGCATTCGATCAAGTGTGCGCCGGTTGAGTTCGTAGGCAGCCTGATAGTCACTGAGTGCAAAGAGCACGGTCCCGAGGTGCCGCCGCATGATGAGCACGTCGGGGTCGTCTTCCCCTGAGTCGGCGGCCCACCGCTCCAGCGCCGACTCCGCGAAAGGCCAGGCATCCGAGAAGTCACCGGCGACGTAGAGATACCGCGCGATATTCCCGGCGAGCCGGCGTACCTCGGGCTCCTGGCTCTCCACCAAGGCGGACGGGCCCACGTGCGCGAGCAGGTCCGCGTATCTGGGCCAGTTATCGAAATCGTCGGGGTCACCTGGGTCGGCTGCCGCAAGCAACAGATGCACCTCGCGCCGCATCTCGCCGCTTTCCTCGGCGGTGAGTTCATCCCGAATCACCCTTTGGATGATGCGGTGCACTTGGAGTGTTCTCCGGAAGTTGTCGATGCGAGCCAGCGCGTAACGGCCGAGTGCACGGATCGCCCGGCTCATGAGGACCGGGTCGCGGAGCATGTCCCTGAGCGGGGGGCCGAGGACGTACTGCCCCCGATTGAGCAACTCCATCGGAATCGGCTCCGGGCCGAAGAAGGCGCAACGGCGAAGCAGATCCATCGCGTAAGGCGTTTCGTCGCGGACCCGCGCGACAGACAGGCTCCACGCGGCCGCGACCGGCACCGGATAGTCAGTCGGTGAACTCTCGCCCAGGATTTCGCCGGCCGCCTGCTCCAGCAGCTCGAGGTATGTGTCCACCGACATCGCCGTTTCAGCGAGCAGCGCGCCGGCCTGTTCCAGCGCCAGTGGCAGGTCGCCCAGCTCCTCAGCCAGCCGGTTGTCTTCCACATCGGACGTATGGGGGACGCGGCGACGGAGGAACGCCAGGCTCTCCGCGCGCGGGAAGACGTTGACCTCGATGGTGTCGGCCACACTGGCCCAGCGATGATTGCGCGAGGTGACCAGCACGTGCCCAGGTCCCTGCGGCATCAAGCCGCGTATCGTCTCGGGCTGGTCGGCGTTGTCGAAGACCAGCAACCAGCGGCCGTGAGGATCGCCGCGACGCAGCGCATCCAGTACAGCGGCTACGGCGTCCTCGATACGGCCGAGGGCAACACCGGTGAGACCGAGACGCGGGGCAAGCGCCGCGAGGGCGGATCGGGCGAGTGCCTCCTGATCGGCGGAGATCCACCACACCACGTCGTAGTCGGCCTGGTATCGGTAGGCATACTCGATCGCTAGCTGCGTCTTCCCGACGCCGCCCATGCCCTGCAGCGCGTGCGGGAGCAGCGCGGTGACCTCCTGGTCGGCGATCCGCCGCCGTAGGTCACTCAGAAGATCTTCCCGGCCGGTGAAGTACTTGTTGCGCTGCGGGACGTTCCCCCACACCGCTGGCACGCCTCGGCTCAGCGGTCGCGGAGTGGCCGCCGACTCGGAAACCGCCATCGCACCTCCATCTCATTCCGCCTGTCAGGGCTCATTCCGCCTGTCAGGGCTTGCTGGAGCCCACGTTACGTCATCAGCAGGCTTGCTGGCTCTATACTTCGGCGCACGCTCGCACAGAGGTGAGAAGCGGGCCTGCGCCGCATCTTCGGGGCACCTGATGCTAACGTGCTAATCCGTACGGCCCGAAATCCCCAGCGGGCGACGCCAACCACCGCACGGCACACGGAGCATGGGATGAAGGACGAAGAGACCGCCGTTGAGACTGACCTGCTCGACCTGGACGAGTTCGTACTGGCCGACCTGGAGGAGTTCGACGACTCCGCGCTCGCCCACGCGCTGCGCCGCGTCATGGAAGAAGCCGATGGACCCGAGGATCCGATCGCCGGCTTCCAGGCGTTCATCTGACCGGCAGGATCAGTCCGTGCAGCACCTCTGGGGGGCAATCGCGATGGCACACCGTGCGGCGGCTCCCCCTAGCGAATCTTCCACCCGTCAAGGGTCTCCAGACTCATCCCGACGGCGATCCTGCTTTTCTTTGCGACGAAGCCCCCTCTTGTTCATCGGCTGCACCCTCCGGAAGCGGATACTGCAGGCGATTCGCCGTACAGCCCTGAGGGAACAGCGGCGGCGATACGTGGTCGCGCAACGCCCGCTCTCGCCAGGGGGCGACCCTGTCGCCTCCAGGCGCACCGAGAGCTACCTCAGCGCCTACTTTGAAAAACGGGAAACCTCCATGTTCTGGGACACGGCTCAGGAGTTCCGCACGGAACGGCGTGTCAAGCTGGGATGCTCGTAGCGATGAGCGGCGAGCCATACGTCGGGCTGCGGGCCTATGACACCGGCGATCAAGACCGTTTCTACGGCCGCAGCTCTGAGTGCCGCGACGTGTCCATGCTGTGGCAGAGCAACCGGCTTCTGGTCATATACGGACCCTCGGGCGTTGGCAAGACCTCGCTCGTGCAGGCCGGAGTCATCTCGCGGTTCGATCGGGCAAAATCCGTGGATGTACTGCCGGTGGGACGGGTTTCCCGCCGTTCCGCCTTCCCTACGGCCGCCCTCCCCGAGCATAACCCTCACACCTTCGCGCTGCTGTCATCCTGGTCACCGGCCGACTCGCCTACTCGCCTTGTCGGCCTCACTCTTAAGGAGTTCCTAAACCGACGTGGTGTACCAACAGATCGATATGGAGACCCGCTGCCTGTACTGGCGGCTATTGACCAGTTCGAGGAGCTGTTCAACGATTTCCGGCACCGGCAGCGCTACATCGACGAGTTTATCGATCACCTTGCCGACGCCGTGGAGGCTCTTCCGCGCCTGCGGCTTCTAATCTCAATTCGGGAAGAAGCCCTCGCGAACCTCATTCCTCGAGAGACCAGACTGGCCGGACGCTCCTGGGCGCGGTTGCGAGTCCTTCCCCTCGCCCGCAATGCCGCGTTGGAGGCGGTGACTGGACCACTGGTTGGGACGGGACGATCCTTTGCTCCGGGCGTGGCTGAGAAGCTCGTGGACGATCTGCGAACCGTCGAGTTAACCAGCCGGGTCGGCGAAACAACCAAGGTGACCACTGAGTTCGTGGAGCCTGTGCAGCTGCAGGTGGTGTGCTCCGCCCTCTGGCGAGCGCTACCGGAGCAAGTCACGACAATCACCGATGAGCATCTTCATCACCTCGGCGATGTTGACCGTACGCTTGCCGAGTTCTGCGCTCGGATGGTCACTGAAGTCGCTGGTGAATATCAAATTCTGGAACAGGAACTGCATGAATGGCTGGAGCGGATTTTCATTACCGAACTCGGTACTCGTGGCGTAGCATACGAAGGCTCCAGCATGACTGGCGGCATGCCGAACTCGATTGCCCGTGCGCTGGAAGACCGCCACATCCTCAAGTCTGAATGGCGTTCCCGATCACGTTGGTACGAACTTCAACATGATCGGCTGATCGAATCCATCCAGCAAGCCCGCCGTCCGCACGTGATTGCCGCAGAGACATTCTTTGGAGTAAGTCCTGACGACTACCTGCGCATTGCGGAAAGCGCGCTGTCCGACGGAGAGCTGAAGCTGGCGGAGAAGCATGCCAAAGAGGCGCTTCGCATGTGTAGCGACTACGATGCGAGGACCCGGGCAGAAGCCGAATCGTTCCTCGGAAACATCGCTTTTCAAGCTGGCAAGCTCGACATGGCTGAACGCCATTACCAACAGGCAGCGCAACACTTCGAGACGCTGCAGGATCTGGCGGCCGTAGGACGATTACTTACAGCGATCGGGCAGCTTCTGCTGGCGCGGGGCAGCTACCTTGCGGCCCTCAACCTTTTGCAGGCAGCGGTGACCCGGCTGCCAGGTGACCAGACCGTACGGGTAATGCTGGCTCGGGCTTTGTGGTCTTCCGGGCAGCTCAGGCCCGCTGCCGCAGTCTTAAGCGACGCCCTCAAGATCGCCCCCGACGAGGCGGAAGCGCTTTCTCTGCGCGGACAGATCCTTGTCGAGCTGATGGATCCCGTCTCCGCGTTCAAAGATCTCGACAACCTGGTGCGGCTGCGTCCGGACATCGGCCGGTACGCCGAGGTGCGGGCGGCGCGCGCACTCGCGCTCGCGCAGATTGGCCGAATCCAGGAGGCGGTGGCCAAGGCCAACGCGGCTGTGGATGACGCGCCGAACAGCGGGCCGGTGCTCCTACGGGCATCGGGAGTTGCCCGCGCCGCTGGAGAACCGATGCGGGCCGACGATCTCCTGCTCCGTGCTCGTGACGCCCGAGACCCTGCCCTGTTTCCTCACCAACTCGCCGAGGTTCATCGACTCCTGCATAAGTCGAGTGGAGAGTCTGGCGCTTGAGTTCGGTCGGCGGTCGCGCCGCTGATCAGAAGCGCAGTGGAGGACTGATAGAGGATTGTAGGACTTAGACTAATCTCATGCGGGTCTCATGCGGGCACGCAACTCGGTACAGAATTCCGCTACGGTACCCCAGAAAACGGAGATCCTCCTGCTCTCTAGGTAGCGAGTGATGTACCGCATAGAGCTGTTCTGGGCATCGACATCCGATTTATTGACTGGTGGCAGTGGCTGCACAGCGACATGCCGACGCGGATTAATTTCAAGAAAGCTACGCAACAGACCGTGGAAGAGCACCCTGCAAGTCCAGTCATTGAAATCATATCCAATGAACAATATGGGGCAACTTGTGAGAGCCCAAAGAATGGCTAGCGGGACTAGTCGGCGATCATCCATCGCCCTATCAGCAGTGATATTCACGAGGAACTCAAGGTAGTCGTCCTCGGTCAGCACTAGCGAGGCGGGATCCTGCAGGCGGCCATGAAAATGGTAGACCAGCGGTTCATCAGCCTGAGGATCAAGACGCGTGTCCGTGTCAAACAGCTTGCGATCATAGCCTCCCTCATAATTCCAGGGACAAGTCGCCAAATGCGGTCTTTTGCCAGCCCGCACGAGGGCCTGCGCCATGAAGTCATCGTAGTTTGTCGTTAAGAAAACTGGAATTGGAAGCTCTGCAAGCAGTGTATGCGGATCGTCCAGCTTGGCAAAGTCAGGAGGACCCAACATGCTCAGATCTCGACTGACTCGCTGTTTAAGGTAGATGGAATCGCCTGAGGTCACTGCGATATAGTCCATCACGCGAGGAAGGTTCGATTCATCATCGAAAGGGTAGCGGTAGGCTTTCGCCCAATGTCTGCTCAGAGTGGCGCCGGCCGGCAACGCCGGAGCGACCGCGCCAGCTCCGATGAACGGGGTAACGCGACCATCGCCGAGCTGGTCGATCAGCCGGGCCCAGTCCGCCTCATCCACGGTCACTCATCCTAGGGGCTGATCGAGTTGGCGAAGTGAGCCATTAAGTCATCCTCTCCGTTGCTCCATCAAGAATCATCGGTTGGAGCACGACGACGTCGTACCCGAATCCTGCGATGAGCCGTCCGGCCGTGTCAATGGCTACGGCTCGCACCTCGTCCGGCAGCGTGAAGCTATTGATGTGGCGCCGATCCAGCAGATCCCACATCCTGATGGTCCCGTCACCGTCTCCTGTAATCGCGACCGGCCGACCGGCGACCACCGCGCAGGCTATGGCCTGTGCGTGGCTCGCGGGTCCCGCCAGCGGGACGGCGGGGATAGACGTATCGGTGAGATCTAACATCTGCACCGTAGCGTCATCCCCGATGGTTACCGCGACAGGCCGGCCACTTACGATAGCGCATACGACGGCCCGCACCCCGCCGTTGTGACCGGTGGGAATGACATCGGTCAGCTGTCGTTCGAGCAAATCCCATAGGCGTACGGCAGATTCCGCGCCAACGGTCACCGCGACCGGGCGCTCGTTCCAAAGAGTACACGCGACAGCGCGTACCTCCCCCTGATGACGGTCTGCGCGAGCCCCAAGCAGAATTCCAGGCAGATTTTCCTTTTCCAGCATACACATTCGAACAGTCCGGTCCCAACCCACCGTGACAGCCACGGGTGCGCTCCGCACGGAAGCACTTGCAACGGCGATTACAGGGCCGCGGTGTCCAGTCAGAATCTTACCCAAAGGCGCCATCGCCTCAAGATCCCAAATCCAAGCGAATTTGTCATCACCGACGCTGATTGCGACGGGACGTCCCCCTACCTGACTACAGGTGATACCGAGAACCGATCCCCCGTGACCAGTCATCGGCTGCCGGATCAGCGTTCCCCGCTCCAGATCCCACACGCGTACCGTGCTGTCATCACCCGCAGTTACGACCATTGGACGTTCTTCGACCAGGCTGCACGTGACAGCCTGGACATGTCTGGTGTGGCCACTCGACGGAGAGCCGAGAGCGGGCGTCTCCGTAAGGTCCCAGACATGTATGGTCGTGTCCTCTCCTGCGGTGACCGCTACTGGCCGTCCATTAAGCTCTCCGACGGCAACGCATTGAACCGGCCCACGGTGCCCGGTGAGGGGGGCTGTGAGCGGTTCCCTGTCAATCAGATCCCACATGCGCACAGTGTGATCATCACCGGCCGTGACGACGACCGGCCTCTTAGCCACGGTCACGCAGTCCACAGCGCGAACCGCGCCGACATGCCCGGTGAGAGGCACACGGAATGATAGCTCGTCCGCGGCTAGGTCCCAGATGCGTACAGTCCCGTCCACCCCAGCGGTCACCGCCACCGCCTGGCCCTCTAACCGGGTACACACCACGCCGGTCACCAGACCGTCATGGCCTGCCAGTGGACGATCTAGTCCAGAGCCGTTGGCAAGATCCCACACGCGTACCATGCCGTCCGCACTACCTGTCACCACGATCGGCCGCCCGCCGAGCTGTGTACACGCGAGCCGCTCGACGGGGAATCGATCGAGCAGAACGACGGGCGGCAGATGGCCGTCGGCCAAATCCCACACGCGTACGGTTCCGTCCACCCCAGCGGTCACCGCCACCGCCCGGCCCTCTAACCAGGCGCACGCGACATCGGTCACCGGACCGTCATGCACCTGGAATGGGTCACTGACCGGACGCGGAGCGGCCAGATCCCACACTCGCACCGTGCCGTCCGCACCACCGGTCACCACGCAGGGACGATCCTTCAGCATCGTCCGCGCTATCGCGACGACGGGCCCTTGTCCGCTGGGCATTGGTTCCCCCACCGGACGCTGTTCGGCCAAATCCCAGATCCGCAGAGTCTTATCGTCGCTTCCAGTGACCGCCAGCAAGCGGTCGCCAACGATAGCGCAGGTCACCGCGTTCACCATGCGTTCATGGCCGATGAGAGTGGCCAGATGAGCAGGCGTCACCGATGAGCCGCTCGCCCAGCCCGGCCTCCAGAACGGCTCTTCGTCTGTGATGACGGAGACACGGTTGAGGGATTCGGCGAGTTCACCGGCTCCCCAGCGGGCAGCGTCTACGCTCAGCACGTCGCGCCGATCGCTGGCAGGTAGAGCGCGGTGACGATGACCGGATGTCCGATACACCGCCCGCGCGAGACGTACGGCTGTGCAGCTATTGGCGTTTTCCGCCGTCTCGCCGGACGCGTCCTCGTCGATCAGGTGCAACCGGCCGAGGGCCGGAAGCAAAAAGCGCGGGTCGGCGTGGACAAGGAATGCCTGGTCGGTGATGAGATCGGCGAGCCGTCCCGCCGCTAGCGCATGACCAGCGGCGTGTTGCAAAACGTATGGCTCCGCGGCATGCCAACGACGCGCTTCGCCCGGGCCGAACGGGGCGAGGAGGGTCTCCAACATGAGCGCGGCCTGCTCGCTCGAACTGGTGCTCGGCCCGTCCCCCGAATGATCCAGGAGATAGTCGGCGAGGCCTTGATGGAAGAGCCGGTACAGCGTCCTGCCGTCGGTGTCGGGCGTCTGACGCAGGTAGAAATGGGCTTGATCTAGAGTTCGAAGCACCTCCTCCTCTCCTGCGGCGACGCCCGCTGCCTGTCGAGCGGCGACAAGTCGGGTGAGCACCCCGAGAGGCATCCCTTGGCCCTGCGCACAGGCGAGAACGGCCAGCACCCGTCGCAGCAGCGAACCCGCTGCGCCTCGGTCGGCGAGATCTAGCTCTAACACCTTGGGCAGGGATCCCGGCACCGCGACACCGATGGCCTCCGCCATGATGGGATCGAGCACACTTTCCTCGCGGGAAAGCAGATGATGGGTGTACACAGCAGCGACCAAAAACTCGCCCCATTCAGCATGTCCGGTCTCCTGCCGTTTCTGCGTGAGGGCGGTGGCCACGGCATTCGCGAACGCATCCCTGGCCGTCTTGTGTGAAGCGTCCCCGTAGCTGTCGCTGAGCCTGAGCAATGCCGCGACATACTCACGCAGGTCCTCGGCGAGTTCGTCCAACGGCACCGCATCAAGATCGGTCAGCCCCTCGTTGGGATCGGCGACGGCCGCCAAAGACGTGAGCAACGCACCTCGACGCACACCCACCAGCAGCCGGGCAGCAGGTCGGCCATCCGGCCGGGACATCTCAGCCAGTGGCAACAGCAGGTGATTGACGAGCAACTCGGGATCCACCGCCTCGTCAATGGCGTCGACGATGATCACTGGCGGTGCCGGCCGGGCTTTGATCGCCTCATGGAGTTCGAGGGCGGTCCACACGCGCCCGGCTCGTGACGGCAAATCAATGGATCGCCGCGAAACGGCCCCCCACCGACCGGAACGATCACGATCCCGGGGTGACTCCAGGTCGAGCTGACGGGCAAGCGAAGCGATCACGGCGTCGCAGTCCCTCTGACGAGTGTGCACCGCCGCCAGGCTCGGGTTGACTGAGGGCGCGTCGGCGCGGAAGACCGGCGTCCACAACTGTTGTGTCTGTTTGCTGAGCTCCCGGTGGGCAGCGCAGACGAGGACACCGAGCAGCGCAGACTTTCCCGACCCGGGGCTGCCGGTGACGACCCTCAGCGACGCCGTACTCGTGACCTCGGACGAGCTCTCCAGCCAGTTGACGAGTTCGCGTAGCTGACGCTTGCGCCCCGCGAAGCAGCCCGTTGCGGATCGAGAAGCCACGTATGGATAGCCAGCCGAACGCTCCTGCCAATGGCCTGGATCGAGATCAAGCACCTCGTCGAGATAAGGGCCGACGACGGGATCGGCCCTGAGGCGTACATCCGCCAACGGGCCCGGGACAGGACGGGGGTTGGCGAAGAACGGCAGCTCGAGTTCGTGGACAGGCGTCGTGATGGAGAGCGGGTTCCCGATCACCTGCTGAGGCCAGCCATCTTCGGCATCGACCAGAGCGGCAACCTCTCGGGCGATCTCCGTCGCCACGGTGGTGATCGGCACGAAGCGGTGGGCTGCATAGACGTCCAGCAGGCCGTTCTTCAAGGCGCTCAGGACCTTTGCGCTGGCTCGAGTAAACCGGGCATCGTAGGCGGCTTCATCGGGGCGACAGGCAGCGATCACCCAGGCTCGGTTCCGCCCGTCCAGCATCTCCCGTAGCCACGGGGCCAATGCGGCAGTACCACCTCTGCACAAATCGAGCAAAAACAGGGTGTGTGGGACCCCGGGAAAATCCTCGACCGCTTTCAGCCACTGCCCGACCTCCGTTTCGGGAAGCCACTTGCCATCAGAGCCAACGACATACAGCGATCTCGTTGCCGTCACCTTTCCGTGGCTGAGTACGTGGATGATCCGCGCTCCCGGCTCACCCGCAGTGATAAGCGTTCGGAATTGGGACCCGATGGCGGCTGCGGGCGGGTCGGGGCGTATCTCCACCCGATAGCCGATGCCATGGAGCGCGGTGATCAGGTCTTCGCAGTGCGCCTCGAAGGGAAGCCCTGGCAGGTCTTCAGCGGGTTCCCCACTCCCCGGCCCGAACGTTGTGACCGCAAAGCTCACTGCTAGACCCGCCGTGTTACCATTCGGTCCGGGCTCGCCCGCCATCGCACTGTCCTCACGCCTTTCACCACTGCCTAGGTAGGTAGCGTAGCGGCGAGCCGGGAACTTCGAAGTCGATATATAGGACCAACCAGGCTACATGAGAACAACGATGGAGTTGCTGGGTGGCCCGGAGCCTCATATGCGGTGGCGGCCCATTCCCCTCTGATGCAAACTGGAGGACGTCGCCCGGCTGGGCCCAGGTTGATTCTGCCGACCGCCCTTGGAGGCGGAGGTCACCGAGTCCCCCTCGGTCGTGAGCGCTACGCCCTCTGCACAAGGAGACCCGGGAAGGGCCGCGCAACGAGCACAGCCCCCTCTGTGTCAGGACCACTGCCGCACCGGTGACGTGGGAGCGGCGAAAGCTGGTGTGCCAAGCGGATCCGGATCACCTGCGTCACCACAGCTCGTCGAGTGCCTCTTCGAGATCCGAGCCTCTGCGGGACTCAGACAGGATGACGGCCACGGCGGGCCTGGCCGATGCTCCTATGAACCAAGCGAGTCCGAGCCTGCGTGGCTGGCTTACCCTTCTCATCGAGAATCGGTCTCGCGTGAGCGTATCATCCTCTGCAGCAACCGGTTGGAGGACCACAGTGGCCATTGTGGGAGTGCACGGAATCTGGAACTACGGTTACTTCCGTGAAACCGGCAGCGCTGTAGGGGCAGCCAGGGCCATCAGTCAAGACTGGACCAACTGGCTACGCGCTGGTCTTGGTGACAACCACTCCGAGGAAGTACGGGTCGGCTACTACGCTCACTATCTGCATCGCGGGATCCCGCAAGGGGACGACGACGTGGCACTGCTCGAGGATGATGCAAAGGACATGCTGGTTAGCTGGGTCGAATTGCTCCAGCCCATTCCCCAGATCGCCCAGGGACCCCGCACCGTGCGAGCCCGCCAAGCCGCGGATTGGCTCACCGCCAAGTTCGGAAACAGTGCTCGCCGTTTCGCTGTCGTCTTTGTACGCGAGGTCAGTACCTACCTGAAGAATGTGTCTCCTCGGCGCGTGGCCGCTCGCGAATCCGTAGCCAACACCATCGCCGAGATGATTGACACCAGCTTGCATGGCACCAGAACGGTGATTGCCCACTCTCTGGGCAGTGTGGTCACGTACGAGGCACTATGGGCTTACCCTGAGCTACAAATCGATCAGCTTATCACTCTGGGGAGCCCTCTCGGCATGCCAGGAGTGGTATTCGAACGCCTACAGCCTAGGCCGGAGGTCGGTCGCGGTAAGCGACCGCCGGGTGTAGGGCATTGGGTCAACCTAGCCGATATTGGTGACATCGTCGCCGTACCCCGCGGCGGCCTAGGCGCACTTTTTGACGGCATCACCCAAGACGTCGAGATCACCATCGCCACCTGGGGGTTCCACAAGGTCAAGCACTACCTATCCTGCGGCGCCCTCACCGAGTACCTATAGACGTACGCACTCCACTCCTGGGGCGCTCAGCGCGACTTTGATGTGCTTGTGACAGGAGATACGCCCCCAAGAAGTCATGGCATGGCTGGCACGGCATGACATCGAGGGCGCGCTGATGTTGGGGGTGCCCGAGAGCCCTCAAGAGCTGGAGGGTGCCTCCAGCCACAGAGGGGCCTGGATTCGTGAGTCACGGATCCGCTGGCTGTTCAAGGAGGACCCGAACGACACCGGCGGTATCTGTCGCCCTTTCGTGCCCGTCAGCTTGGAAGGGCTCTCACAGACCGCGTTCCTCTGCCCGGTGGACAGCGGCTCGCCTCACAATCGCTTCGGCAGATGGGTCGCTAAGCCCGTAGGTGATCTGTCCGGAAAGTCGGGGCAGACCACCAGCTGCTTGGGCAGGAGGGATTCTCTCGCTTCTTCCGGGTCACGCTGCGTGCAGCCGGCTACGCCTTGGAGGGTGAGGAGGACCGCGAGAACTGACAGTTGAGCCACAGCCGGCAGGGGGCGTGGTTAGAGGCGGGGGTTGAGGTCGTCGACGGTCAGGAGGACTTGGCGGGCTTTGGGGCCCTCGGAGGGGCCGACGACGCCCATCTGCTCCAGCTCGTCCATGAGGCGGCCGGCGCGGGCGAAACCGATCTTGAGCTTGCGCTGCAGCATCGACGTCGACCCCAGACCCGAGCGCACCACCAACTCCATCGCGGCGCGCGTCAGGACGACGTCGTCCGCGTCGTCGCCGGTCACATCGGCGCGGAACGCGTCCTCGCCCTCTTTGACCACCCCCGGCGCATACGCCGCCTCCCGCTGCGCCTTGCACCACCCCACCACCTGCTCGATCTCGCCCTCACCCACATAACAGCCCTGAATACGATGCGGCTTGCTCGCGTTCGCCGGCATGAACAGCATGTCCCCGTCACCGACCAGCTTCTCCGCCCCGCCCTGATCGATGATCGTGCGGCTGTCGTGCTGCGTCGCCATCGCCAACGCGATCCGCGACGGGATGTTCGCCTTGATCAGCCCCGTCACCACATCCACCGACGGCCGCTGCGTGGCCACGATCAGGTGGATCCCCACCGCCCGCGCCATCTGCGCGATCCGCACGATCGACGACTCCACATCACGCGGGGCGACCATCATCAGATCGGCCAGCTCGTCGATGACGCACAGAATGTAGGGCAGCGCCTCCCACTGCTCATCCGCACGGCCCGACAGCGCGGGAGCACGGCGCAATGACCCATCCCGCAACGCGGTGTTGTACCCGTCGATATTGCGATACCCCAACAGCGCCAACCGCTCATAGCGCTGCTCCATCTCCTTGACGACCCAGTCCAACGCCTCCGTCGCCCGCCGCGCATCGGTCACGACCTGCGTCAACAGGTGCGGCGCGCCCTCATAATGATTCAACTCCACCCGCTTCGGATCGATCAGAATCATCCGAGCCTGCTCCGGCGTCGCCCGCGCCAGCACCGACGTCACGATTCCATTCATCGTCACCGACTTGCCCGACCCCGTCGCCCCGGCGATCAGCAGATGCGGCATCGCCGCCAGATTGATCATCACCGGATTGTTTGCGATGTCCACACCCAACCCCACCGCCAGCGGATGATGCTGCGCCGCCGCCTCAGGCGAGCGCAGCACATCGCCCAACGCGACCAGATCCCGGTCCCTGTTCGGCACCTCGATCCCGATCGCGGACTTGCCCGGAATCGGCGCCACAATCCGGATCTCCGCCGTCGCCAGCGCATACGCCATGTCCGGCTCCAGCTTGGTGACCGCCGACACCTTCACGCCCTCACCCAACGTGATCTCAAACCGCGTCACCGTCGGACCGCGCGACATCCGCGACACCTGCGCGTTCACGCCGAACTGGGCCAGCGTGTGCTCCAACGCCCTGGTCATCTGATCCAACGTGCGCTTGTTGCCCGGCGCGACCCGCCCCACACGGAACAGATCCAACGGCGGCACCTGATACTCGCCACAGACCACAGGCGGCGCGAGCTTCCGCGCAACCGCAGCCGCAGCCGGAGCCGCGCCCGCGACCGCGACCGCGACCGCGGCCACGGGCACGGGTGACGGCCGGACGTCCACCCCCCGCGGCAGCAGCTGCGTGTCGCTCAACGCCGGCTCAGGCTCTGACTCGAGTTCGGGGTCGAGCTGTTCGGACAGCGGCGGCTCGGCGGCCCCACGGTCGTCTTCCTCCACCACCGGCAGATCCAACGCCACCGTGTCTTCACACGGAGCCTGCCCGCGACGCCGCGGCCACCCCCCCAAGCGTGGCGAGGCGGGGTCGCTGTGGCGCACGAACGCGCCGAACACCGCCTCGGCGATCACGCGCGGCGGGGTGGAGGTGACCAGCATCACCGCGACGAACAGCACCGCGACCAGCAGCACGACGGCCCCTGGGACGGCGGCCACCGCCCGCAGCGGCACGGCCACGACCGCGCCCGCATAGCCGGAGAACCGGCTCAGCACGGCGACAGCCGCATCGAGGCCCAACGGCTCGGGCGCCGCCAGATGCCACAGCCCCATGATCGCCAGCAGGCCGAGCACCGCCCCCGAGACGACCCACCGGTTGGCCGGGCGGGGCTGGCGCAGGAGCAGCACTCCCCTGC
>JBOGEA010000005.1:0-44468 GCA_050743205.1 Egibacteraceae bacterium | reverse complement strand
CCCGGCGGGTCTGTCCGTCGGCGTCACGGTGGGCCTGGGCGGCGATTTCGGACAGCCCCAGACCACGGTCCGCCGCGCTCAGCCGCTCGTCCGCGGCCTGGGCGATGACCTGCCAGCGGGCCAACGCCGTCAACGTCGCCCGATCGGTGCGCTCGGCGCTCATCAGACCTCCTGTCAACCCGTCCGGACCGTCCGAACCGGGCAGGAGGCATGTAAGCGGCGATCCCCCCCGGTGGGCAGAGGTCAGATCGTGTCGGCCGGGCCCCAACAGCCATCCGTCCGTGACCGCGACGGCGTAACGCCACACCTCGACCGGCTCGCCTGACTCACCGCCCGTACGCCTGGGCGGCAATGCGGGCGGCGGCGGCCATGACCCCCACCGGATCGCCCGCTGGTGGGGCGCGCACTCCCGGGTCGGCGGCCGCGGCGGCTGCTGACAGCCGTCCGGCGATGCCCATGCCATGGCGGGCGGCTCGGCGCAGCCAACGGCGGACCGTGGAGGCGCAGATCTCCAGCCGGGCGGCGATCCGCCGATGCCCCCACCCGTCCGCCTTGGCCTCCAACGCCCCGCCGATCACGTCGGCCATGTCCACCCGGCCAGACACCAGCACATCAGGGACCAGCGAATGCGACCGCTGCTGGCACGCATCGTTGGCGCAGCGCACCCTGTGGATGTCCACCCGTCCCCGCCGGGTCCGCCGCGGCCACCACCCATCAAACGTCAGCCGGCCGTGCCCGCACACCGGACAGGACTGTGGGCGTGGCGTGTCGATGCGGCCTCGACAGGCCAGCCACTCAGCGACATCCACCCGCAGAGGGAATACGATCACCATCGGCTGCCCGTTTCAGCCCAGACCCCCGGGTGTTGGCTGCACCGCGGGGGTCAACTCATCTCAACAGCGACATTCTTCCTGTCCCCGCCCCCGACAACAACCCTGTCAGTCACGCTGCGTCGATGACACCCACCACGGCCGAACCAACCCCCCACAACGCCAAAAACCCCGGCGCACAACAGTGGAGACCCAGAGGGCACGAAGCGTCTCCGGCTTTGTCCAGCATGCGGTCGCTGTGGTTTTGGCGGACATGACCGAGTGGCAGGCGATGGTGGACGAAGCGCTGGCCGAAACTGGAGGCCCGGTTACTCCCCCCGCCTCTGCCCTCGCGCAGGCAGTGCGGGATCCCGCCAGGCAGGCGCGCTTGAGTTGGTTGGTCCGGCAACCGTTCACTCGACTGGTCCCGCTGGACGGCACGGACGCGGTCGTGATCGGCCGCTTGCTCGCTGCCACAGGCGCGACGGATGTGGTTGATGATGCGCATGTGGTCATATGCGCCCGGCGGACCGGACAGGTTGTGGTCACGAGCGACCCCAAACGATTTGCAGCGACTCGATCCCTCGTCACCACTCGTCGTCGTTTGAAGCGTGCAAGACGCTGACAGGCTGCCGTTGTTTCACTGGCGTTCGACGTCGGTCAGGGTGCGGAGGGAGGGTTCGATGTGGGTGGCGTCGCCGAGGATGACGGTGACCAGGCGCGTGGGTGCGAGGAAGCGGGCGGCCTGCTCGTGGACCTGCTCGACGGTGACGGCGGCGAGACGGCCGGGGTGCTCCGCGAGCCAGTCGATGTCCAGGCCGCTGGTGATGAGTTGGACGATGAGGTCCGCCAGCCCTGACTGTGTGGCCGAGGCCAGCGCGAGTGATCCCAGCAGGTATTGGCGGGCGCTGTCCAGCTCCTGGTCGCCAACGGGCTGGGTGGCGATGCGGCCCAGCTCGTAGCCGATCTCCAGCAGCGCCGGCGCGGTGACCTCGCTGGCCACATCAACGTGGAGCTGGATGTTCGAGCCCGCGCGGGCATGCTCGACCATGCTGTGCGGGGAGTAGGTGTAGCCCTTGTCCTCGCGGATGTTCTCGATCAGCCGCGAGGAGAAATAGCCCGCGAAGATGGTGTTGGCCAGCTGCAGCGCGGCGTAGTCGGGCTGCGACCGGCCGAGCGCGACGCCGCCCATGCGGATCGAGGACTGCACGGAGCCTGGTCGATCGACGAGTGCGACCGGGCCCGGCTTCAGCGGGGGCACAGGCGGGATCGGTGGAGCTGATCCCGGCGTGTCCCAACAGGACATGGCTTTGGCCACGTCGTCGAGCGCGCTGTCCAGCGTGATGTCGCCGACCAGGGCGAGTGTGCTGGAGCAGGGCAGCACCTGGGCGTGGTGGAGCGCGCGCACCTGCGCAGGCGTCACGGACTGGAGCAGGTCAGGGTCGGGGATCTCCCGCCCGTAGGGGTGGGGGCCGAACATCCGGTGCAGCAGCGCCTCTTTGGCCGCGGTGGCGGGTTGGGAGCGGGCGATGCGCACGTTCTCCAGCGCGCGGCTGCGCTCACCGATGACCTCGGTGTGGGGGTAGGACGCGGTCGTGAGCGCCTCGGCGAGCAGCTCGAGCATCTGGGGCAGCCCGCCCGCCAGCGTCTCGCCGGAGATGAGTAGCCGGTCGGGGCTCCGGTTCACGGTTAGGTCCGCCCCCAGGGTCTGCAGCGCCGCGGCCAGCCCGGCGCTGCTGTGCCGCTCGGTGCCCGACAGCATGCTGGCGGCCAGCAGCGAGGTCTTCGCGAGGTGCGTGTCCTCCTCACCCGCGAACGGCACGAACAGCCGTAGCTGGACGAGCGGCGCGCCCCCGCGACGCACGGCGACCACCTTCAGTCCCGAGTCGAGACGGCTGCTGGCGGTCGACAGCGGCGGCGAGGATCGCGGGGCGGTCAGCGGTGGGACGGGGCGGGGTTCGAAGACGGTCACGCGTGGCCTCCGGGAACGATCTCCAACATGGCCCGCCGGTCCGGACGCAGCGTGGCGGCGGCGGCCACGACCTGCTCCTCGGTGACGTCGGCGAGCAGGCTCGGCAGCTCGCCGGCCAGCTCTGCCCGGCCGCGCTGCTGCTCCGCTGCCGCCATCGCGAGCGTCCGGCGAAGGACGCTCTCGACATGGCCGAACCACTGGGCCGCCATTCTGGCCTGCGTCCTGGCCAGCTCGCCCGGATCCAGCCCATCGGTCGCCAGCCGGTCCAGCTCCTCCTCGATCGCCCTCAGGACGGGCTCGATCGGGCCGGGATGGAACGCCTCCAGCACCAGCGCCGTGGGGTCGCGCATGCTCAACGGCTGCCGCATGAAGGAGACGTACCCGGACAGCGACGTGACCAGCCGGTCGCCCTGCACCAGCCGGCGGCGGAGCCGGGACGCGTCACCGTCCGTCAGCACCTCGGCCAGCGCTACGTACGGCAGGTACTCGCCCAGGTCTGCGACCGGGTCAGGCACTCGCCAGGCGAGCGCCGCGGCGGGCGTGGGCGCGTGCTGATCGACCTGCTGAGATCGGCGCTCGCCGTCCAGGTCGGGCTCACCGAAGCTCGGCCGCTCGGGCACCGTTCGCGTGGGTATATCCGCGAAGTGCCGCTCGATGAGCGCGAGCGTCTCGGCCACGTCGAGGTCCCCCCCGACGCACAGCACGGCGTTGCCCGGGGCGTAATACCGCTCGAAGAAGGCCTGCGCTTCCTCGACCGTGGCGCTGGACAGGTCGACGAAGTCGCCATACCCATTGTGGGCGTTGGGGAACGTGTTGAACATGACCGATGGCAGCGAGATCCAAGGGAACGCGCCGTACGGCCGGTTCATGACATTGATCCGGATCTCCTCTTTCACCACAGCGATCTGGTTCGCCAGGTTCTCAGGTGTGATCCGCGGCGCCCGCATCCGATCCGCCTCCAAGAACAGCGCCCGCTCCAGCGCGTTACTCGGCAGCAGCTCGTAATAGTTCGTGTAGTCGAAACTGGTCGAGCCGTTGAACGTTCCGCCCGACGACTGCACATAGCGGAAATGCGCGAGCTTCTCCAGCGACGCCGAGCCCTGGAACATCAGATGCTCAAACAGGTGTGCGAACCCGGTCCGCCCCTCCGGCTCAGAGCGCATGCCGACGTCGTAGTACACCGCCACGGCGACCACTGGCGCGCTGCAGTCGGGCGAGAGGACGACCCGCAGGCCGTTGTCGAGCGTCGCGCGTTCCAGGGGGTAAGACAGGGGGGGGTATGAAAGTGAGGGAATCTCCACGCGCCGACAGTACCCCAATCCGCCGAGAGAAGGAGCGATCGTGCGCCAGATCGAAGCCATCGCGTTCGACGCCTACGGCACCCTGTTCGACCTGCGGTCGCTGGCTGCGGCGGCCGAGGCCGCCTACCCCGGGCAGGGCGTGGCGATCAGCCGGCTGTGGCGCGCCAAGCAGCTCGAGTACACCTGGCTGCGGTCGCTGATGGAGCGCTACGCACCGTTCAGCGCGGTGACCCGGGCGAGCCTGCGCTACACGCTGCGGGTGATCGGCTTGGCGCGCAGCCAGGACGTCGAGGACCGGCTGATGCAGGCCTACCTGCGGCTGGACCCGTTCCCGGACGCGTTGGCGGCGCTGCCGGCACTGCGCCCGCGCCCGCTGTGGATCTTCTCCAACGGCGACCCCGCGATGCTGGAGCCGCTCGTGGGCTCCAGCGGTCTCGACAGACTGTTGGACGGGGTCATCAGCGCGGACGCGGCCGGCGTCTACAAGCCAAGCCCCCGCTGCTACCAGCTGGTGCCCGACGCGCTCCGCCTCCCCAAACAGCGCATCCTCTTCGTCTCGTCCAACTCCTTCGACGTCGCCGGCGCCGCCACCTACGGCTTCCCCACCGCCTGGATCCGCCGCTCCTCCCGCCCCCTCGACCCCCTCGACGCCAAGCCGGACCTCCAGGTCGAGCTGCTCACCGACCTCACCGTCGCCCTCTGACTCGGGTGATGGGTTGACCGCAGTATTCATACGTGGCAGAATGTATGTATCATGCGGCGCACTGTAGAAGAGGCTGCGGCGACCCGGGAGGCGCTGCTGAAAGCGGCGCTCCCGGTCTTCGGCCAGCGTGGCTACGCTGCCGCGACGCTTGACGAGATCGCGAGGTGCGCGGGTGTGACGCGGGGCGCCCTGTACCACCATTTCGCTGGGAAGCCCGAACTCTTCCTGCTTGTGCTGGAAGAGGGCTGGGCGGAGGTGATGGCCCCCCTCAACGCGCACTTGGAGGGAGATGCGCCCCCGCTGGCCCGGGTGAGGCGATTCCTCGTCGCCTACCTTACGGCCCTCGAGCAGGACCTATCCCTGCGGATGCTCCTCCAAATGGTGATGTTCCCGAGCGAGGGTTTCCCCGAGCTCGAACAGAGCCTAGCCGTCAAGCGTGACGCGATCGAAGCATGGACCGCCAGCCTCGCATCGCTGTTCACCGAAGTGCGACGTCGCGGCCAGCTACGGGCGGGTCTGTCCCCGCGCAACGCTGCCGTCGCCGTCGTCTCCTTCGCATATGGAGTCACCACGACCTGGATTCTCTGTCCCGGACTCTTCTCGCCCGCGCAAGAGGCGGAACAGCTCGCCGACGCCGTGCTGGAGGGGATCGCCGCGTAACGCGGGAGAGACCCGCGCGTGCGCCCTCCTCCCGGTGTCGCCGTACCCGTGAAGCGCAGAAAGGAAGCCTCGGATGACTGACATCACCGTCACTGCGACCGCTGACGACCTGTTGAAGGCCCTGTCCGGCCCTGAATTCAGGGCTGACCCTTACCCCCTGTACCGACAGTTACGGGAGATCGCGCCCTTACATCGCTCCAGCCTTGACGGACTGTGGTACGCCAGCCGCCACGAGGACTGCCGGCAGGTGCTCACCCACCCCCGCTGCGGCCACCAGCGGGATCACGCTCGGTTCCTCGGCCTCAGCGAAGAGAGAGCCGAGCAGTTCAGCCGCTCGCAGCGTGCCAGCCTGATCCAGCAGAATCCTCCCGAGCACACCCGCCTGCGAGGCCTGGTGAGCCGAGCCTTCACACGCGGCCGGGTGCAAGCGCTGGGGCCCCGAATCGTCGAACTCGTCGAGTCTATGCTCGACACGATGGCCCAGGCGGGCGAGGCCGACGTCATGGCTGACCTCGCCTACCCCCTGCCGGTCGCCGTGATCGGTGAGCTCGTGGGCGTGCCAGCCGGCGAGCGGGAGGCGTTCCGGGGCTTGATCGCGGACAGCACCGCCGCCGCCGAGGTGTATGCCTCGCCCGAGGCGGTGAAGGCAGCCGAGCGGGCCGACGCGTTCATGGATACCTACTTCGTGGATCTCGTAGCGCGTCGCCGGGCCGAGCCCGCTGACGACTTGCTCTTCGGGCTCATCGCCGCACACGACGCCGGCGGGCGGCTGTCTGAGGAGGAGTTGGTCGCGATGGCGGTCCTGCTGTTCCTCGCCGGGTTCGCCACCACCAGCCACCTGATCGGCAACGGCCTGCTCGCGCTCCTACGCCATCCGGCTGAGTTCGACCGGCTCTGGAACGACCCGTCGCTTGCGCCCAGCGCCGTCGAGGAGATGCTGCGGTGGGATCCCTCGATCCAGGCCACCGTCCGAACAACCTTCGAGCCCATCGAGCTCGGCGGCCAGGTCATCCAGACCGGCGAGACGGTGATCACCCTGCTCGGCGCGGCCAACCGCGACCCGGCCCGGTTCCCCGATTCCGAGCGCTTCGACGTCGGGCGGGCCGACAACCCCCACTTGAGTTTCGCCGCGGGCATTCACCACTGCCTCGGAGCCTCCCTCGCCCGTCTGGAGGGCCAGATCGTCTTCTCCCGGTTCATCGAGCGTTTCCGCCACGTCGAGCTGGCCGACGACGACCCACCGTGGACGGCCAGCTCGAAAATCCGCGGCCTCGACGCACTCCCCGTCCGCCTCCAGCCTCGCTGAGCACGACTGGCCAGCGCATCAGAGAAGGGACCCACGATGGCCGAAGTCACCGCCAGCTCGACTGCTGACGACCTGTTGAGGGCCCTGTCTGGGCCTGAGTTCAGGGCCGACCCTTATCCCCTGTACCGGCAGTTGCGGGAGATCGCGCCCTTGCACCGCTGCGGTCTCGATGGGCTGTGGTATGCCAGCCGTTACGAGGATTGCCGGCAGGTGCTCGCCCACCCCCGCTGCGGCCACCAGTGGGACAGCTCCCGGTTCCTCGGCCTGCGCGAGGAGGGGACGGAGCGGTTCAACCGGTGGCAGCGGACCAGCCTGTTCGGGCAGAATCCTCCCGAGCACACCCGCCTGCGAGGCCTGGTCAGCCGGGTCTTCGCTCATCGCCAGGTGCAAGAGCTGGGTCCCCGAATCGTCGAGTTCCTCGAGCCCATGCTCGACAAGATCGCCCAGGCCGGTGAGGCCGACGTGATGGCCGACCTCGCTTACCCCCTTTCCGTCGCCATGATCGGTGAGCTCGTTGGCGTGCCCGCTGGTGAGCGTGAGGCGTTCCGGGTCCTTGTGCGGGACAGCCAAACCGGCGCAGAGGCATATGCGCCGCCAGAGACAGTGGCGGCGGCCGAGCGGGCCAACGCCTTCATGGAGGCATACTTCGTGGACCTCGTCGCGCGTCGGCGAGCCAAGCCGGCCGACGACTTGCTCTCCGGGCTCATCGCCGTACACGACTCCGGTGGCTGGCTGTCCGAGGAGGAAGTCGTTTCCACAGCGGTCCTGCTGTTTCTCGCCGGGTTTGCCACCACCAGTTACCTGATCGGCAACGGCCTGCTTGCGCTCCTGCGTCACCCTGGTGAGTTCGACCGGCTCTGGAACGACCCGTCGCTCGTGCCCAGCGCCGTCGAGGAGATGCTGCGGTGGGATGCCTCGATCCAGGGCAACTTCCGAACAGTCTTCCAGCCCATCGAGCTCGGCGGCCAGGTCATCCAAGCCGGCGAGACGGTGATCGCCCTGCTCGGCGCGGCCAACCGCGACCCGGCGCGGTTCCCCGATTCCGAGCGCTTCGACGTCGGGCGGGCCGACAACCCCCACCTGAGCTTCGGTGTGGGCATCCGTCATTGCCTGGGAGCCTCCCTCGCCCGTCTGGAGGGTCAGATCGTCTTCTCCCGGTTCATCGAGCGTTTCCGCCGCGTCGAGCTGGCCGACGACGACCCGCCGTGGACGGCCAGCTCGAAACTCCGCGGCCTCGACGCACTCCCCGTCCGCCTCCAGCCTCGCTGAGCACCTTCCGCGGCTTCAATCCAGGCTGGTCAGGGTCGCGGTTCAGCTCTGCGGTTCGCCACGGACGTTGACAGCGGCGACCGAGGGAAAGACCGCAGCGTGCAAGGATGAATAATGGTGGACGCATGGAACCAGCCTGGCTCATTTCGGAATCCTGAGCGCTGGGGGCTTCAGTCCAAGGTGGGTGAGGGTCGCGGTCCAACTCCGCAGCTCGCCTCGAGCATTGACGGCGGGGTCATCGACGGAGTTGATCGGCAGCCCAGGCGGTGACAGCCCGTGATGCCTGCCCTCGATGACGATGTGCGTCACGAGCCTGGCCTTGCCGGATTCGTGCATGGTCTTCACTATCTGCTTGCACATCAGCGTGGAAGGCCACGTTCTGTCTTCGGCGATCGAGAGGAGCAGCATCTGTGCTTCGGTCTGCTCCACGCGAATTCGAGCAGATTGCAACGCCTCGGTATCCTGAAGCGCCCGCTCGTGGAACTGCAGCAGTCGGGTCTTGTCCAATGTTCGGTAGAACTCGTCGTCGGCAGCAAAGGCAGCGTACGAGAGCGGTCTCTGATCAAGCGTCCACGATGATCGCGCCGGAGCACTCGGATCCCTACGGACTGCCTCCCAGACATAGGCGGTGGGCACCTTGGCGACCACCCGCCGGATCTGCGGGTACGTGGAGGCCAACAGCAGGACAAGCTCAGAGCCCTTGGAGATGCCGACCGCGGCCAGGTCCTCCAGGCGAACCTGCGGGTGAGCCTGCAGACGCTCGATCGCGCCGCGGAAGTACTCGAGCGGAATCTCGGTGATGCTGGTGGGCAGGCCATAGCGCCCCCGCCAATCGAAGTAGGCGATCGCCAACGCCGCCCGGCCCCTGGACGCCAGCAGCGCCGCGACCTCGTTCGCCCAGATGAACCCTCCAAAGACGCCCTCCAGAACCAGGGTTGCGTCCCAGGGGCCGTCTCCCGCTGGCAAGAACAGATTGGCGACCAGATCCCCGTCACGCCATTCGCTGCACCTGACCCCCTCAGCCGCGAATCGCCGCTCGAGTTGGACCTGTGCCGCAGCCTCGCCGTCGAGCAGCGCGGTCAACGTCACGATCAACGGCCGCAGCGATCCGGTGAACACCTGAGCGTACGACGCCGGCTGTCCGGTGACAGCTCTCATGGACCACAGCAGCCCGTAAGGATCCGGCTCAGCCCACGCGCCGTCGGTGGGGATCGCTGTCGCGAGGTCGACCACGCCGGTCTTGTCCGCGACGAAGGTTGCCTCGCTTTGCCAGGTCTGTCCATGGTCGTCCGCGAAGGATGCGCGGATGCGCACGCTCACCTGTGGCTTCACACCATCCAGTCGGACCTCCAACGGATCGTCCACCAGACCGATGGGGGACGCGACCTGGAAACGGAGGCTGCGAGCTTGACCTACCGTCACGTCGTGTTCACCAGGACCGACACGTCCCCGGAGACGACGTTGTTAGTGGCCAGGTCGAGCTTGCCATCACCGTTCAGGTCGGCGGCGATGATCCCGCGCGGGCTGTTCCCGGTGGGGAAGTTGACTGGTGCGGCGAAGCCACCAGCGCCGTCTCCCGCCAGAACCGAGACGTCGTTGGAGTTGCGGTTGGTGATTGCCAGGTCGGGGTGGGCGTCACCGTTCAGGTCGGCGGCCACAAACGCGCCGGGACCGTCTGCGGCGGAAAAGGTGACCGGTGCGGCGAAGCCGCCGGTGCCGTCTCCCGCCAGAACCGAGACGTCGTTGGAGTTGCGGTTCGCGACGGCGAGGTCGGGGTGGGCGTCACCGTTCAGGTCGGCGGCCACAAGCCCGCGTGGACCGTCTCCGGTGGGGAAGTCGACCGGCGCGGCGAAGCCGCCGGTGCCGTCTCCCATCAGCACCGAGACATCGTCAGAGGCGAAGTTGGCGGTGACCAGGTCGAGCTTGCTGTCGCCATTGAGGTCAGCGGCCACAACCGCGCTCGGAACGTCCCCTACTGGGAAAGTGACCGGTGCGGCGAAGCCGCCAGCGCCGTCTCCCATCAGCACCGAGACGTCGTCGGATGACTCGTGGCTGATGGCCAGGTCGAGCTTCCTGTCTCCATTGAGGTCAGCGGTCACTAGCCCCAAAGGAGCGACCCCGCCGGTGGGGAAGTTGACTGGTGCGGCGAGGCTGCCGGTGCCGTCTCCCAACAGCACCGAGACGTCGTCGGATGACTCGTTGGCGGTGGCCAGGTCGAGGTTGCCGTCACTGTCGAAGTCAGCTGCCGCAACCCCGCCAGGAGAGTCCCCTGCGGGGAAGTTGACTGGTGCGGCGAAGCTGCCGGCGCCGTCTCCCAACAGCACGGAGACATCGCCGGAGCCGACGTTGGCAGTCGCTAGGTCGAATTGCCCGTCCCCGTTGAGGTCAGCGGTCACGATCCCGCGCGGATTGTCCCCCGCGGGGAAACTGGCCGTGGGCGCGAAGCTGATGACCTGGGCCGCAGCCGGTCCCGCCAGCACCCCGACCACAAGAGCGCTGATGAGCATGACTCGCCTATGCAGGCCACGGGCAGTGATATGCAGTGGTAATGTCATGCGCTTCTCCTTCTGGTGGTGATGCGGTCCGGCCGCCGGCTCGCCAGCGCACGCCAAGCAGCCATCACGTGGTGTTCACCAGCACCGACACGTCGCCGGAGATCTCGTTGCCGGTGGCGAGGTCGGGGTGGGTGTCGCCGTTCAGGTCAGCGGCGATGATCCGGCGCGGGCCGTCCCCTACTGGAAAGTTGACTGGTGCGGCGAATCCACCAGCGCCGTCACCCATCAGCACCGAGACATCGTCGGACCCGAAGTTGGGGGTGGCCAGGTCAAGGCTGCCGTCACCGTTCAGATCGGCGGCCACAACCTGGAACACCACATTGGCTCCGGTGGGGAGGTTGACTGGTGCGGCGAAGCCACCAGCGCCGTCCCCCGTCAGCACCGAGACATCGTTGGAGTGACGGTTGCCGGTGGTGAGGTCGGGGTGGGTGTCGCCGTTCAGGTCAGCGGCGGCGATCCCGCGTGGACCGTTTCCCGTGGGGAAGGTGGCCGTTGCGGCGAAGCCGCCGGCGCCGTCCGCCAGCAGCACCGAGACATCGTTGGAGAAGAAGTTGCTGGTGGCCAGATCGAGCATGCCGTCGCCGTCGAGGTCAGCGGCCACAAGCCCGCTCGGAACGTCCCCTACTGGGAAATTGACTGGTGCGGCGAATCCACCAGCGCCGTCACCCATCAGCACCGAGACATCGTTGGAGCTGAGGTTGCTGGTGGCCAGATCGAGCATGCCGTCGCCGTCGAGGTCAGCGGCCACAAGCCCTAAAGGACCCTCCCCAGTGGGGACACTGAGTGTTTCGGCGAAGCCGTCGGCGTCGTCTGCCATCAGCACCGAGACGTCGTTGGACTCAAGGTTGCTGGTGGCCAGATCGAGCATGCCGTCGCCGTTCAGGTCAGCGGCCACAAGCCCGCCCGGAACGTCCCCTACTGGGAAATTGACTGGTGCGGCGAAGCCACCAGCGCCGTCACCCATCAGCACCGAGACATCGTTGGAGTAGAGGTTGGCGCTGGCCAGGTCGAGGCTGCCGTCACCGTTCAGGTCAGCGGCCACTACCCCGAAGGAACCGTCCCCGGCGGGGAAGTTGACTGCGGGTGCGAAGGCTGCGGTCTGGGCCGCAACCGGTCCCGCCAGCGTCCCGACCATAAGGATGCTGAGCGCGACTCGTCGATACCGGCCTGGGCGGGCAGTGTGCGCTGGTGGCGTCATGCGCTCCTCCTGGCAGTGATGCGGTTGTCGTCCGGTCATTGGTAACCAAGCTCCTCCGCGAGGCGGCACACCTCCTCGGGCAACCTGAGTTGCCCGTCAATGCCCGTCTCAGCATGGTTCCGTCTTCGTCTCGTCTCTCCGACGCGGAGAGCGGGATTCTCCAGGAACAGCAGATCGTTCCCGAATGGGGCGTTGGGAGGGCCGATGAACGCGAACGGCGATCTCTCTGGATGCCGCATCTCCTCGATCGCATCGTCATCGTCTCGAACTCCCAGCCATCGAGCGATCTGACGAAGATGTTGACCAGAGTCGGCGAGGAGATCCTCGCCGCGGATCCTTAATTTCTGGTCCGCCGGAATGGAATCGAGGAAGGCACAGATGTTTCTGTGTGCTCTGTACCATATCTCGCCTCTCTCAGCGGCGGCTATGAGCATGGCGCGTTGGTCCGGGGGGATCGGGCCTTTCATGTCGATGAGGTTGAGCGCGGACAGGGCTTGATCGTGCGGATCGCGCAGGAGATGTAGAAAACTTGAACGAGACGAAATGTGAAGTGCGCGTTTGAGATCCTCGCAACGATGGACTATTTGCGTACTCTTGTCCACCAGGATGAGCGGATGTACTCTTTCTACCAGCTCCTCGAAGACATAACTGGTTGTGCAGTCGAGCCTGGCGCGCACCCACCCCTCGGCAAGACGCACGGTCTCTTCTGATTGCCCTCCGAAGTACAACTCCGCGATCGTCCGTAAAGGACCGGAGGTCATCCACAGCTCTTCAGAGTAGAGATGCCACCACTCTCGCATGCTCTCCGTTATGAGGAGGTTGATCTCCGGCGGGGCATACATCTGCGGATGTTGGCCCAACATCGAAGAGACGACCGAGGTGAAGGACCGCGGCGGCGCAAGGATGAATAACGGTTGAAGCACAGCGCCATCTAGGCTCATTTTGGCATCCTGACCGTTGATGGTGGCTTCAATCCGAGATAGGCGAGAGTTGCCGTCCAGCTCTGCAGCTCGCCGCGAGCGTTGACCGCGGGATCATCGTCGATTGAGTTGGTCGGCAAACCAGGGGGGCAAAGCGCGTGATGTCTGCACTCAATGACGAGATGCGTTACGAGCCTGGCCTTGCCGGCCTCGTGCAGGGTCTTCACTATCTGCTCGCCCATCAGCGTGGAAGGCCATAACGTGTCCTTGGCGATCGAGACGAGCAGCGTCTGTGCTTCGATGTTCTCCACGCGGATGCGAGCAGGCAGCAGCGCTTCAGGATTCCGTAGGGCACGCTCGTGGAACGGCAGCAGCAGGGTCTTGTCCAACGTTCGGTAGAACTCGTCGTCGGCGGCAAAGGTGGCGTACGGAAGCGGTCTCTGATCAAGCGTCCACGCGGATCGCGTGGCTGTTGCATCCATGCGGACCGCCTCCCAGACGTAGGAGCTGGGCCCTTGGGCGACCACCCGCCGGATCTGCGGGTATGTGGAGGCCAATAGCAGGACCAACTCGGCGCCCTTGGAGATGCCGACCGCGGCCAGGTCCTCCAGGCGAACCTGCGGGTGAGCCTGCAGACGCTCGATCGCGCCGCGGAAGTACTCGAGTGGAATCTCGGTGATGCTGGTGGGCAGGCCATAGCGCCCCCGCCAATCGAAGTAGGCGATCGCCAACGCCGCCCGGCCCCTGGACGCCAGCAGCGCCGCGACCTCGTTCGCCCAGATGAAACCCCCCGCCGCACCGTCCAGAACCAGGGTTGCATCCCAGGGGCCGTCTCCCGCTGGCAGGAACAGGTTGGCGACCAGATCCTTGTCACGCCATTCGCTGCATCTGACCCCCTCAGCCGTGAACCGCCGCTCGAGTTGGATCTGCGCCGCGGCCTCGCCGTTGAGCAGCGCGGTCAGGGTGACGACCAGCGGTCGCAGTGACCCGGTAAGCGCTCCGTCATACGTCAGTTGCCCTGTGATGGGTCTCATGGACCACAGCAGCCCGTAGGGATCCGGCTCAGCCCACGCGCCGTCGATGGGGATCGCTGTCGCGACGTCGACCACGCCGGTCTTGTCCGCGACGAAGGTTGCCTCGCTTTGCCAGGTCAGATTGTGGTCGTCCTTCAATGATGCGCGGATGCGCACGCTCACCCCTGGCTCCAGACCGTGCAGCCGGACTTCCAGCGGATCGTCCACCAGACCGATGGAGGACGCAGCCTGGAAACGGAGGCTCCCACCGCCTTCCCGGGCGTTGCGTGTCTGAGCCGCCGACGTGTTGGCTGCGTTATAAGTTTTTGGTGACAACGTACACCTCCTGAGCGATCACAAGCGGTATGAGATTCGGAACCGAGAGATACAGAGCCGCGTGCACAGTTCCTACTACAAGCGCTTCCACGCCGACGGACAGCCGACCAGGCCATGACGATGCGCCCATGACCCTGGCCGTTACGAACAGTACGATAGATGTCGCAAGCGCTATAGCGCCTCCAGCGCTTCGCAGGTTCGTGAGCACAACGCCTCGGAACACTGCTTCCTCAGCAACGAGCGACACCATGATGACGGGCAGGATCAGTGACAGCGGCGCCACCTCCATGGGCTTGAGGACAACGCGCCGCCAGCCCGTGCGCGCGGCGTTGAACCACTTGCTCATGTCCATTGCCGCGCCCCCCGCCGTGACTCGCATGGCCGCGCCAGAGAGCGCATAGCTGAAAAGGGACACAAGTGCGACCTCGCCGATGCCAATGAACACGCCGTACAGTATGAATACGGGATGGAACTCAGTGCTGAAGAACCCTGCGACATCGAGTCCACTGACCGCTACCAATACCACCATGAAGACCGCCTGGAGCAGGCTCCACAGGCCGAGCCATACGATCGCCTCCAAATCCTTAACGGAAT
Source organism: Egibacteraceae bacterium (assembly GCA_050743205.1). GTDB lineage: Bacteria > Actinomycetota > Nitriliruptoria > Euzebyales > Egibacteraceae > JBOGED01. Next base: position 29,832 of record JBOGEA010000005.1, on the reverse strand, counting down.
AACTCCTCGTGCTGCGGACATGCGCGACCAGCCAGCCCAGAACCCGATCCAGATCCGGCGCGCCACGACCAAGGCCCCAGCGATAGAACAGGCAGATGGTGACGACGATCGCGAGACTGCGGACTGCGGATTCCAGGGCGTCTGACATCAGACCCCCAACCCGCGACCGGAACCCTGCCGGGGCAGGTCCCTCCACGCTAATGTATTAAATATGACGTGCGCGACCATCGCGGGGACCACGGACTGGAAACTCAATGCCAACCCCAGGGCAATGATTCCTAAAGCGGCTTTGCCTGCCACGTGCGCCCACCCGAACCAAACGTGTGAAAGAGCGAAGACCGCCGTGGTGGCGACGAGGGCCGCTGCCCTCAACAGTACACTCGGTGCTTGCAGACAGATCTGGGCAATAAATCCCCGATAGCTCAGCTCTTCCAGAGCGCCGCCCGAGGCCAACCCAAACAGCCCCGGCGTTGAGTCGCTCACCGTCAGCCGCCAGTCTTCCCATCCTTCCGCAAGCCGCTGGGGGGCGAGCTTTCGCCTGTTTCTGCCCTCCCCGGCCCGCGTGATGTTCGCTTGCGCTCCGGCATTCGCACCCCGCCAAGGTTGCGCCACGGCTATGTCCTCAGCCGGTACGACAGGCCGCGCACTCGCGTTGTGCCGCAGGGCGTAGCGTACGATCATGTGATCGGTCCGCCGAGCCAACCAGCCCGCTGCGGCCCCGGCCGCGATCGCCGCAGGAAATGCCCCCCTCCCGTGCGGGAGCAGAGTGACTTCCTCAACCACAGCGAACCCCCAGGCGTTCACAAGTACAAGCACACACAGGTATGTGGTCGAAAACTTGACTCGGCCGGCCAGCCATCGGGCATGGAAAAACGCCGCCAGAGGCAGAGCGCCCAGCCCGTAGATCAGGACAAGCGCGACCCCGTACGAGTCCCCCTCAGGGATAGGGATGCGGGTCAACATGCGACGCGCCGCCGTACGCATCAAATCGTGTATGCGCCAGTGGAGGAGCACTGGGCAGACAGAGGCTGATCAAGTCCGGTGACCATACGCGCAGAGCCACAAAACCCAGCTCCCTGATGTCCTCCGTCGTACAATCAAGGAACACGAGTTCGGTACCGCTCCGTCGGTAGTCCGTGATGAACTCGCTGACCTGGTCTTCCACGCTTCCCTCTATATCCGGAGGCAGGTCTGATGCTCGGACTGAATCAGACTGTGGGAAGCTCCTGTCGATTCTGCTCGTATGTTCTGGACGCGCATAGTAGGAAACATTGGAGTCCAAGTCGTAAATCGTGCTGGTATCCACGGGCCCTCGTCTGACCCGAACTCCCGCGACGCTCGGCGCCACCTGGATGAGCTTGCCCAGCTGGAACACACCAACTGCTTCCAACAAGGCCTTGTACATCGCATCGGCGAGCGCGCCGTCGGATCCTAAGCCAACCATGCAGCCGGGGACAGTCTGCGACCTGGCTCCAACGACACAAGCGACGTTCATCGCCCGAAAGCCCGGTGCCGGCAGCCAATGCCAACGGACGGGCAGTCCACTCGGCCTGATGTATCGCTGCACGATGGCCTCAACGGCCTTCGTCCGCTCATCGAGAAGTATCTGCGGGGCTGAGCGGCCTGAGTACCAGTGGCCCATGGCCGCATCGAGCTGAATCAATTCCAGCAGGGTGTTGCGCAACGCTCGTTGTGGGACTGTGTGCGCGGCACTGCCCGTCGTAAAGGCGGGCGCGAAGCGTCTTTCGCCGTCCTCTGACCTCACTCGGTATCCAACAAACACCGCTTGCGCGGGCAGCCATACTCCCGCTCCATGGAGGAGCGATGCTCCTCGAACCCACGTGATCCGAGCGCTCGGAGCAAAGGGCTTGAACGGAAAATTTGGGGAAGCGAATTGGTCGTCAGAGAATAGCTGCAGGCGGTCTGCCTCCAGCACCCTCTCCCCAGCGCCAATCAGATCCTCCAGGCTCGCAAAACGCATCTCATGGCGGCCACTCAAGCACGTCACGAGCTGGGAGTACCGCTCGACCGTCTCCCCCAGGGTGCGAATGAGTGCCTCTTCAAGAAACACTCCGGAGCCCCCTATGTGGTAGGACATGGGCTGCTCGTAGCCGAGGAGGCGGTGGACGCCCGTCAATTCGGCACCTGCGATGACAAAGCGGGGTTCCGCGCGGCCACGGGTTACGAACCCGACACTTTGATCAAGTCCGCACAGCGGGCTGACCATGCGCTTCATCAGTTTTCGTGTCGAGTCGTGGATGGTCCCGACATGCGTGAGCCCGCGAAGCTGCATGCCCTGTGCTGTGGTCGTTATCTCGGCTTTCAAGCTATTCCCCTATAAGGACTCGCACGTCGAAGTACAGCTCTTCATCGTCGCGCTCGGACAGGGGCGCGCATGCCGCACAGCCCGGCAGCCGCAGAACCTCGTTCATCGAGAATTCCATCGTTGGCAGATAGAGGCTCAGCAGGCTCCCCAACGTCGTAGAATCCGACGTGGCGACGAAGGCGAGGGCCTCCATTGCTGTGAGTGACACAAGCACACTGGCAAGTACTGCCGAACTCGCCTGCGTGTTTCCCAACAACGGGCTGCTGGCGATCGCATTCTTGTAACGTTGGTAGACCGCTGCCTCGCGAAGATTCATAAACACTCGAGTCTCAAAACACTCCCAGCATGCGGTCCGCTGCGGAACGACCAGCGGCCCAACGAGAATGAAAGGACCATCTGTAGCCGCATGAAGCCAGGATATTTTGTGATACAGGCACACTCGATTGATGGCTTGGCACACGAGTGGATCAATCACGTTTGCCACAAACACGATCAGCTTGCCTTGCCATTCCTGGAACTGGGCGGCTGTTCTCTCGAATTGGAGGCCGTCGAGCAGCCATGACCTGTCGTGGTCGATGAGTGGAGCGCAAACCGGGGCGTCCCAGCCATAGAGGTCGATTTTCAGGGAGGGCAATGTCTGGGTCAGAATCCTGTGCAGCATCTCTGTGAGATCCGGTGAACCGATAAGCACGATCGGCGCGAGGTCATGTGCTTGCCGCGCTGCTCCATTAGCAGATGCGATGTCCAAGTAGTAATCGAGGAAATTCGACGGTTCAGACTCGATGACGTCCAATGCGAGCAGCTGATCAACGACCGCCTCGACGTCCCGGTTGCCCACAGCTGCGTTCTGCGCCACCTCGGACAGCGTGAGCGAGCCATTCAATTGCGCCACGATTTTCCATAGGTTGCCTGATCTGCTTTCGTCTGAAATTGTGTGAGACACGGCATTCCACACGCCAAGGCGCACCTCCACGCAATCCGGGGTGTGAGCCAGCAGAGAGCAACCGCGTTTGATCCGAGGTCTCGATTTGCTGTCCATGGTCTTCTATCCTGGGTCCCCGACTATGACTGCATGGAGAAAAGTTTTGAACGCTCCGTCTAAGGCCATCGCCTCATGAACCTCGTCGTCACAGAAACTCCCGCAGTCGACGCTTCCCAGACCGAGGGCTTCGGTCGTGAGGTGGATGTTCTGGGTCATGGCGCCCGCTTCGATGAAAACGAAACGCAACCCACGGCTGCCATATTTTCTCATTGACCTCCATGGCTGCGCAATCAAGAGGATGATGACCCCCGCGCGGCGGATGTTTTCAAGATCCTCTGGTCCTGCGCAGCATGACCTTATGTCCGGGCAGTCTCCTTCGCGAATGAGTACGTCCTGGAGTGGCTGATAGCGGTACAGCCCGCGCTCAAGGTCTCTCACGCTCAGACTCGCAAGGTATAGCTCAACAGGGTAGAGCCCGCCTCCCGAAGCGACGGCTCGGAACCGAACGTGGGCTTTGCTGTTATCGCTCAGCCGTAGTTGGGCATCCCCGGTGACTCCCGCCGCGCTCCTGATGATCGTGGCGAGGTGAGCGAGTTTCAGGGGATCCCCCGTGTAGCTCCTTCTGCTGCGCCGTTGCCTGACGACATCCTGGAAGGCGCGCTGTGTGGAGACGGAGGATGGGAGAGTGACGATCTGCGCGTCTCGGCTGTCTTCATGGTCGATCAGCGCAACCGTCAGCTGGCCAGCGTCCAGGAAATAAGGCGCGACGGACATCTGCGTGCTGCGGTCATGACGGTACAGACGTGACGCCATAAGAAATTCTTCTGCTGCTCGAGGGGCACGGCAATGGCCCAGCGTCCTGTAGCGCAACTCGTGCGTTCGAAAGCCCGTCGAGTCGATCCAGGGAAGCATATTTTTATAGGAATTGGCCAGCAAAACCCCATTGAGTGCATCATCGTTTCGGGAGAGATGTGCTTTCTCTTCGGTGAGGTCCAGTAAGCGCTCTTGAGTCGCGGCGCTCGGCTGACTTTGGGATTCGTGTCGCTGTCTTCGTCTCATGGCTCAATCGTGAAGGGTCGATGGGGCGTACGGTGATGATTGGCAGGGATGGTGGCGCAGGTGCGCCACCATCCGTGAACTCATGTGCAGCAGGGTGCTCGTCAGCCAAGCTCAGTTGACGTAACCGCTGCGGTGGTGCAGCAGCAGGAGAACCCTGGCACCACGAGCTGGGTTCCCACCGAACCGGGGGAGAACCCAACCTGCTGTGCCAACGTGCGCTCTTCGCTGTACGAGCTTGCGTGCAGCCTCATGTCCAGCTCCTTTCCTTGGTTGACGTGTTCCAAGGCTTTGTGGAAAGTTGTGGTGTCGTGTTGGGCGGTAACGAGTAGGCTCCTGGACCAGTCCTGGACTCTCGTGGCACGGTACGGGAGAGGGCCACCGACCGAAGTTAACGCCCCTCATCGCCTGGTTGGGTCATTTGTGCCCGCCAGGTGTATTCGGCCAACAGCGCCTCGGGCTCGTGGGTTGCTGATGAGTTCGGGAATCTGAAGATGAGCCCCGAGCCACTGTCCGCTCCCGTGAGGGGCGTCGTTCTCAGCAGTGTTCGTGCGCCGAGTACCTATTGGCAGTTGAGCAGGGATAGTGGCGCATGTGCGCGCCACCATCCGTGAGCTCATCTGCGGCAGGGTGCTCGTCAGTCGAGTTCAGTTGACGTAACCGCAGCGGTGCAGCAGCAGCAGCAGAACCCTGGTACCACGAGCTGGGTGCCCACCGAACCGGGGGAGAACCCAACCTGCTGTGCCAACGTGCGCTCTTCGCTGTACGAGCTTGCGTGCAGCCTCATGTCCAGCTCCTTTCCTTGGTTGACGTGTTCCAAGGCTTTACTGAAGGATTGTGGTGTCGCGTTGGGCGGTGACCAGAAGGCTCCTGGGGCAGCCCTGTAACTCACGGGACAGCACGGGATAGGGCCACCGGCCGAAGTTCGCACCCTGATCGCCTGGTTGGACCCCTTGTGCCCGCCAGGCGTATTCGGCCAGCAGCGCCTCGGGCTTGTCTGTTGTAAAGCGCCACGAGATGCCGCGGACTTCCAGCGCATCGCGCATCTGTTGAAACCATGGGTGGCTGACGAATTCGTGGTTGAGAAAGTCAGTCCCCAACCAGCTGCCCGGAGTTGTCAGAGTGGTGATCTGCTTGAGCACTGCTCGTACACTCGGTTCCTCTAGGTAGTAGAAGAAGCCTTCGGCAAGCCAGATCGAGGGATCGTTTGGCTGAAATCCGGCGCTGCGGAGCGCATCACCCCAGTCCTGCTCCAGATCGACGCCGACGGTGTGGCGCTGGCAGCATGGCTCGGCATGTTCTCGTACGAGTATGTGCTCTTTGAGGCTGAGGAGCTCTGGCTGGTCGAGCTCATAGACCGACGTGTCGGCCGGCCAGGGTAGGCGGAAGGCTCTCGTGTCCATCCCGGCGGCGAGGAGCACCACTTGACGAGTTGGCGAGAGATGCGCTGCCTTGATGAGGAAGTCGTCGAAGAACCGGGTCCGGACAGCGATGTAGGGAAGCTGCGCGCGGACGGCGCTCGACTCGGTCGCGTCGTGTAACAGGATAAGTGCTTCCTCATCCGCGAGTGCGTGAGCGAGGGGATCGGTGAACAAGGGATCGGAGCGTTCTGACTCGCTGGCTCGGGCTGCGGCGGTCCAGCGGGCGGTCCATCCGACCATCGTCGCTCTCGATGCAGTCGCTTCCTGCGGGAGCGTGCTGGTACAGATGCCTGGACCCTCGACCTGCTCGAAGGTGGTCCTCGGGTCAGCTTCAATGGTCATGCCTGGAGTATGGGGTGAGAGGCATGGAGAAGCATGAGCCACAGCGGCGGATCTTTCAAAGCCGGATGGCCTGGGCCTGAAGATGGGTTCGCGTAGAACCGGGCGTGGGTTGGCGTAGGGCATTGGATCATGAGACGTAGAGAGGAGACAGATGATGCACACGGAATGGCCGTATCTCCATAGACTTGACCGCTGTAGAGGGTAGGGCGCCTCGGAGAGTGCTGAAGAAATCGCGAAGACGGCCGCGCGGACGCCTCTGACCAGCAACGCTGCAAACTCGGGGCGGCCGTCTTGGCCCTAATTCAGGTCCCTCATAGGAACCGAGGCGCCCTAGGTCGCCGGGGGAAGTTTGCGCCATTGGCGTGCTTAAGGGTTTCGGCGACGGGGCACCAGCTAACCGACGGCGTTATGCCGCATTCGGGGAAGCGCCCTCGCTTCAGATACCCGAGATGCATGAAAAGCAGATGCGAGGTCGAGGAGCACGTGGCGATCGCTGGGAGGTGATCAGATCTTCCGCCGGGCTGCCTCGCGGGTGAGTTCCTTCCTCGACCTGATGTCGAGCTTACGGAATATGTTTGAGAGATGGGTCTGAGCTGTGCGTCGCGAGACGAAGAGCCGTTCACCGATTTCTGGATTGGTGAGGCCTTCGGCCACGAGGTGAACGACCTCGATCTCGGTTGGAGTGAGACTCGCCCATCCAGCGCGTGGCCGTCGACGGGTTCCCCGTCGACGGTTAGCGTAAGCCACTGCCTCGTTGAACGACATTGCGGTTCCCTGCACCCAAGTTTTCTCGAACTGCTCTGAGGGGACCTTGCCTCGGACTACCGCTGTGTCAGCTTCGTGCGCGGTCTGGGCCCCTGAGCGTCGAGGAATGCCTCTCGTGTCCCTGAGCGCTTGAGTGGCGGCAAACAGGCGTATCGCGAAGTCCCAGCGGTCCTGCTCCACTGCAATTCCGGCTATCGCCTCCAGCGACGTCAAGGCGCCGATCCGATCACCGGTGTCGGTCTGAAGAGCTAATGCCTCATAATGAAGATGCCAGGCGTCCGTCGAGTTGCCAGTGGCTCGCGCGAGCCATCCGAGGTAATGGATTACTTGGGCGATAACCGTGTTGCCCCCACCGTCTCGGGCCACTGCGAGGGCCTTGTCCGCGAGTGGTTGCGTGGCGTGAGGCTCGTCGGGGGCGAATGCGATCTGGGCCAGGCCAAGGAGCGCCAGCGCCAGGTAGCCGGGATGGGGTGAGGGGAGCGACATGGCTTCGTTGAGGAGTTGCTGGGCGGTCGCGGGGTCGCCGCCCGCCAGGATGGCCCGGCCCGCGACGGTCAGGCACAAGCCGAGGACGGGCGGGCAGTGGGCGTCGCGGGCGGCGGACACTGCATCTTCGGCGAATGCCTGTGCCTTACTGTCGTGCCCGGACAGGCTTGCCATGTCCGCGAGATAGGCGAAGGCTACTGCCGTCCACAGCGGGTCGTTCAGCTTGAGAGCAGTTGCTAAGCCCTCTTTGAGGAGCGCCTCCGCCGTCTGACAATTCCCCTCTTGGCGCGCGATGTAGCCCAGGCTGAGCAGCCCGATGCGCAGACCGTGCAGATTGCCGACAGAACGTGCCACCGCGATGCACTCTTCGAGTAGGGAGCGCGCGATCCCCAGTTCGCTGCGGAAGATCGCGAGAAATCCTCTCCATCCAAGCGAGTTCGAGAGGGTCCACGTGTCGCCTTCCTGGCGGGCCAATGCCACGCTCTGCTCAAGGGGCACGGAGGCGCTGGCAGGGTCCGTGAATATCGAACACATCCCGAGCAGGCCCAGCGCTCGGGCTTGGGTCCGCACGTCCTTCATCTCTTGCGCCAGGGCGAGGCTCTCTTTACCGGTGTGACGAGCATGTCCGAAGTTGCCGAGCGCCGCCGCGAGCAGCCCGGCGCCCCAGTGAGCCTTGGCCCGCAGAGGGGTGGGCGCCTCAGCGGCTGTTGCGAGCGCCCGCTCGATCCACTGCAGACCCTCCAAGGCATGCCCTCGCATCAGCCAGAACAAGGAGAGGGACACAGCAAGTCGTAGAGCCAGCTCCGACTGATCATTCGCCAGACTCCATCCGAGCGCCGCGCGAATGTTCGTTCGCTCGGCGTCCAGGCGTGCGAGCCAATTCTCCTGGCTGGGCCCGCTCGTCTCGAGTTCGGCGCGCTCAGCGAGGTTGCAGCACCACTCCGCAAACGCAGCCTGGAATGCCGGCTCCTCGCCCGCCTCCGCGAGCTTGTCGCCCGCGTATTGTCGGATCGTCTCAAGGAGTGAGTAACGAGTTTCGGGCGCGGCGGTGTCCGGGACAACCAGGGACTTGGTCACCAGCTCAGCCAACAGGTCGAGGACGTGCTCCCGTTTGACCATGCCGCCCGCGCAGACATCCTCAACGGCCATGATGGTGCAACCGCCGGCGAACACCGATAGCCGCCGGAAGAGCACGCGGATCTCCTGCGTCAGCAGGCTGTGACCCCAGTCCAGGGCCGCCTGCAAACTCTTGTGTCGCGCCGGAGCAGTGCGGGATCCGTTGGTGAGTAGGCGAAAGCGGTCGTCCAGACGAGCGGCGATTTCCTGAGGCGACAACATCCCCACCCGCGCGGCCGCCAGCTCGATGGCGAGCGGAAGACCGTCGAGGCGCCGGCAGATATCCGCCACGGCCGGTGCGACGTCAGGAGTGAGCACGAAGCCTGCGACTGCAGCCCTGCAGACGAACACCTGGACGGACTCGCAGGCGTAAAGGACGTCCAAGGCAACCTCGCCGAGGCTGGGCACGCTCAGGGTCGCCACGGCCAGTATGGCCTCGCCCGGAACCCCAAGCGGCTCGCGGCTAGTCGCCAAGATGCGGAGGCCCGGACATACCGTCAGCAGCGTCGCGGCGAGTGTGGCACAGGCGTCGATGAGATGTTCGCAGCTGTCGAGGACAAGCAGCGTCCGATGGCTCCGTAGCTGCCCGGCGAGACTTTTGCTCGTCCAAGGCTCCGCTCCCTTGCGCAGGAAGAGCGCGAGTGCGATCGCCTCGGGGATCAGTGCACCCTCGCCAAGGTCGGCGAGGTTCACCAGCCACGCCCCGTCCGGGTAGTCGCTCGCTACATTTCGCGCGACCTGTAAGGCCAGGTGGGTCTTGCCCACACCCGCCACGCCCGTCAGCGTTACGAGGCGAGCGCCTGCAAGCAGCCTGACCGTTTCCGACAGCTCCTGGTCACGGCCCACGAAGCAGGTGAGCGCGAGCGGGAGGGTATGCTGCTCAGCGTTCGGGTGTTCGTTTCCGGGGGTCTCGTGGTCGAGCTTATATTGGCATGGTTCGCTGATTATGTTTCCCTTTTCTGTTAAGCTGACGGGGCGTCGGGGGCTTTATATTGTAGTTGAACGTCGGCGATGATCACCTGATGGCCTGATGAATAATTGTGTGCTCTCTGGCGCCTGATGATTAATCGGACTTCTGGCCCTTTTGAATGGCGCAAACGTTGGTCGGGAGTTTGCGTCATCGGTGGAAACGGTATTGTTTAGCAGGCTAAGTGCCCCTCGGCATAATTGCGGTGACGTATGGATGGGTCAGGCGGTGGGAGCGGAGGGACTGGTCGCCAGCGGTCTTGGCGAGGATGTCGTCGAGGTCTTGGCGGGTGAACTTTCACTCGAACGGGTGGCGCTCTGCTCGTAGTGGCCTGAAACCTCAGACGGCCTTTGCCTCGGCTAGGTCAGTGAGGTCGTTGGGTGTCAGGGCCTTGCGCTGGACCACTGAGAAGCAGCCTCGACCTGGCCCGAGGCAGGATGCGTGAACGGGCAGGTGAACAGCCGCAGATTGCGTCGGCCCTTCCTGGAGACGGTCGATGGACGCCTGCCCACGGTGAGGGGAGCTGCTGTCAACCACCCAGAACACGCGCTGCGCTGAGGCGTAGGGTGGCCTGCTCCAGCAGACGGCCGAACGGCTCGATACCGGTGGTTGACTCGCAGCGGCCATGGACCTGCCGCGATGCACGTCCCAAGCCGCCATAGGCCAACGCGCCGTCACCCCCGTACTCGTGCTCCACCCACATGGGCTGGCCGGGATCTGGCGGGCGGTCGCACAGACACGGATCCAGGCTTGGATCGAGGTCTTCTCGTCGCGCTGGTCACATCCTCGCCGTCACGCAGTTCGCGGTCTTTTCAACGACAGGGGCACAGGTTGAGCACTCGGGCGGCTTTGACCCCGAAGTCCGGATCGCGGCGGTAAGATCCAGCTACGATGCCGTGAAGGATGGAGCGGTGCACATCCGGCCCACGTCAAGAACCTCGATTGCAATGTTGTTACGTTCCAGGCCTTTAGCCGGGGGGCAGCTCACAGGCCAGCGCCTTGATCGCCACGCCCACCTCAGGCGCGTTATGTGGATTGTTGTGGGTTATGCGGTTTCGCTCAGGCTGGTCAGCAGCAGCGTGTGGGGCGGCAAGAGTCGCCGCGGTGCGAGTCAGCAGACCCCAGAAGGTGCGCGCGCCATGCCGGGCCAGTTCCATACGGTCGGTGATCTCACCGAAGGAGCTCTCGACTCGGTTGCGCCACTTCGCGATGACCCGCCGCACCATCTTGAGCATCGTCTTGCGCTGCGCCTTCGTGGGCGGGATCAGCACCGCGATCCCGAGTTGGGCCATCTCGGCGGCGAACACAGCGCCGTTGAACCCTTTGTCGCACAACAGCCCCGGCCGTCAGGGCCGCGGACACGTGAGGGATGTGTGACCGGCAGCGCCCAGGTGTCGCTTGGCCCCAGTCGTCGGGGGACACCTGCGCGGCCAGGTGCGCTCGGAGCGCACTCGTTGGCGCCCCACAGCCAGCGCAGCCGACGGTTGAATTCGCTTCGGACAGCCAGACTGGGGAACAACGCCGACCAGTCGCGACGCACCTCGGCGAGAACCCCGACTCGTAGCGGCGTGCGAGCAGGTGACGGACGATGTCGATGGTGAGCGCCTCGGCGTCGGGGCACTTGGGCTTGGGTCCTGGTCGTCGGGGTATCCGCAGGGCGCCGTGGCGGATGGCGTCGTGGATGACGAAGTAGACGCGGACGAACAGGTCTTCGGTTGGCAGCATGAGCGGGGCCTCTTCGCGGAACGGGTCTTGAACGACCGTTTCTCCCGCAAGAGGCCCTTACGTCAAGGATCCCCTACGCCCAAAGATCCACATGAGGCGCCTCAGGCTTGACCCGTTGCCGCATGATCGCCAGGGGGAAGGTCAGCCAGCCCTGTCAGGCGTTGGGCGAAGAAGCGTTTGCGCCACTTCGACACGACCTGCGGGCAGTGTCCAGCCGGACAGCAATTTCGTCGTTGCTCAGCTACTGCGCGGCGTACAGCACGATTCCAGCCGTACCACTTTCGCGTATGGCGAGGTGTAACGGCGGGCAACGGTCTTGAGGTGGGCGCGCTCCTCGGCGGTCGAGGTATGTCCCTGAAGACGAGGTTGCGTCTAGGCGGACCGGAGCGCGTCGGTCGGCGGCACGCGGGCAGCGCGTACGGCCGGGTAGAAGCCGGATAGGGCTCCGACAGCGGCGGCAAGCACAACGCTACCCCACAGGACGGTGATCGGAATGACAGTCTGCCAGCCCTGGGCCCGGGCCAGGGCGGCGGTCACGGCCGCGCCGATGCAGGCGCCTACCGCTCCCCCCGCTATGCCCAGGACGAGCGACTCGGTCAGGAACTGGCCGGCGATGTGCCTCTTGGTTGCGCCGAGCGCCCGTCGGAGCCCAATCTCGGTACGACGCTCGAGGATGGCGATCGCCATCACGTTGGCGATGCCGATTCCCCCGACGACCAGCGCGACGGCACCCAGACCGAGGAACAGGGCAGTGTTGGATGTGACGACGGCGGCGCGAGCCGCGAGAGCGTCGGACGGGCGGTCCACCCTGACCTCCGCGGGATTGATGGGATTCACGGATGCGGCCAACAGGCCGGCCACCATTGCGGTGCGGTCAGGGTCGGCTCGCACATAGATGCGGGTGGGGTGGCCGTCGAAGCGCAGCAGGCGGGCGGCGACCGGAGATCCGATCAGGGCGGCGTGATCGATCTCCGGCGCCAGGGGGAGGGGTTCGAGTATTCCGGTGACCTGAAACCACCGTCCACCCAGGAGGATCGGCGTCGGATCGTCGAGACGCTCGATGCCGAGGGAGTCTGCGGCAGCGGCACCCAGGACGACGACAGGGTAGTTGACGGTTACGTCGTTGAGGAAGGCGCCGACACGTACTGTTCCTTCGATGGTGCGCAGGAGGGCGTCGTCGGCGATCCGTACCGTCAGACCCCCGGTGGCGTAGGTGGGGATGCGGTCGTTCCGGTAGACGCGGGCGTCCTCAAGCTCAGCCGTAGCTGCGGCGCGATCGACGCCGTCAACCCTGCCGATGGTGCGGGCGGCGTAAGCCGGCAGCTCCGGCTCGCTGCCGAAACCTTGGCCGTTGACCACCGTCAGCAGGTTGGTGCCTAACCGGTCAATCTGGGCGAGCAGGTCGGCTTGGCTGGAACGGGTGACGCCGACGACGGCGACCAGCGCGGCGATGCCGATGGCGACGCCCAAGGCGGACATGGCCGTCCGCAGCCGACGGGCTCGCAGACCGAGCGTACCGAGAGGCAGCAGGTCGGTCAGCCGGAGGCGGGACGCGGGTGGCGGCAGCGTGGTCATGGGGCTGGCATCACTGCGAGTGCCAAACCGGCTCCAGCCGGGATGGTCCGTGACCGTTGTGGGTATCGGCCACGACCTGCCCGTCGCGTACTTCGATCCGGCGCTGCATCGCGGTCGCGATCTCGTGGTCGTGGGTGACGACCACGATGGTGGCGCCGTCCTGGTCGTGCAGGTCGTGAAGCAGGGCGAGGACTTCGTGGCCGGTGGCGCTGTCGAGGTTTCCGGTGGGCTCATCGGCGAGCACCATGGCGGGCCGACCGACGATAGCGCGCGCGATGGCAACCCGCTGACGCTCGCCGCCGGACAGCTTGGAGGGGCGATGGTGGAGACGGAGGCCGAGCCCGACCCGTTCGAGCGCGGCCACCGCCCGGCTGCGGCGCTCGGCGGAGGGGACCCCGCGGTAGAGGAGGGCGTTGGCCACATTGTCGATAGCGTCGAGGCTGTCAAGGAGGAAGAACTGTTGGAACACGACGCCGACATAGTGCGCTCGCAAGCCGGCCAGTCGGGCGTCGGGCAGCGTCGCCACATCGTGGCCGGCGATGCGCACCTCGCCCGCGCTGGGCCGGTCGAGGGCAGCCATGACATGCATGAGGGTGCTCTTGCCGGACCCTGACGGGCCTACGACAGCGACGAGTTCGCCTTCGCTGATCGTGAGGTTTACGCCCCGCAGGGAGGAGACCGGAGGGTCGCCAGGGTAGGTCTTGTGCACGTCGATGAGTTCGAGGACCGACTTGGCCGAGCTGTTCATTCGGCAGGCACCTCTACCTGATCGCCCTCGCGGAGATCCGTCCCGCTGATCTCGATGAGCCCGGCCAACTCGTCGAATATACCTACGGTGACTGGGATTCTTCGACGCGTGCTGTCGTCACTGACGATCGTGATCGCATAGCCGCCTCCGGCCTGGGCGAGCAGGGCCGTCACTGGGACGGCAAACACACCAGCGCGCTCCTGGGTGCTGATGGCCACCTCAACCGGGGCCTGATCAAGCATTCCGGCGACCCCGGGATCATCCAGGGTGATCGTCACCAGCACGGTTGCTGCCTCGACACCTGCGGCCGCGTCATCTGCTGCGGCGTTGGGCGGGCCGGCGGCTACTCGGCTCACCTCGCTCACCCTCCCTGGGACATCACGCTCGCCTGGGAGCGTCACGACGACGCTGTCGCCGACTTCCACGTCGGTCTGGCGGGCGGCGTCTAAGGGGACGCGTACGACAGGTGTCGTAAAGGTGCCGGCGATGACGGGCCCTCCGACGACGACCAGTGATCCAGCGGGCGCCTGGGCCTCGGTGATCCGTAACGCCTCGGGAAGGAACACGGCCTGTCCGAGTTCCACGACACCGGTCAGCTCGACGCCGATGTCATACTGCCATCGGCGCACCGCTAGGTCGGTGGCCTCGTCGAAGCGGGCGTCGGGCTGAGCGATGAGATCGTCGGCATACGTCAACGAAACCAGGTTGGCCTCGAGTTGGGCGATGTCGGCTCCGTCTTCGATGCCCAGACAGAGGTCACGCCAAGCGGGGGTGTCTCCGTAGAAGAGCGGTATTGGGCGATCGTTGACCCGGTACAGGGTCTGACCCCGTTCGACGACATCGCCAGGCGCTGGAACCCAGGTCACGACGCCGTCGCTTTCCAAATTCACTATGGAGAGGCTCCCAGCGAAACCCAAAGTACCCAGAGTCAGCTCTCGTGCCACGAGATCCGCCCGCACGATCGGCGCGGTGTGGGGTGGGCCGGCGTGGGTGGCTTCGATGACCCGAGAGGAGGCGCTTGGACGCGTCAACCAGCCGATCGCGATCGCCGCCACAGCAGCGACCGTGACGACCGTGACCACAGCGTTCTGGCGGCGGCTCATCCGAACGTGTCTCCGAACTCGGGCAAGCATGCATCAACCGCGACACGTCCCTCGCCGAACTTGGCGTCCTCCCAAATCTCCAGGGGGAAGAAGAATTCCTCAGCTCTCGCCGGATCGGCATCGGGCCAGTCACGAATGCCCTGCTCGCGCATGCATTCGGCGAAGCGTTGGGCTGCAGCCACCACCTCAGGACTCGCCTCGGGAGCGTCTTTGCCAGCGCCCTCGAGGTCCGAGAGGAACTGACCGCAGGCCGACTGGAGTTCGTTGTACGTGGTGATGTCCAGGCTGATCCCTGGGAACCTGACCTGCCCCCCGGCGTTGAATACCGGGTCAGGGAAGTCGGGATGGCCATTGTCGCGAGCGCACTGGGCGAACGCTTGCCATGCCACCTCAGGCCCGGCGGCACCATCCGTCGTAGACGACGTGTCAGACGTGCAGGCGCTCAGAAGCCCTAGGACGGACGCGATAATCAGGATCCTCGCCATGGGCAGAGCATGTCACCAGGGCGTCGTCGTTGTCGTCTGTCTCGCGGCAGCTCTTGCGTCTACCTCTTGGCGGAGTCGCTGTGACCGGACAACCGCAGCTTAAGGAGGGATGCCGCACCAAACGGCACATCGAGCGATGCCCGCACTGCTGGCTCGTCTCCGGCCGGTTGAGGTCCCGTCGGCCATCGGTGGTACAGCAGATCCCTCTCCAGGCGGATGGCCAGAGGTGCAGCATCGCGCTTATCCTCAGCGGGGTGAGCCAACGGTGGACCGTGTCTCTGGTAGGCCGCTATCCCGTGATCGTCACGGTCGGGATCCCGGCCCTCCTCGCCGTACTCACCATCGCCGTTGGCGCACGCCTCTCCGAGAAGGCCCAACTGGTGTACGGGCCCGACAGGTGGACGCTGGGGCTCCGTCTCTGGTGGGTGGTGGCCGCGGTGGCTCTGCTGGCGCTGCTCGCCCGGCGCCGGTTTCCCCTCACGGTTCTCGTCGTGACCGTCATCGCCACGGCGATACATTCCGCCAGCAGCTTCAGTGACTTCGTCCCGTGGTACATGCCCGCCGACTTGGCGGCCCCCGTCGCGCTCTACTCGGTCGCAACGAACCGCAGCCATCGAGTTTCGATGAGCGTGCTCGTAGCCGCCACGGCTGTGGTTGCCATCGCTGGCGGGTCCCTCGAGTATGGCGGGTTCCCCGTGATCGCGCTGGTGGCCGCCTGGGTCGCAGGTGAAGGCGTCCGCAGCCATCGGGCGGACCGATCGCGCCTGGAGGAGCGCGCCGTCCAGCTCAAACGTCAACATGAGGAGGAGGCCGCCGCCGAACGCTCCCGCATCAGCCGTGAGCTGCACGACGTGATCGCGCACAGCCTGGGTGTCATTGTGATCCAAGCTCAGGGCGCCGCCGCCGCTCTGGATCACCAACCACAGCGAACTCGCGAGGCGCTGGCCGCGATCGTCAGCATCGGGAGAGAGGCGCTCACCGATATGCGACGGCTGCTTGAGTTCGTCCGACCGCCCGCCGAGGATGCCGACCTTGCCCCTCAACCCGGCCTTGACCGGCTGCCGGCACTTGTCGCCGCGGTCCGTGACACCGGCACGCCGGTCATCGTCACTATCGAGGGGACCGCACGGCCCTTGCCCGCGGGCATCGACGTATCGGCCTACCGCATCATCCAAGAAGGCCTCACCAACACTCTCAAACATGCTGGCGTGGGCACCGCTGTCTCCGTCCGCGTCCACTTCGACGAGCACTGCCTCGAACTCCGAGTCGACGATGCTGGGTCAGGGGGGAGCACGCCTTTCGCGGTCGGTCACGGCCTGCGGGGTATGCGCGAACGCGTCACTCTGCTCGGGGGCGATTTCTGCGCAGGGCCCAGCCCTGAGGGAGGGTTCCAGATCAAGGCCCGCCTCCCGGTTCCCTCTCCGGCGGCATGAGCATCCGCGTGCTGCTTGTCGATGACCAGGCGCTGGTGCGCACAGGCTTCCGCATGATCCTCGACCGGGCTTCCGACATCGACGTCGTCGGCGAGGCCGGCAACGGCGCCGAGGCGATTGAGTTCGCGCGTGACACCCAGCCTGACGTCATCCTCATGGATGTCCGCATGCCTGGCGTCGATGGTGTGGAGGCAACTCGGCGGATCCGCGCCGAAGCCGGCGAGGACACACCTCGCATCCTCTTCCTCACCACGTTCGACCTTGACGAGTACGTCTACGCCGGGCTGCGCGCCGGCGGCAGCGGCTTCCTGCTCAAGGACACACTCGCCCCCGACCTGCTCTCCGCCATCCGGGTCGTAGCCGCTGGCGAGGCCGTCGTCGGCCCCACCGTCACTCGCCGCCTCCTCGAACGGTTCGTCGGCGCAGACCCGGATCCCACTCAGCACGATCCACGCGTCCTCGATGTGCTGACCGACCGCGAGCGAGAGGTCCTCACGCTCGTCGCGCGGGGCCTGTCCAATGCGGAGATCGCTGAGCGTCTTTACCTGAGCAACGGCACCATCAAGACCCATGTAAGCCGCATCCTGAGCAAGCTCGGGCTCCGAGATCGCGTCCAGGCCGTCGTCCTTGCGTACGACACGGGGCTTGCCCGCACCGGTTTCTGAGAGGCTCCGCGAGCGGCCTGTGTCCGGGTCGTACCGCGCGAAGGTCACGGCAGCCGTATCCCAGGGGTGTCGTACACTGGCGCGGATTTGGGCCATGGCCATGACGCCGGGTCCAGCCTTTCGTCGCCGTCAGCGAGCCTCCTGTCTAGGCTTGGGGCGGACTGCGGCGCGCTCCGAAGGAATGTCATGTCGGCGTACTACCAGGCCTATGGGACGGTCATCGCGGTCGTGATCGCGGGGATCGGGCTGGTGGCCGTGGCGTTCGCGTTGAACCGGCTGGTCAGCCCCAAGAAGTGGTACGGGGCCAAGCTTGCGACCTACGAGTGCGGGATCGACCCGGTCGGGGTGGGCTGGTCCCAGACGCACATCCGCTACTACCTGTTCGCGTTCATGTTCGTCGTGTTCGATGTGGAGTCGCTGTTCGTGTTCCCGTGGGCCAACGTGCTGGGCAGTACGCAGGGCCCGCAGACGTTCATGCTCGGCGTGATGCTGATCTTCCTGTTCTTCGTGACGATCACGCTGCCGTACGAATATAAGAAGGGGGTGCTGAAGTGGGTCTGATCGACGAGGTCGACGTCCCCCAGCCCCTGAAGTTCGTGCTCAACTGGGGCCGCAAGTACAGCCTGTGGGTGTTCAACTTCGGCCTCGCCTGCTGCGCGATCGAGTTCATCGCCACGTCGGCGTCGCGCCACGACTTCATCCGGCTGGGCGTGATCCCCTTCGCGCACGGGCCGCGCCAGGCGGACCTGCTGGTGGTTGCCGGGACGCTCACCGACAAGATGGCGCCCGCGATCCGGCGCCTGTACGACCAGATGCCAGAGCCGAAATACGTCATCAGCTTCGGGTCGTGCTCAAACTGCGGGGGCCCGTACTGGGACAGCTACTCGGTCACCAAGGGCGTCGACCAGATCATCCCGGTGGACGTCTACGTGCCCGGCTGCCCGCCGCGCCCGGAGGCGCTGCTCGACGGGATCGTCACCCTGCAGAAGATGATCCAGGGCGAGTCGCTGAAGGACCGCTACGCGCAGCGTAAGCGACTCCCGATCGTCGTCGGCGGCGGGGACCCCACCCGTCATCCCGCCGACGACCCGATGTAGGCCGGAGGGCGCCGATGCAGCCGACGCAGCTCGCCACCTACCTGTGCGACAGGCTGGGGCCGCAGGTCATCGACACGAAGATCGCGTACGACCAGCTCACCGTCACGGTCGAGCCCGAGGCCCTGCCGCGCGCGGCTCAGCTCTGCAAGCAGGACCCGGCGCTGCGCTTCGACTTCTTCGACTTCATGGCCGGCGTCGACGAGCGTGAGGCCGGCTTTTCGGTCGTCACCCACCTCTACTCGGTCGAGCATCGCCATCACGTCACGCTGCGGGCGATCGCGCCGGGCGGCCGAGAGGCGCCGAGGCTGCCCACGCTGACCGGCGTCTACCGGGGCGCGAACTGGCACGAGCGTGAGGCCTACGACATGTTCGGCATCGAGTTCGACGGCCACCCGCGGCTGCTGCCCCGGATCCTGACGATCGAGAATTTCGAGGGCTTCCCGCTGCGCAAGGACTTCCTGCTCACCAGCCGCGAGGCCAAACCCTGGCCCGGCGCGAAAGAGCCGGGGGAGTCCGACGCCAAGCCTGAGCCCCAGCCGGGCACCGTCGGCGACACGCCGATCGCGACCCCCGAGGACAAGGCCGCCGCGGCCAAAGCAAAGGCCGACCGCGCCAGAGCGAAAGCCGCGGCCATGCGCAAGAAGAAGGCGGAGGGCTAATGAGCGAGACACTTGCCCGCCCCGGCTCGGGCACCCGGATGCTGCCCGGCGGGCCCGGCGAGGGAATGCTCGTCGAGGTCCGCGGCGAGGGTGACCTGCGCACGCAGGACATGAACCTCAACATCGGGCCGCAGCACCCCGCCACGCACGGCGTGCTGCGGGTCGTGATCGACCTGGACGGCGAGAAGATCGTCAGGGCCACGCCGGTCATCGGCTACATGCACCGCGGGTTCGAGAAGCTGGCCGAGGCGCGGGACTACCGCCAGATCATCGCGCTGGTCAACCGCCACGACTGGCTGTCGGCGTTCTGCAACGAGCTGGGCGTCGCGATCGCCGTCGAGACGATGATGAAGCTGGAGGTCCCCGAGCGCGCCCAGTGGATCCGGGTGCTGATGGCGGAGTGGAACCGGATCCTCAACCACCTGATGTTCATCGGCTCGTTCGGGCTGGAGCTGGGCGCGATCACGCCGGTGTTCTTCGCGTTCCGTGAGCGGGAGGACATCCAGAACCTGATGGAGTCGGCGACCGGTGGCCGGCTCCACTTCACCTACAACCGAGTCGGCGGCCTCAAAGAGGACCTGCCCCGCGGGTTCCTGAAGGCCAGCCGTGCGATGGTCGCGAACGTCCGGGTGCGAACCAGCGAGTACCGGGACCTGCTCGAGGGCAACGAGATCTTCAAGGCGCGCACGAAGGGCGTGGGGATCCTGCCGCCGGATGTCGCGCTGGACTTCGGGGTCTCCGGTCCCACCCTGCACGCAGCGGGTGTGCCCGAGGACTGCCGGGTCACCGAACCGTACTGCCGGTATGACAAGGTCGACGTCAAAGTCCCGCTTGGGACGAAAGGCGACAGCTTCGACCGCTTCACCTGCCTGCTGGGCCGCGTCGACGCGAGCCTCGACATCATCGACCAGGTGCTCGATCGGATCCCGCCGGGGCCGGTCAACGTGAAGCTGCCCAAGACCGTGAAGGCCCCCGAGGGCGAGGTCTACGTCCGCACCGAGAACCCGCTCGGCCAAGGCGGCTACTACCTGGTCAGCGACGGCAAGAAGACGCCGTGGCGGCTGAAGATGCGCACCCCGTCGTTCTCGAACATCCAGATGATCCCGTACCTGCTGGAGGACGCGCTCGTGCCGGACATGATCGCGATCCTCGGCAGCGTGTTCTTCGTCGTCGGCGACGTGGATCGGTAACCGGCACATGGAATCCCTCTTCGCCCTGGACAACCTCTGGCTCGCGCTGCTGCTCAAACTCGGGCTGCTCGTCGTGTTCTTTCTGACGGCGCCGCTGGTCGTGGGCTATATCGAGCACAAGGGCCTCGCGCACATGCAGTCGCGTCTGGGCCCGATGGAGGCGGCATTCCACGGCATCGGCCAACTGCCAGCCGACGGGATCAAGTTCATCCAGAAAGAGGACATCATCCCCGCCAACGCGGACAAATGGGTGTTCTCGATGGCGCCGGGGGTCGCGCTGGTCCCAGCTCTCGTCGTGCTCGCGGTGATCCCGCTGGGGCCGGGCGTCTTCGCGGAGAACCTCGACGTCGGCATCTTCTTCGCGCTGGCCGTCTCATCGGTCAGCGTCATCGGCATCCTGATGGCCGCCTGGTCCAGCGCGAACAAGTACTCGCTGATGGGCGGCATCCGGGCGGCGGCGCAGCTGATCGCCTACGAGCTGCCTCTCGTGCTCGCGGCGGCGGCGGTGGTGCTGCAGGCGGGGACGCTGTCGCTGGTCGAGATCGTCGAGGCGCAGAACCAGTTCAGTCTGTTCGGCGTGATCCCGGCGCCCTACGCGATCCCGCAGGCGCTCGGGCTGATCCTGTTCTTCGTCGCATCGCTGGCCGAGCTGTCGCGCCCGCCGTTCGACATGCCGATCGCGGACTCGGAGATCATCTTCGGTCATATGACCGAGTACACGGGCCTGCGCTACGCGTTCTTCATGCTGGCCGAGTACGCCGGCATCGTCGTGCTCTCGGCGCTCGCCGCCGTGCTGTTCCTGGGCGGCTGGTACATCTGGCCGGGCGTCCCGCTGCCGTCGTTCGCGGTCGGGCCGATCCCCGGTGAGGCCGTCGCCGCGCTCGCCGGCTTCGGCGTGATATTCGCAAAGATCGCGGCGCTCGCGTTCGTGATGATCTGGTTCCGCGCGACATTCCCGCGGCTGCGTGAGGATCAGCTTCAGCGGGTGTCGTGGCTGATCTTCATTCCCCTGGCCATCCTCAACATTGTCGTGACGGCGATCTTTAAGGTGTTTGTATGAGCGTGCCGCAGATCGGGCTCCTCAAGGGTCTGGCGCTGACCCTGAAGACGATGCTGAAGCCGGCGACCACGGCGCAGTATCCCCATGTGAAACCCGATCTGCCGCCCCGCAGCCGCGGCGTGATCGCGCTGATGGACGAGAACTGCACCGTCTGCATGCTCTGCTCGCGCGAGTGCCCGGACTGGTGCATCTACATCGACTCCCACAAGGAGGTCGTGCCGCCGAAGGAGGAGGGCGCCCGGGCCCGCACGCGCAACATCCTCGACCGCTTCGCGATCGACTTCGCGCTGTGCATGTACTGCGGGATCTGCATCGAGGCCTGCCCCTTCGACGCGCTGTTCTGGAGCCCCGAGTTCGAGTACGCGACCTACGACCTGCGTGAGCTGATCCACGAGAAGGACCGGCTCCGCGCCTGGATGGACACCGTGCCGCCTCCTCCAGCGCTGGAGGAGGGCGCCGAGCTGCCCAAGGAGGTCTCGGACGGCCTGGCGGCCGCCCGCAAGGCCGCTGAGGAACGCGCCGCCGCGACCGCCCCGGCCCCGGCCCCTGCCGCTGCCGCCAAGGTCGCTCCGGCCGCCGCCGGGGCGAAGGCGGCCGGACCGGCCAAGCGGCCCACAGACGACATCCACGTCGAGGCGCAGATCGACCAAGCGGTCTTCGACCAGCTGATCGCTGAGGGCAAGAGCGAGCGGGTCGCCCGCGCGAAGGCGAAGGCCGCCTACGTCCGCAGAGAGAAGGCCCGCATCCTCGCCGAACGCGAGGCCGCCAATGCCTGAACCCCTGCAATCCTGCGGGATGCGCGGGAAAGCTGGCCGTGACGCGCTGGGCTCCCTGTCCCGACCGCAACATTCCTCCGGATGCGAAGGAAAGCTGACCGTGACGCGCCGGGCTCCCTGTCCCGACCGCAGCATTCCTCCGGATGCGCGGGAAAGCTGGCCGTGACGCGCTGGGCTCCCTGTCCCGACCGCAACATTCCTCCGGATGCGAAGGAAAGCTGTCGATGACCCTCCCCGACCTGCTGATGCTCGCCGTCCTCGTGCTCGGCGGAGCGAGCGCGGTCCTCGTGGTGGTCGCGCGCAACGTGGTCCACGCGGCCCTGTACCTCGTCGTCGCGCTGCTGGCCGTGGCCGGGACGTTCCTGGTGATCGGCGCGGAGTTCCTGGCCTGGACCCAGGTCCTCATCTATGTCGGCGCGGTCGTCGTGCTGATCCTGTTCGGGCTGATGCTGACCCGCGCGCCGATCGGGCCGATCGAGGCCGACACCGACAACCGGCGGCTCGCGCTGGGCACCAGCGTCGTGCTGTTCGGCTTTCTCGTCACCATGATCTTCGGCGCCTTCGGGCGGACGCCGCTGCCCCTGTCCGTCACCCGGACCGCGCAGCTGGGTGAGGTCCTGTACGTCCACTGGGCGTTCCCGTTCATGGCGCTCGGGTTCTTCCTGACCGTCGCGCTGGTCGGCGCGATCATCCTGGCCCGCAAAGAGGAGGGTGAGGGCCCAGAGCCGCAGCTCGACCCCGAGCTGGCGACCGACCGCCCCACCCCCGCCCCGACCGACGCCTCCACCACGCCTGGGGTCACCCGGCCGAGCGAGGAGATCACCGCGTAATGCAAGCGGTCTATCCCCTCACGTTTGCCGCGCTGCTCTTCTGCGTCGGGGTCTACGGCGTCCTCGCCCGGCGCAACGCGATCCTGGTCCTGATGAGCGTCGAGCTGATGCTCTCAGCGGTGACCATCAACCTCGTCACGTTCGGCCAACTCGCGTTGCCCGCGGGCGATCGGGTCCTGACCGGCCAGTCGTTCGCGCTGTTCGTCCTGGCGATCGGCGCCGCCGAGGTCGGCGTCGGCCTCGGCATCATCCTGCTGCTCTACCGCAACCGTGCCACCGTCAACATCGACGACGCCGACTTGATGAAGTACTAGGAGCACCCAGCCGTGATCTCGGACTACGCCTGGCTCATCCCCGCCCTGCCGGCGGCCTCGGCGCTGATCATCATGCTGTTCGGCAAGCGGATGCCCAAGAAGGGCGCAGAGATCGGCATCGCCGCCGTCGGCCTCGCGTTTCTCCTCGCGGTCGCCGTCGCGATCGAGGTGTTCAGCGCCAACGTCCACGCGGTCGCCGCGGTCGAGGAGGGGGCGCATGGGGTGGCCTCCTTCCTCAGGGAGCGCGCCGTGCCCCTCACGCCGATCGGCAGCGGCTTCGAGATCGAGGCCGGGATCCGCATCGACGGGCTCGTCGCGATGATGTTCCTGCTCGTCACGTTCGTCAGCCTGATGGTGCAGATCTACTCCACGGGCTACATGCACGGTGACCCGCGTTACACCTATTTCTTTGCGCTCCTGTCGGTGTTCACGTTCTCGATGCTGCTGCTCGTGATCGGCAATAACCTGTTCATGGTGCTGATGGGCTGGGAGCTGGTCGGCGTGTGCAGCTACCTGCTGATCGGATTCTGGTGGGAGGAGAAAGGGAACTCCAGCGCGGCGATCAAGGCGTTCCTCACCACCAAGTTCGGTGACATCGGCCTGGTCGTCGGCATCGTCACGCTGTGGGCGATGTTCCAGACGTTCAATATCGGCGAGATCATCGAGTCAGTCGAGGCCGGCACGCAGGCCGGTGGGGCTGCGCTGAACACCGGCCTGCTCACGTTCGCGTTGGTCTCGCTGTTCATTGGCGCGGTCGGCAAGTCCGCGCAGTTCCCGCTCCACACATGGCTGCCCGACGCGATGGCCGGCCCGACGCCGGTGTCCGCGCTGATCCACGCCGCCACGATGGTCACGGCGGGTATTTTCCTGATCGGCCGGCTGTACCCCGTCTTTCGGGCCTCGCCCACCGCGATGGCGGTGATCGCGATCATCGGCACGATCACGCTGCTCATGGCCGGGCTGCTCGCCCTGGTGCAGGACGACGTGAAGCGTGTGCTTGCATACTCAACGGTCTCGCAGTTGGGCTACATGATCGCCGCGCTGGCGTTCAGTTACACCGCTGGGATCTTTCATCTGTTCACTCACGGGTTCTTCAAAGCGCTGCTGTTCCTGGGATCGGGATCGCTGATCCACTCGGTGCACTCGAACAACATGAGCGACATGGGCGGCCTGCGCAAGCCCATGCCCGTCACCTTCTGGACGTTCGTCATCGGGTCGGTCGCGCTCGCCGCCATCCCGCCGTTCGCGGGGTTCTGGTCCAAAGACGAGGTGCTGGCCGGAGCGCTGGGCGGCGGCGGGTACACAGGCAATCTCCTGCTCATCCTGGGTGCGCTGGGTGGGATGATCACGGCCTTCTACATGACCCGGACGCTCTATCTCGTATTCGCCGGCGAGTTCCGGGGCCATGGGCATCCGCACGAGAGCCCAGCCGCGATGAAGTGGCCGCTCGTGGCGCTCGCCGTGCCGGCGGCGCTGATCGGGTTCATCAACCTGCCGTTCGAGTTCGCGCACCCGAGGGGGTTCGCGGCTTGGACCATGTTCGACATCGAATACTTCGAGTCGCACGGAGCCGAGTTCGTGCTCTGGCTCGCCGCGCTGTCGACACTGCTCGCGCTCGCCGGATTCGCGGCTGGCCGGGCGCTGTACCGCAATTCGCCGTCGCTGGCCAAAGATCCCATGCTCAACCTCGGACTCTTCACGAGGGTCCTCGAGAACCGCTACTACCTGGACAGGCTGTACACGGACGCGATCGTCCGCACGGCGGTCCGGGACAAGCTCGCCACCGCCGCCTACTGGCTCAACGAGCACGTGATCGACCGGCTTGTGTTCCTGGCCGGCGTCGGCGCGAACCGGTTGGGCAAGGTGACTTACGACTACGCCGACCAGAAGGGCATCGACGGCGCCGTCAACGGCCTCGGCGTCTCAGTGAACTGGTCGGGCGGCCTCATCAAGTTCGCCCAGAGCGGCAACGTCCAGTTCTACGCCGGCGCCCTGTTCATCGGCGTCTTCGTCTTCGCCCTCCTCTTCGCCGTTGGCTAGTAAAGGCTGCTGTGGCATGACCACCAGAGACGCCCGCAGGCTTTCCGCCGGTTTTTTGGCGGAAAGCTGCCTTGTGAGTGGAATCCCGAGCAAGGCTGCGCAGGAATGACCACCGGAGACGCCCGCACGGTTTTCCGTCAGATCCGACGGAAAGCTGTAGTCGAATCGCCGCCTCGCCGAGTTGACCCGCGGGTTTCCGTCAGATACGGCGGAAAGCTGCCTTGCCACTGCAACCCCGAGCCCGGAGGAACGCAACCTGATGTGGAGTGACGTCGCGCTTTCGATCACGGTCTTCTTGCCGATCCTCGGCGCTGCACTCATCACGCTGATCCCGAAAGCGCGGGAGGAGCTGGCCAAGCCGGTGGCCCTGGTGGTCTCAATAATCGGCTTCGCGCTGTCGCTCGCGATCCTGGCCGGCTACAACTGGAACGTGCGCGGGCTGCAGTATGTGGTGGACATCCCGTGGATCTCGGCGATCGGCGCCAGGTACCACATCGGGATCGACGGCATCAGCCTGCCGCTGTTCGTGCTGACCTACCTGTTGACGTTCCTGTGCGCGATCTACGCGTTCTCTCATTTGGAGGAGCCCGGCAAGCCGAAGGCGTTCCTGTCGCTCATGCTGCTGCTCGAGACCGGCATGGCGGGGACATTCATCGCGTTCGACCTCATTCTCTTCTTCGTGTTCTGGGAGCTGGTCCTGGTCCCGATGTATTTCATGATCGGGATCTGGGGCGGCCCGCGGCGCGAGTACGCGGCGGTGAAGTTCTTCCTCTATACGCTGTTCGGCTCGGTGTTCATGCTGGTCGCGTTCTTGGCGCTGTACTTCACCAGCGACCCCAACACGTTCGACATGGTCGCACTCGCCGAGCAGGGCGCGAGCGGCGTCTTCGCGCCTCAGTTCCAGCGGCTGGCGTTCTTGGGCATCTTCTTGGGTTTCGCGATCAAGGTGCCGATGTGGCCGTTCCACACCTGGCTTCCGGATGCGCACACTGAGGCGCCGACGATCGGGTCGGTGCTGCTGGCCGGGATCCTGCTGAAGATGGGCACGTACGGGTTCGTGCGCATCGCGCTGCCGATCCTGCCCCAAGGCGCGATGGATTTCGCGCCGGTCATCGCGGTGCTGGCGGTGATCGCGATCATCTACGGGGCGCTGTGCTGCCTTGCCCAGAGTGACCTGAAGCGGCTGATCGCGTTCAGCTCGGTCGGTCACATGGGATTCGTGATGCTGGGCATCGCGACGTTGACGCCGATCGGGATCAACGCGGCGATCTTCGGCATGGTGGCGCACGGCGTGATCACTGGGATGCTGTTCTTCCTGGCGGGCAGCATCAAAGAGCGCTACCACACCCGGACGATCGCCGACATCGGTGGGGGGATGCTCCAGACGATGCCGCGCATGGGCGCGCTGCTCACGTACATCTCGATCGCCAGCCTGGGGCTGCCGGCTTTGGCTGGGTTTCCGGGTGAGTTCACCGCGCTGCTCGCGGCGTTCAGTCCCGCGCCGGGGCTGGTCGATGCCGGCCATCTCGTGCTGTTCCGGGTGCTGATGGTGTTGGGCGCGGTCGGGACGCTGCTGACCGCCGGCTACTTCCTATGGATGCTCCAGCGGGTGAATATGGGTCAGGCGCCGTCACGGTGGGCGGAGGCGAGGCTGGCCGATGTGTCGGTGCTGGAGTGGGGCACGTGGATGCCGCTGCTGCTTATGACGCTGCTGCTCGGCGTCCTGCCGTTCCTGGTCTGGGGCATCACGACCCCTGACGTGAACGGGCTCCTGCGGGTATTCGGCGGTTAGCGCGATGCCCGACGTCACCTCCTTCGACTGGTTCGCGCTGGCCCCTGAGCTGGCGCTGCTCGCCACCGCGCTGCTCGTGCTCGTCGTCGAGCCGTTCCTGCCCGGCTCCCGCAAGCAGACGATGTGCGCGCTGTCGATCGCCGGGGTGCTCGCCTCGCTGGGGTGGGTCATCGCGCTGGCGGTCGACGGCACCGACCGCGCCTCGTTCGGGGCGATGTTCGTCGTCGACAGCTACGCGCTGCTGCTCAAGGCGTTCTTTTTGGGCACTGCGCTGTTCGTGCTGTTCGTCAGTTACCGGTATTTCCAGGAGATCCGCACCTATCAGGGCGAGTACTACTTTCTGGTGCTGTCGGCGTTCCTTGGGATGCTGTTGATGCCCAGCGCTCGGGATCTGGTGATGATCTTCGTCGCGCTGGAGCTGGTGAGCGTGCCGGGGTTCGTGATGGCGGGACTGCGCAAATTCGACCTGCGCTCCAATGAGGGCTCGCTGAAGTTCTTTCTGATCGGTGTGCTGTCCGTGGCCGTGCTGCTGTTCGGCCTGTCGATCATCTACGGGTTCACGGGCACGACTGACCTGGCCGGCATCGCTTCCGGTCTGGAGGATTTCCGCCGTGAGCCGTTGGTGCTGGCGAGCATGATGTTCGTGATCGTGGGGTTTGGTTTTAAGATCTCGGCGGTGCCGTTTCATTTCTGGGCGCCCGACACCTATGAGGGCTCGCCGATCCCGGTCACGGCGTTTCTGTCGGTGGCGTCGAAGGCGGCGGGGTTCGCCGGTCTGCTGCAGGTCTGTTTCGTGGCGTTCGAGCCGCTGGCCGACGTGTGGGCCCCGGTGCTGGGGATCATCGCGGTGCTCACGATGACGCTGGGCAACCTGACGGCATTGCAGCAGCGCAACATCGTGCGGCTGCTGGCCTACTCGTCGGTCGCGCATGCCGGGTACATGATCGTGCCGTTCGGCGTGGCGTCGCCGGGGGCGGATGTGATCAATGCGCAGGCGTTCTCGTCGGTGCTGCTGTATCTGCTGGCGTATTCGGTGATGAACATCGGCGCGTTCGCGGTGGTGACGGCGGTGGCGCGGGAGCATCCGGGCCGGCTGGTCTCTGACTACGCGGGGTTGGGCCAGCGCTCGCCGGGTCTGGGCATCGCGTTGACGATGTTCCTGCTGTCGTTGGGTGGCCTGCCGCCGCTGGTGGGGCTGTGGGCGAAGTTCTACATCTTCAGCGCGGCGGCCACGGCCGGGACGGGGTTCACGTATTTCCTGGCCGGCGCGGTGGTGGTGAACTCGGTGATCGCGATGTTCTACTACCTGTCGATCGCGCGGACGGTGTGGATGGACGCACCGGCCCGCTCCGACCCGATCCGCCCCGGCCTGGCTCTCAACACCGCGATCGGCGTCTTAGCCGCCGCCGCCCTCGTGACCGGCATCCTCCCCGACGCCTTCGGCCTGCCCGCCAACGTCTCAACCCTCATCGCCTCCGCCCCCTGACCCAGCGCAGGTCGGGCGTACGATGGTGGGCCGATGAGCGAGAACAGCCATGGAGGAAGGCGCCTGGCGGATCTGGGACGGCGTCTGGGTCCGCGGGGACTGCTGCTGCTGGGATGCCGGGAAGATGTGCTGGCCGTCATCGTCCGGCACCGGGTATCCAGGATCCGAGTGTTCGGCAGCGTGGCCCGCGGTGAAGACACAGAAGCCAGCGACATCGATCTGCTTGTCGACATCGACCGGCCAACGCTGATTGACCTGATCGCGCTCAACCAGGACTTGGGGGAGCTGCTCGGCAGGGTCGACGTCTCGACGCCAGCTGTGCTCAAGCCGCATGTCCGAGAGCGGGCGCTCGCGGAGGCTGTGGTGCTGTGACCCGCAGCCGCCCCGAGTCGAAGCGCGTTCGGGACATCCGCGAGGCCATCGCCAACATTTGGCGCTACCGGGCGGCGGTGCGCCAGAATCCCTAGCTGTTTCCGACTGGGATGCTGGAGCAGGCCACGATGGACAACCTCATCATCATCGGAGAGGCCGCCAATCATCTGCCCGAGGAGATCAAGGCGCGGGCGCCGGACATTCCCTGGCGCAGGATCGTCGCGTTCCGCAACCTGGTCGTCCACGAATACTGGCATCGCGATCCGGATATCATCGCGAACACGGTCGAGGATCATCTGCCATCGCTGGATGCGGCGCTCGCCGAGGTCGAACGAGACCTCAACGCAGAAATCTGATCCCAAAACACTGCGGGCATCCACCGTGGCAAGGTCATCGCGGTGCTCACGATGACGCTGGGCAATCTCACCGCGTTGGCGCAGCGCAACATCGTGCGGCTGCTGGCCTACTCGTCGGTTAGATGATCGTGCCGTTCGGTGTCGCGTCCACGGGGGGACGGCGGTCAATGCGCAGGCGTTCTCGTCGGTGCTGCTGTATCTGCTGGCGTATTCGGTGATGAACATCGGCGCGTTCGCGGTGGTGACGGCGGTGGCCAGGGAGCATCCGGGCCGCCAGGTGGCCGGTTATGCGGGGTTGGGGCAGCGCTCGCCGGGTCTGGGATCGCGTTGACGATGTTCCTGCTGTCGTTGGGTGGGCTCCTTGGGGCCAGGGCTCCTGACATAGTGCGATAATTCGTGCGGCCACCCAGTGGTTCCACACAACTGGCGTCCCCACATCGGCTCCCCCGCGGGTGCCGCCACTGGTCACGACGTCAAGGATTTCAGCAACCGAGGAGCCAGACAGCCGACCGCAGAACGGTCAGCTCGGCCTTGGCCGGTTTTGTGGACGTTCAGAGCGCCGGGATAAACCGGCATGGAGAAGGAGATGAGAGAGCTCTACACCGAAGGAGTAGCGACCCACGGTGACCCCGAGTCATGCGTCGTCGTTCGCGAGGGCGGAGGCG
>JBOGEA010000004.1:0-47832 GCA_050743205.1 Egibacteraceae bacterium | reverse complement strand
CCCCCCGACCCCCTGGCCACCCTCACCGTGAGGCGCCTGCTCGGGAACGCTGCCCGGCGGTGCGACAGGCTCCTGCTCACTGAAGGGGCTCCCCCCGCTCTCCTGCCCACCGGGGGAACTCCCCCCGCTCTCCTGCTCCTGCTCACTGAAGGGGCTCCCCCCGACCCCCTGACCACCGGGGGAACTCCCCCCGACCCCCTGCCCACCGGGACCGGGAGGCGCCTGCTCGGGAACGCTGCCCGGCGGTGCGACAGGCTGCCGACGAACGGGGGGATTCGCCCCCATCCGCTGCGCCGCACGAAGGTGCGGCGGCAGGATCCGACGGGCCGTGGTCTGTGCGGGGGGGGCCTTGATCGCGTCGAGGTCATAGGAGTCGGCCTCGCGACGTGAGCGCTCCTCCTCAGTCCGCCTGCGTGCCGCGCGCAGCCTGCCGAGGCTGTCGCGGAACCTCTTCGCATCGTCGTCCTCTACTGTTGAGGAGTGCGACTTTGCATCGACGCCGAGCTCGGACAGGCGACGGATGACGTCCTTGTTGGACAGCCCCGTCTCCTTGGCCAGCTCGTAGATTCGAACCTTGCTCACGCATTCACTCCCTCGTGGCCGGACGCTGCCGGGGATGTCCCCAGGCGCGCCAGGCCGCTGTGCTCATCTCGCGGCGCGCGTCGCTCGCGCCGCATCGTGCTGTCCCCCGCCTGCAGAAGCTGCGTCCGAAGCGCGCTGGCATCCAGCGCGACACGACGATCGCCGAGTCGAAGCGCTCGACGGATCGCGGCGCCATCGCGTCGCAGGGCGACCTCGATGCACCCCGCGAACCCGCAGAGGTATGCGCCACGACCGGGACGCGAGCCGCTCGGGTCCGGCTGGACCGCATCCGCAGCGACGACCAAGCGGATCAGGTCGCGCTTGGCGGTGCTCCGGCGGCACGCAACACACATGCGAAGGGGGACGCCCAACAGTCTATTCCTCTCCGGGCGGCGTGCCATGCACCGCCAGGCCTTCCGCGCCGTCCAGCATCACCGTCGCGGGCGTCGCGGGCGTCGCGGGAAGGGGGCGGCCGTATTCGTCGATCTCGCCCCGCTCGAAGGCCGCACGGAAGGCGGCCTGCTCCTCGGCGAACTGGCTTTCGCTCTTGATGTCGATCCGCCAACCGGTCAGGCGCGCGGCGAGTCGGGCGTTCTGCCCCTCACGGCCGATCGCGAGCGAGAGCTGGTAATCCGGCACGACGACGAGCGCCGTCGCGTCATCGTCGTAGAGGTGCACCTCGGTCACCTTCGCCGGCGACAGCGCGTTCGCGACGAACCGGGCCTGCTCAGGCGACCAGGTGATGATGTCGATCTTCTCCTCGCTCAACTCCTCGACGATCGCCCGCACCCGGCTGCCCCGGGCGCCCACGCAGGAGCCGACCGGATCGACCGAGGGATCCAAGGACTCGACGGCGATCTTCGTACGGTGTCCCGGCTCGCGCGCGATGGCGCGGATCACGACCGTTCCGTCGGCGATCTCGGGGACCTCCAGGCGGAACAGCTCTCGCACGAGGTGCGGGTGGCTGCGGCTGCAGACGATCTGCGGGCCCTTGATCGACCGGCGGACCTCAACGATGTAGGCCCGCAGGCGGGTGCCGTGATCGTAGCGCTCGCCCGGGACCTGCTCGGCATGCGGGAGGATCGCCTCGGCGTTGCCCAGGTCCAAGACGACCTGTCCGCGGTCGTGAATCTGGAGCGTCCCGGTGACGAGGTCGCCCTCCTTGCCGGAGTACTCGCCGTAGGTCAGCTCGCGCTCGGCCTCGCGCAGTCGCTGCATCAGCACCTGCTTGGCGGTCTGGGCGACGATCCGGCCGAAGTCGTGCGGCGTGTCGATCCACTCGGCGACCACGTTGCCGTGATCGTCCAACTCCTGGGCATACACCGTGACGTCACCTGAGTGCCGATCAATGACGACCCGGGCCTCCTCGGCCTCCGACTGCGCGCGTTTGTACGCGCTCCCGAGCGCGCTCTCCAGCGCATCGATCACGATGTCGAAGCTGATGCCCTTCTCCCGCTCGATGCTGCGCAAGGCGTCGATCTCGATCCTCATCTGTTCACCTCCTACCAGGGAAGGGCCTGGGTGGCCTTGATGATCTCGCCGTAGGGGACCCGAACAGCCTCACCATCGACGTCGAGGCAGACGGCGTCGTCCTCGGCGGCCGTGACCGTGCCGCGGACCTGCACTGGCGACCCATTGGGCGCATGACGCCCGACCAGCACCGCACGCCCCTCGACTCGGTCGAAGGCGGCTCGGTCGGTCAAGGGATAATCCAAGCCCGGCGAGGTCACCTCCAGCACGTACCGGCCGTCGATGGGATCCGCGGCGTCAAGCGCGGCCGACAGGCGCCGTGACAGCTCCTGGCAGGTCGCGATGTCGATGCCCCCTTTGCGGTCGGCCACGACACGGACCAGCGTCCGCGAGCCGGCACCTTTGACCTGCACGTCCACGATCACGGCACCACCGGCTCGGGCGAGCGGGACGGCGAGCGAGCGGATCGATGCGCTGACGTCTGCCGTCATTCACTCACCTCCTCGGGGACTGCGCGCGGCGCGCAGAGGGAAAGAAAAAGTGGGCGTGGGCGCCCACTTCCATGCGGTCGGTCTCGTGTGCGTCGATGCGGCCCGACCGCATCGATGAAAAGACAGCACCAAACCTCCCGGCTCGGCAGGTCCATAGGAACCGTATCAGGCGCATGGGGGGCTCGGCAACGGGTGAGTCCCCAGGCAGCCTCAGCTCAGGATGTCCTTGCGCAGGAACCGCCACCAGGCGAATGAGAGGAAGGCGGTGGAGTAGGCGAGCGCGGACACGCAGCCCTTCAGGATCCCCTCCCACTGCACCGGCGAGGACAGCAGCCCCAGCCAGGCCAGCGTGTACCTGGTCGGCAGGAGCCCGCGCACTCCGCCGAGCGCGTCGACGGCCTCCAGGATGCTCGAGGTGATGAACAGCAGCACCGCGCCGCCCACGGCGCCGAGCGGCGCGTCGGTCGAGGCGGACAGCGCGAATGCGAGCGCGGCGACCGGCAGGAGCGTGACCGCGATGTAGGCGAGGATCACCCCCAGCAGGCGCACCGCCTCATCAGGGGGGATCCGCGTCCCGAGCGGGGTCCGCAGCGGCCCCCACCCGAACGCCAGCGTCCCCGCAGCCAGCGCGACCGCAGTGAGCACCAGCAGCGCCGCCGCGCTCGACCCCAGCCCGACCCACAGCTTCGTGCGGAGCAGCCTGGACCGGGGCACCGGCGCAGCCAGCAGGTAGCGCAGGCTGCCCCAGCTGGCCTCGCTCGCGATCGCATCCCCGCAGCACAGCGCCACGATCACGACCAGCAGGAAAGCAGAGGACACGAGCACCGTGAACAGCGCGAAGTTCGCCCCGCTGGCGGTGGCCAGGTCGGCGAGCGACTGGCTCCCCCCCGCGGCCGGCTCAGGGTCGTCCGGCGCGCCGATCAGGAACGCCGCCACCAGCACGAGCGGCAGCGCGACGAGCAGCCCCAGCGCCACCCGCGTGCGACGCCGGCGCAGCTGGCGCGCCGCTTCAACCGGGATGCGCAGCGTCCGGGACCGCCGGTATCCGGTGATCATTGCGGACGCGTCTGCTCTGCGGGCGGGCGGGCGGGCCGGGGAGGTCGGCACGATCGGGGGCTCGCGGCGCACCAGCGCGAGAAAGGCGTCTTCCAGCCGTCGCCGCGACGACAGCCCCTCAACCCCGATGCCGGCGCTGACCAGCGCCTTGACGAGGTCGCTGCGGGCGGTCCCGTCGAGGTCGACGACGAGCCCGCCCTCGGTCTGCTCCACGGCGACGACACCGGGCAGCCCGGCGGCGGCCGCGGACGCCGCCGCGACGTCGGCGCCGGCCGCCACCTGGACATGGACGAGACCCGACTCGCCGACGATCTGCGGGACGGACCCAGCCGCGACCAGCCGGCCGCCGTCCATGACCACGACGTGCGTGCAGGTCTGCTCGACCTCCGCGAGCAGGTGGCTGGACAGGAGCACCGCGCGCCCGTCACGGGTGTAGGCCCGCAGGACCTCCCGCATCTGGTGGATCTGTGGCGGGTCCAGCCCGTTGGTCGGCTCGTCGAGCACCAGCAGGTCCGGCAGCCCGAGCATCGCCTGCGCGAGCGCGAGCCGCTGGCGCATCCCGTGGCTGTAGGTGCGCACCTTCCGCCGCGCCGCTGGGCCGAGCCCGGCGATCTCCAGCACCTCCTCCAGGCGCGCGTCCGACCTGTCCCGTCCCGTGGCCCGCCAGTGCAGGCGCAGGTTGTCGAAGCCGGACAAATGCGGGAGCAGCCCCGGCCCCTCGACGAGGGCGCCGACCCGCGAGAGCACCGGGGCGCCGGGGACGACCCGACGGCCGAACACCAGCGCCTCACCAGCGGATGGCCTGACCAGGCCCATGAGCACCCGCAGCGTCGTGGTCTTGCCCGCCCCGTTCGGGCCCAGCAGCCCGACGACCTGTCCAGGCTCGACGGCGAGCGACAGCCCGTCGACCGCGACGAGCCCGTCCGGATACACCTTGCGCAGCCCGCGGATCACCAGCGGGAGGTCCGCCGACTCCTCGTCGATCTCCTGATCCGCGCGCGCACGCCGGCGTCGTGCCACGGACAGGGCCGCCCCGGTTCCGGCGGCCACCGCGGCGGCGAGGGCGGCGAGCGCCCAGAGCCACACCGACAGCCCACCACCGACGCGGCGGGCCTCGACTCGGGGCAGCTGCAGCGCGCCGTCGGCGAGACCGACCTCGTACACCGCCGGCTGGGGCGGGCCCGCGTAGGCCTGGTCAGCGGTCGCGACCACGATCCGCAGCCGGTGGCCCGCCTCGATGCGGGAGACGATCGCAGGCAGGGTGACCTCTACCGCCTGGGCGTCCTCGATCCGCGCCGGCAGCCCCTCCAGCCGGACAGGCGCGACGAGGCCGCCCGGCAGCGCCTGCCCGCCCTCGGGACCGACGTCGTACAGCTTGACGAACAGGACCGCGGAGGAGGTCGGCGACGCGACCCGCAGCCGGAGCCGCGGAGCCCCCACCACATCGAGCGGCGCGTCCAGCGGCGCCGACCCGAACACCGCGACCTGGCCGGGCACGTCGAGCACCCCAGCGCCGGCCAGCGCCTGGCCGACGCCCGGCAGTGACGAGATCCCCGCGGGGCTGCCGCCTGGCGGGTTGGCGACCGACTGCACCGGCCCGGCCAGCGGCAGCCTCGCCGGCGCAAGGTCGCCGCCCAACCCCGGGTACCGCGCCGTGGCGTACGTGACCGGCGTGGGCCGGGAGTCGGTGAGCGGGAATCCGGCGGCTGTGCTGAAGGTGAACGCGGGAGGAGGCTCCACCTCAGCGGTCCCGCGCACCCACCGGTCCAGCCAGTCCACGGCCAGCCCCCAGACGCGCTCGGCATCGGGCGCCTCGCCCGCCGCGTCATGGCCGCCGGAGAACCAGGCCACCCGCACCGGCGTTCCCGCCGCCGCGATCCCGCGCGCGTTCGCGTCGGCCTCGGCCAGCGTGAACAGCGTGTCGGTCTCGCCCTGCACCAGCAGTGTCGGGGCGGCGATACGGTCGAGGACGCCAGCGGGGCTCCCCCGCCGGAGCAGCCGCACGGCCTCGGGTGTCGCCCGGCCCCCCGCGGCCATGTCGAGGTAGGCCCGGCAGACCTCTGGATCGAAACGCCCGCACTGGGGATCCGCGGCCGGCGCCGCGCCCGCCGTGAACAGCAGGCCCGCCCAGCTCCGCTTGAGCACCCCCTGCTCCGGCGGCGCTCCAGTGGCCTCAGGGAACAGCGCGCCCGCCAGGTCGTGCCACGTGATTTGCGGCACGATCGCATCGACGCGCCGGTCGGCGGCGGCGAGGGAGAGCGCGAGCGCCCCACCGTACGACGCCCCCATCACCCCGACGCGCGGGTCGCCCGGCCCGTCACGGCGCACATCCGGCCGGTCGGCGAGCCAGTCCAGCAGCCGGCGCGCGTCCATGACCTCGCGGTCGGGGTCGTTCAGCGAGATCAGCCCCCCAGAGCGGCCGAACCCCCGGGCGCTCCACGTGAGCACGGCGTAGCCGCGGGCGGCCAGGCGCCGAGCGTCTGCGGCGACGGAGTCCTTCGACCCCCCGAACCCATGCGCGAGCAGCACCGCCGGCGCCGGGCTGGCCTCCGACGCCGAGGCCGGCAGGTACAGCGTCGTGTCGAGCGTGATCGGCTCATCGCCGCCCGGACCGGAGCGCACCTCGATGATGCGGACCTCGGCACGCACCGGCTGCCCGTCCCGTCTCACCGTCCAGCCCACCAGACCCGCCAAGACCACGACCGCAGCCACCGCCGCGCCCAGACGCCGCCGGGTGAATTTCATCCCCCCACCCAACGCCCACACCGGTCAATAGGATTCCCCCACTCCACGCCGCCCACGGCCGCCGTCTCCACAGGCGTTGTGGCAACTTCGCCCCACCTGGTGATGAGCACATCGTGACAGATGTGGCTGAAACTGCTCATTCGCCCGGAAGCGCACAGCTGTGCAAGCACTCGAGATCGAACCTCAGCGCGTGACCCAGCCGATGCGGGTTCTCGGCCAACGGACCGTAGATGAACTCAATCGCCGCCATGGCCACCTTCTCAGGCATCCGAGCCAGGGCACGGCGGGCCGGACCAGCCCAAATCGGGCTCTTGTCACGTTTCCGTGGGTGGCTGATCGCCGACACGCTTGGCAGCGGCCGCTTCCTGCCGATGCCCCTGTGCACGCGGGCTGTCGCACGATCAGGAGCAAGGTCCGCGGGCGCGCGGTAGGACGCTGGCAGGCCCGACCGCAGCTCGCGGACTCCGCGGGCCCGACCGCGGCTCGCGCGGACTCCGCGGGCCCGACCGCGGCTCGTGCGCAGCCGGTGCCGGTGCCGGTGGCCTGGCATCGGTGAGGCCACCGGCGACATCCGCAGCCGCTGCCTGCCGGCCTGGTGGCGGTCATTGGCGGTTCGGCGGGTGCAGCCGCCACCGTCCGTCGGGCTCCCGAGCCAGCCGCCACCTCCGCTCATGCGCATTCCCGTGACACACAGTGCAGAGCAAGGTCAAATTGGTCAAATCGGTCAGGCCGCCGACTGCCCACGGCACGATGTGATGGGCCTCACACCAGGGAGCCGGCGCCTGGCAGCACACAGCCCTTGTCACGCACCACCAGCGCGCGCCGCTGCGCCGGAGTGACGGTGCGGGTCGCGCGGCCGGCGTCCAAAATCTGCGAGGGCCCGTTGACGATGGCGCGGAGGCCTACGACGTGGTGATCGTCACCGCGCTCGCGGCCGCCGCCGCCGGCACGGACGCCCCCGCCGCCGTCGCCGCCCAGATCAACGACGTGACCAGAGACGGCGTGAAGTGCACGGGCTATGCCGAGTGCCTGCAGCTCGTCGAAGAGGGCACCGACATCGACTACGACGGCGCCTCTGGGCCCCTGGACTTCTCCGACCCCGGTGAGCCCAGCACAGGCACCTATGTGATCGCTGAGATCCAGGCCGACGGCTTCATCAAGCCCCTGCGGACCGTGCCCGTCACCGATGGGTCATGACAACGGTTTTCTTCGCCCACTCTCCTGAGGGGCAGGCTGCCCGCACGTCACCGGCGACATGGGCTCGTCGTAGACTTTTTTCTACGCAGGTATTCATGTCGAGTGTCACCGAAGGTGCGGTGCGGCCACCTCGGTGGGGAGGGGAACATCATGCAGGGTGCAAGGCGTCCGCGTTGGCGGACCTCGGCGCTGGCGATCGCGCTCATGCTCTTCGCCGCTGGCTGCGGTGGTGGCAGCGGCCAGACCGCCGGTGATGGAACGTGCCCGGAGGGCGGGGTCGCGATCGCCTTCTTCGGGCCGCTGACCGGAAACAACAGCCCTCAGCTGGGGATCAACGTCCGCAACGGGGTAGCACTCGCCGTTGAGCAGTACATGGCGGGTAACCCGGAGTGCCCGGTCGAGCTCGTCCAGCTCGACTCTCAGGGCGATCCTGCCCAGGCGCCTGCTCTTGCGCAGCAGGCTGTGCAGAGCGCGAGGATCGTGGCGGTCGTCGGGCCGACATTCTCGGGTGAGTCGAATGCCGCGGACCCCATCTTCGACGAGGCCGGGCTGCCCACCATCACGCCGTCAGCGACGAACCCAGGGCTGTCGACACATGACTGGGACATCTTCCACCGGGCCGTCGCCACCGACGGCCAGCAGGGCCCGGCGGCGGCGACACACATCGCCCAGACGCTGGGCGCGAGCAGGGTCGCGGTCATCGACGACAGGAGCGAGTACGGCTTGGGGCTCGCGGACGCCGTCCGCGCCGCGCTGGGCGACGCGGTCGTCCACAACGACGCGATCGACACCGCGGCGCAGGACTACTCGAGCACCGTCAACGGCGTGAGCGCGGCCGACGTCGACGCGATCTTCTTCGGCGGGTACTACCAGCAGGGCGGCCTGCTGCTCAAACAGCTCCGCGACGCCGGCGTCACCGCAACGTTCATCTCGGGCGACGGGTCCAGGGACGAGCAGCTGATCGCGGTCGCCGGGGAGCCAGCCGCCCAAGGCGCCCTGCTCACCTGCCCCTGCGCGCCCAACGACCAGCTGCAGGGCGGCGCGGAGTTCGTGAGCGCGTACACCGAGGCGTACGGCCGGCCCGGCATCTATGCCGCGGAGGGATTCGACGTGGCCAACATGCTCCTCGAGGCCATCAGGCAGGGGCAGACCGACCGGGCATCGATCAACGAGTGGCTGAACACGGCGTCGTATGACGGCATCACCAAGACCCTCATGTTCCAGCCGAACGGTGAGATCTCCGGCGGCCAGATCTACCTGTACGAGGTCAGGGGCAGCGAACTCGCGGGAGTCGGACCGATAGGGTAAACCGGCAGCAGGGTCGGGGGCGCCGCTGCATCGTCCCCGGCCCTTGACCGACAGGAGCCACCGATCAGCGACCTCATCAACCAGTTCTGGCCGTCCACGGTCGACGGCATCGCCATTGGCGCGATCTATGCCCTCATCGCGCTGGGCTACACGCTGGTCTACGGGGTTCTGAAGCTCATCAACTTCGCGCACTCCGAGATCTTCATGATCGGCACGTTCGGGGCCCTGTTCGCGACGGGCTGGCTGGGCATCACCTCCGGCCCCGCCGCGGTGCAGACAGGCGCCGCGCTGGTCTTCACCCTGCTGTTCGCGGCGCTGGTCGCGATGCTCGCGTCGGGCGTCAGTGCCGTCGTGTTGGAGCGCATCGCCTACCGGCCGCTGCGCAAGCGAGGCGCTGGGCGCCTCGCCGCGCTGATCTCCGCCATCGGCGCGTCCCTGTTCCTGCAGGAGGTGTTCGCGCTGTGGCGAGGCCGAGATTTTGTGTCGTTTCCCCGGATCCTGGAGAAGACGCAGCTGTTGGCGTTTCAGGGGGCGAACGTCCGGATCGACAAGGTGCTCGTCGTCGTGGCCGCCCTGGTCATGATGGTGGTGCTTGACCGGTTCGTGAACGGGACTCGGCTCGGGCGGGGGATCCGTGCGGTCGCTCAGGATCCCGAGACCGCGATGCTGATGGGCGTGGACATCGACCGCATCGTCACGCTCACGTTCCTGCTCGGCGGGATGATGGCGGGCATGGCCGGGATGCTCTACATCCTGGTCTTCGAGGTCACAAACTTCAGCATCGGCTTTACCCTGGGGGTGAAGGCGTTCACCGCGGCGGTGCTGGGTGGCATCGGCAACCTGCGCGGCGCCCTGCTTGGAGGGCTCGCGCTCGGGCTGATCGAGATCCACGGGGCGGCGGTCTGGGGCTCACAGTGGAGGGACGTGATCGCGTTCGCTGTCCTCGTCATCGTGCTGATGTTCCGGCCCACCGGACTGCTCGGTGAGTCCCTAGGCGCGGCTCGAGCATGATGACGACGCTCTCGCGACTGCGTGACCGCCTCGGCGGCTCGAGCATGATGGCGACGCTCTCGCGCCTGCGTGACCGCCTCGACGTGGCTGGCACTGTCATGCGCGGTTGGAACAGCGTCCCGCGCTGGCCACGCCGGCTTCTCGCACTCGCCGGGGTCGCGTTCCTCTACGTCCTCCCAGTGCTCACGATCCCGGTTCTCGACACACCGGGGACGGACTTCGCGGGCGTCCTGTTCTACCCGGTGGGGATCTACGTGCTGATGGCGATCGGGCTCAACATCGTGGTCGGCGAGGCCGGGCTTCTCGATCTCGGCTACGTCGCGTTCTTCGCGATCGGTGGCTACACCATGGCCAAGCTGGGCGTGGCGGCCGGCCTGCCGTTCTGGGCGATCCTGCCTATCGCCGTGGCCTTGTCCATGACCGCCGGCGTGCTGTTGGGGACACCGACGCTCCGGTTGCGCGGCGATTACCTGGCGATCGTCACGCTCGGCTTCGGCGAGATCATCCGGCTGACCGCACGGAACACGCCGTTCCTCGGCGGCCCGCGCGGGATCACCGACATCCCGCATCCCCCCGCCATCGGCCCCATCGAGTTCGGGGTCGCCGACGCGACGCCGTACTACTGGCTGCTGCTCTCGTTCATCATTCTGATGGTGTTCCTCGTCCGCCGGCTCAAGCGCAGCCGGGTGGGTCGCGCCTGGACGGCGATCAGGGAAGACGAGGATGCCGCGGAGCTGATGGGGGTGCCGACGTTCAGGTTCAAGCTGTGGGCGTTCGCGATCGGGGCGGGGATAGGAGGGCTCGGCGGGACGATCTTCGCCTCAAAGGTCTTTGCGATCACTCCCGACAACTTCACGCTGATCCTGTCGATCCTGTTCCTGTGCGCGGTGGTGCTGGGCGGCGCGGGCAACCTGGCCGGCGTGATCCTCGGAGCGGTCGTGATCGGGTACCTGCCGGAGCGGTTCCGGGGATTCCAGGAGTGGCGCGTGCTGGTCTTCGGGGCGGCTCTGGTCGCGATGATGGCGTTCCGGCCGCAGGGACTGCTGCCCAACCGCCGCAGATCGGCAGAGCTCGCGCATACGCGCGCGCAGACCGACCTCGTGGCGGCGCAGAGCGGTGGCCGCGATGGCTGACGCCGATCCATTGCTGGCGGTGACGAGCCTCACCGTGCGGTTCGGCGGCGTCACCGCGCTGTCCGACGTCGACCTTTCGATCAGCGAGGGCGAGATCCTCGCCCTGATCGGGCCCAACGGAGCCGGCAAGACGACGGTCTTCAACGTGGTCACCGGCGTGTTCCGGCCCACAGAGGGGCAGGTCCACTTCGCGGGCCAGCCAATCGACGGCCGCAAGCGCTATCAGATCACCAGGCTTGGCATCGCCCGAACATTCCAGAACATTCGGCTCTTCCCTGACATGTCGGCGGTGGAGAACGTCATGGTCGGCGCCGACGCGCGCAGCCGCACCAGCGTTCCCGGCGCGGTGCTCGGCCTGCGTCGGCACCACCGGGAGGAGCGCGCCAGCCGGGAGCGCGCGATGGAGCTGCTCGGCTTCATGGGGATCGCGCGCCGCGCCGAGGAGGCCGCCCGCAACCTGTCGTACGGCGACCAGCGCCGTCTGGAGATCGCCCGGGCGATGGCGACCAAACCGCGGCTGCTGCTGCTGGACGAGCCGGCCGCCGGCTTCAACCCCCCGGAGAAGCGGCAGCTCGGCGAGCTGATCATGCGGATCCGCGACGACGGCTACACCGTGCTCCTCATCGAGCACGACATGAGCCTGGTGATGGGAATCTCCGATCGGGTCGCGGTGCTGGATTTCGGTGAGAAGATCGCGGAGGGGCCGCCGCGCCAGATCCAGCGGGACCCCCGCGTCATCGAGGCCTACCTGGGAGCAGCCGCCGATGCTTCTTGAGCTCGACGACGTCGTCGTCCACTACGGCAGGATCCAGGCGCTGAAGGGCATCACGCTCCAGGTCGGCCAAGGCGAGGTCGTCACCCTGATCGGCAGCAATGGGGCCGGCAAGACGACGACGCTGCGCACGATCTCGGGCATCCGGCCACTGACCTCTGGGAGCATCCGCTTCCGCGGTCAGGACATCAGCGGCGTCCCCGCGCACCGGCGGGTCGAGATGGGCATCTGCCAGTCGCCCGAGGGCCGCAGGATCTTTCCCGGCATGACCGTCCGCGAGAACCTCGAGATGGGCGCGTATGCCCTGCGCAGCCCCCGGCGCGGGCTGAAGAAAGGCGACGTCACCGCGGATTTCGAACGCGTCTACCAGCTGTTCCCACGCCTGGCTGAGCGGCGCAACCAGCCTGGCGGCACGCTGTCCGGCGGCGAGCAGCAGATGCTGGCGATCGGACGGGCGCTGATGGCGGGCCCGAAGCTGCTGCTGCTCGACGAGCCGTCGATGGGTCTGGCCCCCAAGCTCGTCGCGCAGATCTTCCGGATCATCAGCGAGATCAACGAGCAGGGCATCACGATCCTGCTGGTCGAGCAGAACGCGGCGGCCGCGCTGCGCCACGCACAGCGCGCGTACGTGCTGGAGACCGGGTCCATCGTGAGGAGCGACACCGCCGCGAAGCTCCTCGACGACGAGGCCGTCAAGGCGGCGTATCTGGGGACAGGCGTCGGTGGGCTGTAACGTCGCGCGCAAGGCCTGGTGGGCGGCGCTGCTGACGTGCGCGGCCCTGCTGCCCCAGGCCTGCGGTCAAGCGGAGCGGGCATCGTCAGGCGGCTGCCCCCAGGGCGGGATCGCGATCGCGTTCTTCGGCGCGTTGACAGGCGCGAACGCCCAGCTCGGGATCAACCTGCGGAACGGGGCGCAGCTAGCGGTCGACCAGTACAACGATAGGGATCCAGCCTGCCCGGTGGAGCTGGTTGGGTTCGACTCGCAGGGCGCCCCGGACCAGGCGCCCGCTCTGGCCACCCGGGCCGTGCATGACGAGCGGATCGTCGCGCTGATCGGACCCGCCTACTCGGGCGAGTCCAAGGTCGCGAACCCGATCTTCGACGAGGCCGGGCTGCCGCTCGTGACGATCGCCACGAACGAGGCGCTGTCGCGGAACGGCTGGGACGTCTTCCACCGGATCGTGGCGAACGATCGCACGCAGGGCACCGCCGCCGCCAGCTACATCACCCGGACGCTGCGGCCTGAGCGGGTCGCGGTGATCGACGACAGCAGCGAGTACGGCAAGGGCATCGCCGATGTCGTCCGCTCGCGGCTCGGCCCGGCCGTGATCTTCAACGACTCGATCGACCCGGACGCCCAGGACTACTCGAGCACCGTCAACGGCGTCCGCGCCGCCGGCCCGCAAGCGATCTTCTACGGCGGCTACTACGCCGACGCGGGCAGGCTGCTCAAGCAGCTTCGTGACGCCGGCGTCATGGCGACGTTCGTGTCGGATGACGCGGCGAACGATCCCGGGCTGATCGAAACCGCCGGCCAGCCCGCCGCCGAGGGGGCGCTGGTCACCTGCCCCTGCGCTCCGATCGCGCAGGCGCGAGGTGGCCAGGCGTTCCAGGCCGCCTACGCGCACGCGTTCGGCGGCGGGCCCGGCACCTACGCCGCGGAGGGCTATGACGCCGCCAACGTGCTGCTCGAGGCGATCGCGGCCGGCAGCGTCGACCGGCGGTCGATCAACGCCTTCCTCGACACCGTCGATCACCAGGGGATCACCAAGAGGATCGCCTTCGACGACCATGGCGAGGTCGCCGACCAGCAGATCTTCCTGTACCGCGTAGAGGGTGGTCAGATCGTGCCGGTGGGTCCTGCCCAGTAGCGATGCGCTCGGCGAGGGTGCCGATGACTGGCAGCTTGAAGTGGGACAGGGTGTAGGCCTGGAAGCACAGGAAACCCCACAGGGCCAGCGACAGGCCGCAGATCAGCAGCACCGACAGGGTGAGCAGCAGCCCCCCTATGAGGCCGTCGCCCAAGACCTGGCCCATGATCGCTCGCCACAGCACGAGGAAGACGGTCAGCCAGCCGAAGGTGATGACGGACTGGGCGGCGTGGAACCGGACCTCACGGTCGGTGTGCGTGAAGAGCACGATCAGGCCGCTGACCCAGCCGAGAAGGTACGCGCACAGCCCGCCGGTCTTGGCATCGAGGATGCCGGGCCAGCGGGCGTCGCCGGGGTGTCG
The DNA here is from genome assembly GCA_050743205.1 of Egibacteraceae bacterium. Lineage (GTDB taxonomy): Bacteria > Actinomycetota > Nitriliruptoria > Euzebyales > Egibacteraceae > JBOGED01. The sequence goes on along the minus strand of JBOGEA010000004.1, from coordinate 33,835 downwards.
AGCGTTTCTCACGCCGTAAGGGTGTCGGTGGGCCGGGCGATTGTCAAAGGTTCGTCTTGCCTTGCCGCGGCGATCAGGCCAGGCTAATTCCGTGATCACCGGCGCGGTTGAGGACTACCTCAAGAGGATCTACGCCCTTCAGGCGGAGGAGCAGGCGGCCACGACGTCGAAGATCGCCACGCGGCTCGCGGTCTCGGCGCCGTCGGTGTCGGCCATGCTGAGGCGGCTGGAGTCGGAGGAGCTGGTCAGCCGGGTTCCGCCTCGGGCCGTGAAACTGACGGCCTACGGTCAGGAGCACGCGCTGCGAGTGATCCGGCGGCACCGGCTGTTGGAGGCGTTCCTGGTGCAGGTTCTGGGTCTGCGCTGGGACGAGGTGCACGACGAGGCCGAGCGGCTGGAGCACGCCGTGAGTGACCGCCTGATCGCGCGGATCGACGCCATGCTCGGCCATCCCACGCACGACCCGCACGGCGACCCGATCCCGCCCGAGCGCGGCCCTCACGACGAGCGCTGGGGGGACCCCCTTGCCCGAGCGCCCGCCGGCGCCCGCTTCCATGTCGAGCGGGTGTCCGACCAGGACAGCGAGGCGTTGCGGCACCTCGCGACGCTCGGCATCCGCCCGGGCGTCACCCTGGAGGTCGAGGGCCGCGACCCGTTCGGCGGCCCGCTGTGGGTGCTGCTGGACGGGCGGCGCCACGCTGTGGGACCGCCGCTCGCCGCCATCGTGCACGGCATCATCGACCCAGGTCAGGACGAACAGTGAACCGACGCCGCATGGGCTCGGCTCGATCGGGGACGGCCGCTCGCCGGTGTTCGTCTCTTTCCTGTAACGGGCGCGGCGGCCGGCACGACCTAGGATGGGAGGTCTCTCGCGAAAGGATTGCGCCATGGAGAAGGCCACGTTCGCCGCAGGCTGTTTCTGGGGGGTGGAGGTGACGTTTCGGAATGTCGAGGGGGTCACCGACACGCGCGTCGGCTACACGGGCGGCGACGCCGAGCAGCCGACGTATCGGCAGGTGTGCGCCGGCCGGACCGGACACGCCGAGGCGGTTGAGGTCACCTACGACCCCGAGGCGGTCTCCTACGGCCAGCTCCTCGACGAATTCTGGGGCGTTCACGACCCGACCACGAAGAACCGGCAGGGCCCCGACATCGGCACCCAGTACCGGTCGGCGATCTTCTTCCACACTCCTGAGCAGGAGAAGGCGGCCGTCGCATCGAAGGAGCGCATGGAGCGCGAGCGCCGCTTCCGCAAGCCCATCGTCACCGAGATCGTCCCCGCCACGACGTTCTGGCCCGCGGAGGAGTACCACCAGCAGTACCTCGTGAAGCGCGGCCTGGCCAGCTGCCGCATCTGACGCGCAGCGGGGAGCCCTGAGAAATGGGAACGCCGTTCCAGGTCACGTTCGACTGCGCCAGCCCCGGGCGGCTTGCCGAGTTCTGGGCGCTCGCGCTCGGCTACATCCTGCAGCCGCCGCCCGAGGGCTGTGCATCATGGCAGGAATGGCTCATCGCCCGCGGCGTCCCAGAGAGCGATTGGGACACCATCTCCGCCATTGTCGATCCAGACGGCGACGGTCCCCGAATCCTCTTCATGCGGGTCCCCGAGCCGAAGACCGTCAAAAACCGCTTGCACCTCGACATCAACGCCGGCGGCTCTCTCGACACACCATCGGACGAGCGCCGCGTCCGCGTCGATGCCACCGTCGCTCGCCTGCGTGACGCTGGCGCCACGCAGGTGCGAGAAGCCGAAGACATGCATGGCGCCCGCTGGATCGTGCTCCGCGATCCCGAGGGCAACGAGTTCTGCGTCCAGTGACCAGCCCTGGCGACGTGACGTCACCGGACTGATCGGCGGCTTTCTCATCGCTCCGGTGGAAACCCGCGGGTCGACTCGGCGAGGCGGCGGCTCGACTGGCCCTCACTCGTCGGAGAGGAGATGGGCGGGCGGCGGGGGGAAGTCGGTGCTGGTCAGCAGCTTGCGATCGACGGCCTCCGCGCCGTCGACGGGGCAGGTCCGCTCCCAGGGGTGCAGGTCGCGCCGGCACACCGGACACCGCCGGAGGTCGAGGTCGACCTCCACCCCGCTCCCTCCAGTCCCTGGCTCCTCATCACGTTTGCGATCGACGATCCCCATGCGAGACATGCTACGCCCCGCGGGCGGGCAGCGGTCGAGCAGGACGACCCACCGGCCCGGCGACGCGGCTCAAGCTTCTCGCCAGGGTCCGGCTGCTGTATGCTGCGCTGGATATGTCATCGACTCGGACACAGGTGTATCTCACCCCGGAGCAGCGGGCTCGGATCGAAACCCGAATGCGGCGCGAGCGCAAAAGCCTTGCGCAGGTTGTACGCGATGCGCTCGACGCGTACCTGTCGAGGGATGACGACGACGATTTCGACCGCGTGCGCAACGACACGTTCGGCGCGCTGCCGGACCTGGAGATCCCCTCGCGAGACGAGTGGGACCGTGAGTTCTGACCATCTCATCGACACCGACGTGTTCATCGACCAGCTTCGGGGGGCCGCAAAGCTGCCCGCCACCGCACGGGGCGGCTGTTACTCCGTCATCACCCGCTGCGAACTGCTCTCAGGCAAACGCACCGACCAAGCGACAATCGACTCACTGCTCGGACCTCTACACGAGCTGGCTGTGGACAGAGCAATCGCCAACCGGGCGGGTATGTTGCGACGGACCGTGGGCATCGCAACCCCGGATGCGCTCATCGCCGCCACCGCGCTCGTCCACGGTCTGGTCGTGGTCACGAGGAACGAGCGGCACTTCGCCCGCGTATCGGGTCTGCAGGTCGAGCCACCGAGCTAAGTCAGGACCCGGAGCGGAATAACGTGCCATCGGCGGTGTGAAGGCCTTATTGGCCAGGATTCGGCATGGATGCAGGCTGTTGCAAAATCACGGCGCGTGGCCGCAGGCGCAGCCAACCGTCGAGGCGCCTGTCGGCGCCCCTGGGCCAGCCACACCGCAGCTTTCCTCCGCATCGGGAGGAAAGTCGTAGGTCAGGCTCGCGCGATCAAGCTTGAGGGGCAGCTTTCCTTCGCATCCGGAGGAAAGCTGCATCTCTGGCGCGAGCCCCGACCGGCGGCCCCGCGAGATTTTGCAACAGCCTGGATGCGTGCCGAATCCTGGCCATATGCCGTTTCCTGGTGTCAAGAGCGTGGGAACAGGTCTTCGATGAGCATCCTCTTGCGGTCGGGCAAGGGCTCGTCGGGAAAGACGTCGGCGACGATCCGCACAACCTCGTCGGGGCTGCGCAGTCCCAGCCGGTCGATCAGCACGCCCAGATCCTCGAGATCGTGCTGGCGGCCCGCGAGCGCTTTCATCGCCACCAGATGCTCGCCCGAGCTTGCCTGCACCCGAAGGTGCGGGTGGTCGAACACTGTCGCAGCGCGCTTGTCCCGCTGTCGCGACAGATAGACCGCCGCCTGCTCATTCAGCCAGAACGGGGGCAGACCCAGCTCCTCCGCAACAGCGCGCGCCTCGTCAAGGACGGGACCGTGCGGTGAGAAGACCGCACCCACGTCGCGAGTTGCCCGGTCGACGCCGTACGCCAAAACCATCGCCGCACCACCGAAGACATAGACGTCCGCGCGGACACGGCGTCGCGCGAGGCGAACCGCCAGCGCGTTGAGGGCGCTTCGGATCGTCTCGTGGTCGAGCAGACGATCGCCCACTCATGCCACCTCCAGCTCGGACCGGTCGAGGAAGACCGCGCGGCGGCGGACGATGCGGGACTGGTCTCAAGCGCGGCGGCACGGGCGGCCGGAAGTGTGCTGGTGAACCAAGCGCAACGCAGAAATCGAGAGGGGCTGCGCTGTCCACTCAGGGCAGCGAAGGTCGTCATGCCAGGCAAGATGCTCGGCGGTGGCAGCCAGCAGCGCGTCCCAACGCGGGTCGACTCCGTGGGGCTCCCGTGCGAGCAGGGCTGCCCGGTGGTCTGGCGGGCAATGGGAAAACTCTTTGAGGAATTCGCGAAACAGACGCCAACGCCTCGATTGCGAGTCCGTCCGCTGCAGTTGCACGGCCAGATCGGCCAACGTCATCGGCTGATACGGGGCGACGGGCTCCACCACGAGGCGCAGGGTATGCCCAGTGGCTGCGATCAGCCGCTCCAAAGTCGGCACCGTAGGCTGCCGCCGGCCGTTCTCGTAAGCGGACACTTCCGGCTGCGTCACGCCCGCGCGCGCGGCGACCTCCTGTTGCGACAGTCCCGCGGTCACGCGGGCGCGCCTGAGGACATCTGCGGCAGACACCTCAAGCACCATAGCGCATCGTTGATATGTTCACGCGGCGGGCGCCACCTCTTGTTCGCCAGGCAGGGCAGGCTCGCATCGTCGCAGCTGGTCGAGGACTTCGGCAGGCACGCCTATGCGCGTCCACTGCTCGACTCTTGAGGGATGTGAAGGTCTGGGAGAAGGTCGTACGGCCGGTTGCATGGCGCTGGCAACGACCGCGGGCACCTTCGGCTTCTCCGACGACGCCGAGGGCGGCCGAGGCTACGGCGTACGCGCCGTGACGCCGTCGGGTGCGTAGCGGGTGGCCAGCGCGGCGTGTCGGGTACGGTTTTCCTTCGGATGCGCCAGGATTGCTGCGCATCTGACCCCGTCTCAACCGTCAACTGATCAACCGGGTTTTGCAACAGCCTCCAGTGTTCGGCTGCAGTGCCGTTGTGAGCGCCAGCCCGAGCATGCAGAGGGCGGGTGTGGGTAGCGTGGGAGGATGGCCGCTCGCCGGACGAACCTCGGGCTTCTCGTGCTGCTGACCCTGGGTCTTGTCACCGGCACGGTGGCGTTCGGGGTGGGTGTCCCGGGCGGGCGGGCGGTGACGATCGCGCATGGCATCGTCGGGGTCGGGCTGGTCGTGCTGTCCCCGTGGAAGGCCGCGATCGTCCGGCGGGGGCTGCGGCGGGCGCGGCCGGGGCGGTGGGCGTCGGTCGCGCTGGCGGCGCTGGTCGTGGTGACCGTGCTGACCGGCGTGGCGCATGCCGCCGGGCTGCGCGCGTTGCCCGGCGGCCTGAGCATGATGCAGGCACACGTGGGCGGGGCGCTGGCGACGATCCCGCTGGGGGTGTGGCACGTGGTCGCCCGCCCCGTTCCCGTCCGCCGCACGGACCTCTCCCGCCGGAGCGCGCTGCGGGCAGGAAGGGTGCTGACCATGGCGGGCCTGCTGTGGGCGGCTGGCGAGGCCGCGTTCCGGCTCGGGCTTCTGCCCGGCGGGAGGCGCCGGTTCACCGGCTCGCACGAGCGTGGCACGGACAACCCCACGCGGATGCCCGTGACCCTGTGGCTCGACGACTCGGTCCCGCGCATCGACCCGGCCAGTTGGCGCCTGACCGTGACGGATGCCCGGGGGACGCGGCTCCTCGGCCTGGGCGATCTTCAGGCCGACCACCAGACGCGCGCCACGATCGACTGCACTGGCGGCTGGTTCGCGACCCAGAGCTGGGAGGGCGTCCCGGTCCGCCGTCTCATCGTCGACCCCGGCGACGCGCGCAGCCTCGTCGTCGTGTCGCACACCGGATACGCCCGCCGGCTCCCGCTGCGTGACCTCGATACGCTGCTGCTGGCCACCCACATCGCCGGCGCGCCGCTGTCGGCCGGCCACGGGTTCCCCGCCCGCCTCGTCGCCCCCGGCCGCCGCGGCTTCTGGTGGGTCAAATGGGTGACCGACATCCGCGCCGATCCCCTCCCCTGGTGGGCGCAGCCCCCCTTCCCGCTCACCTGACCGGGAGCGGCGTTGACACAGGGACGCGTGGTTGGAAAGCTGGCGAGCCCACCGAGCTGAGGAGGACGCGTCGTGACCAACCGCATCGATCAGCCCCGAGAGTTCGACCTCGTGGGCAACCCCGTCCTGGTGGCGGGGATCGGCATGGGCTTCGAGGCTACGCTGCAGTACCGGATCAGCGAGGGCCACGACGAAGTGACCGGTCATTTCATGGTCGGAGGTGGGACCGGCGAGCACGGCCAGTTCCAGCTTCAGGTGGATGTCAGCGGAGCGGCGTTCACGTTGGACCGGCTGTTCGTCGAGGTGTTCGAGTTCAGCGCCAAAGACGGCAGCGAGATCAACAAGGTGATCGTCCCGGTGATCTACGGGCCGCGGATCGTCCGCGGCTACATCGGGTACCGCGAGCACGTGGTCCGGCGCGGTGACACCCTGTCCGCCATCGCTGCGGCCAACTACGGCAACGCCAGCCTGTATCCGCGGATCGTGCGGGCCAACCCCACCCTGATCAGCGACCCGGACCTGATCGTCCCCGGCCAGGTCCTGCGCGTGCCGATCGGCGGCTGACGCGAGGGCGTCTGGCCAGCATGGCCGCTCAGCCCAGGCGTGCGGCGCGCCGGATCAGGTCGGCGACCGCGCCGGGGTCGTCGCTCATCGGGGTATGGCCCAGGCCGCCCAGGCGCACGAGGCGGGCGTGGGGGATGGCCTGGGCGAACCGGGGACCCTGGCGTGAGAGCAGGAGCCGGTCGCGGCTGCCCCACGCGATCACGACCGGGCATGAGACGTCCGCGAGGCCGCTGGCGAAGCGCGCCCAGTCGACTGCCTCCAGCGTCGGCAGGAAGCCTGGGCCGTCGGCATAGGCGCGGGCGAGAGCGGCGGCCCACTCGGGGTCCATCCGCCACGGCCGGCTCGCGGTCGGCCACAGCGTCAGCGTCCGCCCGACGGCGGACCGCGTGAGCATCGGCATCGCCGGAGACAGCGCGCGGGCCGACGCCCGCAGCGCGCGCAGGCTCGCGACCGCCCACCGGGCCTCCCAGCCATGCGCCGCGCCAGCCGGCGCGATCGCGCAGACCGTGCGTGCCCGGCCCCGCTGCCCCAACTCCAGCGCAAGCGCACCGCCGAGCGCGTTGCCCGCCGCATGCGCGACGCCGAGCCCGGCCTCGTCCATCGCGGCCTCAACCGCGTCGCACAGCCCGGGGATGTCGGGCAGACGGCCGTCCGCAAGGGGCGGTGAGGCCCCGAAGCCGGGCAGGTCGGGCGCGAACACCTCGAAACTCGACTCCAGCCGTTCGAGCACAGGCTCCCAGACCCGCCAATGGGCTCCGAGCCCGTGAATGAGCAGCAGCGGTTCGCCGTCGCCGGCGCGGTAGGCGTGCAGCATGCGAGCGCAGCGTAGCGCCACGGCACAGGGCAGGGCAGGGGCCGCAGCGCCCCCGGGGTGTTCGATGGAGCTCCGGATTCCGGAGCTCCATCGTCATACCCCGCTTTCCTACGCCGGGGGTGCCGCACAGTGGCATGCGGGGGTCATACTGAACGCGATGCGTCCGTTCGTGATCCATGCGCACTTCTACCAGCCGGAGCGGCTGAACCCGTGGACGGGGGCGCTGGACCCCGAGCCGTCCGCGGCGCCCGAGCGGGACTGGAACGAGCGCGTGCTGCGCGAGTGCTACCGGCCCAATGGGGCGGCCAGGATCTACAACAGCGACGGGCAGGTCCTGCGGATCGTCAACAACTACGAGCGCCTGTCGTTCAACTTCGGCCCCACCCTGCTCGCCTGGATGGAGCAGGCCCACCCGGTGACCTACCAGCGGGTGCTCGACGGCGACCGCCACCCTCGGGCCCGAACCAGTCACGGCAACGCCATGGCGCAGGCCTTCAACCACATGATCCTGCCGCTGGCCAACGAGCGTGACAAGCGCACCCAGATCCGCTGGGGACTCGCGGACTTCCGTCACCGCTTCGGCCGGGACGCCAAGGGCCTGTGGCTGCCCGAGACCGCGGTCGACCAGCCCACGATCGACGCCCTGATCGACTGCGGCGTCGGCTTCACGGTCCTGGCCCCCCACCAGGTCGGCCGGGTGCGCGCCCAGGGAGCGCACTGGCGGGACGCCAAGGGCCATCTCGACATCGGCCGGGTCTACCGGCACGGCCACTCCGACGGCTCAGGCCGGTCGGTCGCGGTGTTCGTGTACGACGGCGTGCTGGCGCAGGCGCTGGCGTTCGACCCGGCGACCGGCGACACCCACGCGCTGCTCGACCGCTTGGAGCAGTCAGGCAGGCAGGGCGGGCTGATCCACGCGGCGCTGGACGGCGAGACGTTCGGCCACCACCACCACTTCCGGGAGCTGGGCCTGGCCCACGCGCTGTTCGGCGCCGCGCAGGCGCGCGGCCTGGAGCCCACGAGCTACGAAGCCTACCTGGCGGCACACCCGCCAACCGACGAGCTGGAGGTCACCGAGGGCGAGGGCACGGCGTGGAGCTGCGCGCACGGAGTCGGCCGGTGGTACCGGGACTGCGGCTGCGCGACCGACTCGATGCCCGGCTGGAACCAGCGCTGGCGGACACCGCTGCGCCACGCGCTGGACATCGTGCGCGATGCGGCCGTCACCGCGTTCCAGGAGCGGGGAGGCGAGCTGCTGCTCGACCCGTGGGCGGCACGCGACGACTACGTCGGAGTCCGCCTCGGAGCCATGCCTCCCCAGCGGTTCCTCCAGCGCCACGCCAAGACGGAGCTGGACGACACGTCCCGGGTCGACCTGTGGTCGCTGCTGGAGGCCCAGCGCCACGCGATGGTGATGTACACGAGCTGCGGCTGGTTCTTCGCCGACGTCGCGGGCATCGAGACCCGCTACGTGCTGCGCTCGGCGCACCGGGTGCTCGGGCTGCTGGAGGAGTTGGGCTTCCTCGCGCCGTGGCATCACGTGCTCGACGTGCTGGGCGAGGCCCGCAGCAACAAGCCCGAGGCCGGGACCGGCGCGGACGTGTGGCGCGACCACGTCGAGCCGGCCGCCGTCGGCCCACCCCGTGTCGCCGCCCACCTCGCGGTCGTCGGCCTGGTGCGCGGCCTGGAGCCGGAGTCCTCCACCGCCGGTTATGGCGTGAAGGTGCGCAGCCACCGGCGCGAGCAGCGCGGGCACACAGCCCTGTCCACCGCCTCATTGACCGTCACGTCGCTGGCGACGGGGCGGCACAACGACCTCATCGTCACGGCCGTCCACTTGGGCGGGTTGGACGTTCACGGGTCCGTCGGCCGCTACCACGGCGACGAGGCGTTCCGCCGCGCCGAGCGGCGGCTGTGGCAGGCGTTCCCGGCCATGCCGATTCCACGGCTGCTCAAGCTGGTCGCCGAGGTGCTGCCGGACGGCGAGTTCGGGTTCGAGCAGCTGCTGCCCGACGGCGTGCAGGAGTTCGTCGGCGCGGTCTTCTCCAACCTGCGCACCCGGTTCCGCGAGCAGTACGCGCGGCTGTACCACGACCACCAGCGAGTCTTGGAGATGCTCGTCGCCGCCGGCTACACCCTGCCACGCGAGCTGCGCGCCGCCGCGGAGCTGACGCTGTCCAGCGAGATCGAGCGGCTGCTGGCCGGTGCCGACACCGACCCGCAGGTGTTTGACTGGATCCGCGCGACCATCGACCTGGCACGCACTCAGGGCTACCAGCTCGGTCTCGAGCCGGTCTCGCACGCAGTGACCGCCGGGCTGGTCGAGGCCACCCGCAAAGCCTGCGCAGACTTGGCCCCCGCCGACGCCGACGCCGTCGAGGGATGGCTCCAGCTAGCCGCTGATCTCGGGGTCGACGTCGATCTGGCCCGTGTCCAGGAGCTGATCTACGACCTGGCCATTCGTGCCCGCTCCGACGGCGTCGGGCCCCAGGGCGCCCAGATCGCGGCCCGTCTCGGCCGCGCGGTGCGGTTGGCGCCGCGGGTGTGGGGCGCGATCGCCCCACACGACGCAATGTGATGCGCCAGCCGGACGTCCGGCCGCATCATGCTCAGCGTCGTCGCCCACCTGGACCGCCAGCGGTCAGCGCCTCGACGTCCGCGTCGGAGAGCCGCAACGACGCGGCGGCGATGTTCTCCTCCAGATGTGCGACGGAGGAGGTGCCGGGGATGGGGAGCATGACCTCAGCGCGGCGGAGGAGCCAGGCGAGAGCGACCTGGGCAGGGGTGGCGCCCAAACGCGTGGCGATGCCGGTCAACGGGCCGCGGTCATCCAAGTTGCCGCTGGCGAGCGGGTACCAGGGGATGAACCCGATGCCCTCGGCGGCGCAGACCTCCAGGACATCATCCGACCTGCGGTCGCCGAGGTTGTACCGGTTCTGCACGGACACGACCGAGGTCAGCCGCTGGGCTGTCCGCAGCGCGCCGACCGTGACGTTCGACACGCCGATGTGGCGGATCTTGCCCTGACCCCGCAGCTCGACCAACGCGCCGATGGACTCCTCGTACGGCACCCGCGGATCCGGGGCATGGAGCTGGTACAGGTCGATCGCCTCAAGGCGCAGCCGTCGCAGGCTGGCCTCGCAGGCCGACTTCAGATGCTGTGGGCGCCCGTTGGGTGACCACTCACCAGGGCTCGGGCGCTCCAGCCCACCCTTCGTCGCGATCAGCAGATCCCCGGGGTAGGGGTACAGGGCCTCGGCGATCAGCTCCTCAGAGGTGCCGGGCCCGTACGAGTCGGCGGTGTCGATCAGGTTCACGCCCAACTCCACCGCTCGGCGGAGCACCCGCTTGGCGGCCTCGGGGTCGTTGGGCGGCCCCCAGATCATCTGCCCCGTCAGGCGCATGGCCCCGAAGCCGAGGCGGCGGACCGTGTGATCGCCGAGCCGCAGCGTGCTGGTGGTCTGGTCGGTCAGGGGCTGGGTCACAGGTCGACTCCTCCGCGCGTTCCCGTTCGGCTTCGGACACACGAGTGTGCCTGGGCCATGACCGTCGCCTGGCGACCATACCCGCCAGGCGTGGCGCGGACCCGGCACCAAGCCGGACAGCCAGCAGCGCATGATGAACACGGTCGCCTCGCGCACCCCCCACCCGCGGCTCGTAGCATCAGTGGCGCCTGACGGAAATACGTTGCGCATCGAGGGCGGCCCTGCGCCCCGCTCGCAAGGCGCGCCGATCCTGAAAAGCGTCCCATAACCGGAGGTCCTATGGAAGCGAGGCGCAACGCCGCGAGCGGGGTTGCCCGTGCGATGGATGCGCCAACGGATTTACGGAAGGGGCCACTTGGCCATCGGATCGGTACAGCTCGACCCCGTCATCATGCTCGCGCAACAGTGAGGAGTTGGATCCAACACGCGCCCAACAGGTACGCATGGCCTTGCCGGACGCTGTCGAACGGCTCAGCCACCTGCCGACCTCCTCCCCGAGATGCCCGCTTTCGACCATCGAGCGCATATGCCCAGCCGCTCCCCCGATCCTCATCCGGCACTCCCGATCGATCCCTCATGGCCTTCCCTGCCTCGCCAGCCGGTGGCCTCCCGTGTCCGGCTTCACGGCTGGCGACACCCCGCGATCCTCTCAGCCGCGCTGCTGGCTGTCGCGGCGGGCTTCGCGCAGTTCGTCGCCACCGCCGCCCTGAGCGACGTCGCCGCGGCCTTCGGCGAGACCGGCCCCGGAGGGTCGATCACCGAGCAGGTGGGGCTCAACCTGACGACGCTGGGGCTCGGGCTCGCGGTCATCCGGCTCGCGTCGCTGGCGAGCATGCCGCTCGCGGCGCTCGCCGACCGGGTGGGAAGGCGCCGAGTCATTCTCAGCTGCTGCCTTGGCGGCCTTGCGCTCACGGTGTTGGCCGCGTTCAGTCCGACGTTCTGGTGGTTCGTCGTCATCTTCGCGGTCGGGCGGCCGCTGCTGTCCGCCACCAACACGCTGGCCGTCGTGATCGCCGCCGAGCAGACGCAGACGGCGGACCGCGCGAAGGCCATCGCGCTGCTGGCCGCCGCGTACGGTGTGGGCGCGGGAATCGCGACGCTCGCGCGTGGGATCTGGGGGCTGGGGTTCAGGCCGCTGTTCGCGCTGGCCGCCGTGCCGCTCGTCCTCGTGGCGGTCACCGGCAGGCGCGTCGAAGAGCCGGACCGCTATGCCCGCCTGAGTGACCCCGACGCCGCGGTCACAACGGCCATCGCGCGGCCTGGTCGAGTTCCGGCCGCGCTGCGCTCGCGCCTCGCGCTGCTCGCCGGACTCGGGTTCTTCGCCTTCGGGTTCGTGATGGGCCCGGTCACGACGCTGCTGTTCCTCTACTCGGAGAGCGTCCTGGGGCTCAGCAAGGCAACGACCAGCCTCGTCGTGCTGTGCGCGGCGCCCATCGGACTCGGGGGCCTGCTGGCCGGCCGCTGGGCCGCCGACACGCTCGGCCGTATCCCGACGGCGATCGCCGCGCACACGGTCGCGGCGATCGCTGGCGCGGTCACCTACACGGGCGGGGCGGGCGGCGCGATCGGCGGCTACCTGGTGTCGCTGTTCGCCCAGTCCGCATTCGGCACGGCGGTCGGGGCGCTGAGCACAGAGCTGTTCCCCACCTCTTCGCGCGGCACGGCCGCTGGCTGGCTGAACGCGGCGGGCGTCCTGGGCGCCGTCTTGGGCCTGCTCACGTTCGGTCTGCTCGTCGATGCGTTCGGCAGCTTCGGACCCGCGGCCCTGGCGGTCGCCATCCCCGTCGCGCTCGCCGGCTTCGGCTATCTCCGCCTTCCCGAGACCCGCAGCCTCGATTTAGAGGACTTCGCCCCCGACAGCGTGCTTGAGAAACCGATGAGCACATCGTGACAGATGTGGCTGGAACTGCTCATTCGCCCGGAAGTGCAAGGGGGAGGCCCCAGAGGGCGAACCAGCGGGACAGGTCCGGCTCGATCGGCAGCTCGTCGGCGAGGGCGGAGCGGACCTGCAGCTCCAGCTCGTTGTCGCGGCGCTGGCCGTCGCGTGGAGCGAACGGGTAGAACGTCCCGCGCTTGTAGAGGTAGACGAGATGGCAGGGGCGGGCGCTCCCCTCGCCGGCGAAGCCGAACACCGAGCACAGCAGCTGCGTGCCGAAGCCGCGGTCCTCAAGCGTGCTGTTCGCGAGGTGGATCGTCGTGACGAGGTCCTCGACGTCGGGGTCGGACAGCACGATCCAGCGGTAGCCGAACGTATCGTCGCTGACACGCACCTGGGATTCGGACTGCTCGGCGCCGAAGCGCACGAGCTCGGCCAGCTCGTCGCCGGTCGCGCTGAACCCTTGGCCGGAGGCCGGCTTGTAGCTGACCGCGGCCTCACCGGTCGACCGCAGGCCCATGGCGGCCTCAAGCGTCACCGCCGCGCCGCTCAAGCGGAACAGCGCGTCGAGGTTTGACGGCTTGGGCCGGGTGCGGCCGAGCAGCGTGTCGAGCCAGCGGGCCACTACGCGCGGCCCATCTGCTTTTCGATCTTGGCCAGCTGCGCGAGGCGCCGCTCCAGCGGCGGGTGGGTGGCGAACAGCGAGGACAGGCTGAAGCCGGGCGCGAGCGCGGGGACGAAGAAGAACGCGTTGAGTGGCTCGGCGCTGCGCAGGTCGTTCGTCGGGATCCTGCTCATCTCGCCGCTGACCTTCACCAGCGCGGACGCGAGCGTCGAGGGCCGGCCGGTCAGCACCGCCGCGCCGCGGTCGGCGGACAGCTCCCGGTATCGGCCGAGCGCCCGGGTCAGCAGGAAGCTCAGCGCGTACACGGCCGCCGAGACCAGCATCACGACGAGCACGACCGGCAGGCCGCCCTCACGATCGTCGTCCCGGCGCCCGAAGCCGCCGAACAGCCCGGAGTAGTAGGCGAAACGGGTGATGAGCCCCGCGGCGATCCCGAGAAAGCTCGCGATCGTCATCACCGCGACGTCGCGGTGCGCGACGTGGGACAGCTCGTGGGCCAGGACGGCCTCCAGCTCGGGCTCGTCGAGCCGGCGCATCAGACCGGTGGTCGCGCACACCACCGCGTGCTTGGGGTCGCGGCCCGTGGCGAACGCGTTCGGGATGTCGCTGTCCGCGATCGCGACGCGCGGCTTGGGCATGTCGGCGAGCGCGCACAGCCGGTCGACGACGCCGTGCAGGACGGGCTCCTGCTGCGGCGTCACCTCACGGCCGCGCATCGCAAACAGCGCGATCCGATCGCTCGCGAAGTACTGGAACGCCAGAAAGCCCCCTGCGATCGCGATCGCGATGGCGAGGGCGAATCCGCCACTGTTTGCGAACAGACTCGTGAGGAACACGACGAACACGACGTAGAGCAGCCCGAGCAGGAACATCGTGAAGAGCATCCGCGACGACAGGCCGCGGTCTGCGGGAAAGCGAGTGCGCATGATGATCAGCCTGGGATCAGTCCCTCGTCGCCCAGCAGCGCCCTGACCTCCTCGAGACTTGAGTCTGAGCCGGGCAGGACGCAGTCGGACGGGTCGAGGGTGTCGGGTGGATGAGGAGTGGCGTGGGCCTTCACCGCGTCGAGCAGCTCGCCGAGGACCTTCGCGAACTCGCCCGCGTCGTTCGCCTCGACAGCGTTGACCAGCCGGCCGTCGTACTCGTTGAGCGCGTCGATCGCGGAGGCGGGAACGTCGAACTGACCCTCGCCGAGGATCCGAACGATCACGGCGCGCTCCCTTCCGGCTTCGATGCCGCCGCCGAAGGATTCGACGCCTCCAGCGCCTCCGGAGTTCCCCCGGTGCCGAGCTCGCCCTTGAGCGCGGCAAGCTCGGCGTCCACGCCGGAGGTGGCGGCGACGCGGTCGAGTTCGGCCTGGATCGGGTCAGAGCTGCCGGTGAAGTCGTCGAGCGCTCCCGAGGCGATCAGCTCGTCGATCGCGCCCCCGCGCGCCTGAAGCGCGGCGGTCTTGTCCTCGGCCCGCTGGATCGCCAGGCCGACGTCACCCATCTCCTCGGAGATGCCCGAGAACGCCTCGCCGATCTTGGCCTGCGCCTCGGCGGCCGTGTAGGTCGCCTTGATCGTCTCCTTGCGGGTCCGGAACGCCTCGACCTTGGCCTGCAGCCGGCCCGACGCCTGGACGAGCTTGTCCTCCTCGCCGCGGAGCTGCGTGTGCTGGGCGCGCAGCGCCTCCAGCTCCGGCTGGATCGCGGCCCGGCGCGACAGCGCCTCACGGGCCAGGTCGTCGCGGCCCGCCTCCACCGCCTGTTTCGCCTGTCCGTGCAGCTTCGCCGCCTTGTCCTGCAGCGTCTGCGCCTGCAGCTCCACGCGCTTGCGGGACGTCGCGACGTCGGCGACGCCGCGCTTGACCTTCTGGAGCATCTCGAGCTGCCGCTGGTAGGAGTAGTCAAGCGTCTCGCGCGGGTCCTCCGCACGGTCGAGCATCTTGTGCGCCTTCGACTTGAACACCGTCGACAGTCGCTGCATCAACCCCATAGCCCCATCCTTGCCTAAGCCTTCCTGTCTGGCTGAGCCTATCGCCATAGCCGGCCGCCTGTGGGCGCACCGCCGACCTTGCGCCGCCGCGGCCGTTCGGCGCAGTACGCTCGGCGGCGATGATCGAGCAGGCGCAGCGCCAGGCCGCCGGGGAGGTGCTCGCGGACGCCGGGGTCGTGATCGCCTACCTCTTCGGCTCGCGAGCGCGCGGCGACCATCGCCAGGCCAGCGACGCCGACATCGCCATCCTGGCGGACCGGCGCCTCGGTCTCCTCGAGCGCTCGCAGCTGGCCATGGACATCGCGGACGCGCTGGGTGTTCCCGAGGTGGACCTCATCGTCCTGGACGAGGTCCGGCTCGCGCTGCGCGGCCAGGTCGTGCAGGAGGGCCTGCTCCTCCACTCATCGGATGAGCCCCGCCGTGTGGACTTCGAGGTCCGCACGCGGTTGGAGTACTTCGACTTTCTCCCCACCCTGCAGGCGCACGCCGAGGCATACCTGCGACACATCGCCGCCCGGGGCCTGTAGAGGTGGTCAACCCGTGTCGGATGCAGGCCCGACTTGAGCTGCTGCGCACCTACCGCGCGCCGCTCGACGAGCTGCGCCGGCTGCCACCGGACGTCTACGTGGAGGAGGAGGCGTTCGCCGGCCGCTACCTGATCCAGGCCGCGGCTCAGATCTGCATCGACATCGCGAACCACGTCATCGCCTTCCAGGGTTGGCGGGCGCCCCGGGACTTTCGTGACAGCTTCGTGGTGCTGCGCGAGCAGGGCGTGCTCGACAAGGGTTTTGACGACCCGGCTGGGGGCGCTGGCCGGCCTGCGCAACCGCCTCGTCCACTTGTACGACGATGTCGATGATTACATGCTGCACGCCGCGTTGACCGAGGGCTTGGAGGACTTCGACGACTTCGCGCGTACGGTGGCCGCCCTCATGACCGGCGCTGACTGACCCGGCCGCTCCCTCAGCTGGCGGGAAGGTCGAGGTGCAGGCGGGTGCCGCGGTTGGGGGACGAGCGGACGTGAAGGGCGCCGCCGGCGTCGGCCGCCAGGCGGGTGAGGGTGCGCAATCCGAGGCGGCCAGGCGACCCGTCGAACTCCGCGGGGTCGAAGCTGTGGCCGTCATCGTCGATGGTCATCTCGACGCGCTGGTCGCGGACGTCGAGCCGTACCTTCACCGTGTTGGTCTGCGCATGTGAGACGGAGTTGCGGACCGCCTCCTCAGCGGCGCGGATCAGCAGCCCCTCGGTCGTTTCGGGCAGCTCCAGGCCAGGCGGGAGGTCCAGGCGCGTGTCGATCCCACGCCTCGCGAGCGGCAGGAGCATGCTGGACAGGGCGGCCTCAAGGCCACGGCGCCTGCTGTTGACAAGGATGCCGGTTTTCGGAGTGGGGCTGGCTCCGTTCGACCCGTTGCTCCCGTTGCGCCGGCGGTTTCCGTTTCCGTTCGCCGAAGCATGAGCCGCCGAAGCATGAGCGTGCTCTTCCACGCCAGGGGCAACCGCCTCGGCGGCAGGGGGCCCCGACCATGTGCGGGATCCGCCGTCGCGCAGCGCGCCCGGCAGGACGACATCGTCCTCACACACCGGCTCGGTGAAGGGGACCGCCGGCCAGGGCGTGCCGCCCTGAACCATTCCGAGCCAGCCGTCATCCTGCATGAGCGGCGGTGCGGGCCTGGCGTGCGCGGCAGGGGTGAGCACGGGCTTGCCCGCGGTCCACCCGCCCGTTATCCGCAGCACCGGCGTTGCGACCTCAGGCACCTCAGGCTCAGGCTCAAGCCATCGGTCCGGCTCATTCACCCTGATCGTCGGGGTCGTCGCCTCGCGTCTGCGACCGCGGCGACCAGCCAGACCGGCCAGGCACAGCCACAGCCCCGCCATCGCCGCGAGCGCCCCCAGCGTCCCGGGCGCGAAGGTCTGCCATGCCTGGCGCCCTCCGGCGATGATCGACCCGTAGTCGTAGTCCACCTGCAGCAGCAGCGCGTCGCCGCCCACCGCCTGCACTGGTTGATGGATGCGGAGGGTGATGTCCCTGGGGTCGGAGGTGAGCTTGAGCTCGCTCGCTGACACACGGGATCGAAGGGACTGGAGCGCCGTCGGGTCCAGCGGCGCCTTTGCGCTGAGCGCGGCCTTGTCCCTGGCATAGACGGTCTCGCCGTCAGCCGTCCGCAGCGCCACCCTCAGCACCTCGGCGCCCTGGCCGCCGACGAGCTGGTCGACCACCTCGATAGCGGCCGGATCGTCGGAGCGCAGCGCGGTGACGACGCCAGCCTGCTGGATCCGCGCCGACAACCGCTGGGTTTCGGCGCGTACGTCGGCGATCACGCGGATCGTGCCAGTCCGCTGGCCCCACAACCAGGTTCCCGCGCCTACGACCGTGAACGCCATGAGCCCCGCGACGCAGAAGGCCGCGGTGCCGCTCCTCAACTGCCCACGTCGGCCGGTCTCGATATCAACGCCATTCGATCGCTGCACTTCACCCGCCTCATCACACGCTGGTTCTGGGCGGTGGGATCGTAACCCACTGGTCGAAGGTACGAGCAAATCGACGAGGGGCGCAAACCCCCTCGGCGCTCGTACGGCTGTCCGCTCGAGCGGCGTTGGGGATCGGCGCGTCCGCGTGGCGCTGCGTGTGAACCGCCGCTAAATGCTCTCGACCCCAGCTACTCGTCTTCTGTGCTGGATCTGCACGGCATGCTGCGCGGATCCAGCACAGAACCAGCGAACGTGCGGTCTGCGTGCTTGAGTCAGGATCGTGCGAGATCCGCCAAGAGCGTTTCGAGGGCGCGGACGACCACCGGCCAGGCCCAGCGCTGCTCGACGAACGCCCGGCCAGCGGCGCCCATCGCCTGCCGCCGGTCGGGATCGCGGAGCAGCGCGACGATCGCGCCGGTGACCGCCCGGGGATCGCCTCCATCGACGACGTGGCCGGTCTCACCGTCGATCAGGGCCTCAGGTGCCCCGCCCGAGCTGCCGGCGACGACCGGCACCCCGCATGCCTGCGCCTCAAGGTAGACGATCCCGAGCCCCTCCACGTCGAGCCCGCCGAGCCTGGTGCGGCACGGCATCGCGAAGACGTCAGCGGCCCCGTGGTAGGCCGGCAGCTCGCTCCACGGCACCTCGCCTGTCAGGGTGACGTCCCGGTCCAGCCCCAGCGCCGCCACCCGCGTCCGCAGCGCACGCGCGCGCGGGCCGGTGCCGACGATCAGCAGGTGCGCTCCCGGGACCGCCGCCTTGACGAGGGGCCAGGTCTCCACGAGGACGTCCTGCCCCTTGCGCGCCACGAGCCGCGAGATGCACGTGACGAGCGGCTGGTCGGCGGCGATGCCGTGCCGCGCGCGGATCGAGGGCCCGTTTGCGCCGGGGCGGAAGGTGTCCACGTCGACGCCTGGCGGGACCAGCTCCAGGCGGGTGCGCGCCGCGAGCCACGGCTCCAGGGATCGACTCGTGAAGTCGCTGATCACGGTGACCGCGCTCGCCTTTCCGATCCGGCGGACCAGCATCCCCGCGCCCACGCGCGCCATGCCGGCCTCATGCCCGTAGCTCAACGCGACGGTCGGCCGGTCCACGCGGTCGGCCAGCTCCCCGAGCGGCCAAGCCGGGCCGAGCAGCACGACCTCCGCCCGGTGCGCGTCCGCGGCCTCACGGACCCGCCGCGCCAACGCCCGCGTTGGCAGCAGCGGTCGCCGCCCGATCCGGTCGACGCGGTACGGCAGGGTGCGGTCGAACGCCTGAGCGCCCGGCCATGGGGCGGTGAGCACCCGCGCATCCTCCGGCCGCTGGTGCGCGAGCAGGTTGGCGAGGTACTGCTCGATGCCGCCCGAGCGCGGCAGGAAATCAGTGGTGACCCAGAGTGCGCGCGTCATCGCCGGGCTCCATGCGAAGGTTTGTCATGAGATATCGGATTGATCCTGCACAGGCCGGGACCCAGGTGTGCCTGGCCCGACGGTCATCCCGCGCGGCTCACGAAGCGCGAGACTGGAGCCAAGCCGGCGTCCTGCAGCGTGCGCAGCGCCCGCTCCTGCTCAACGTCGAACACGATCGCTCCGCGGGGGCGGTCGAGCAGGAACGTCACGATGCAGTCGGCACACGCATCCGTAGCTTGCATGACACATTCGGCGCAGTCGATCAGCATGGTCCACAGCCTCCTCGGTCGGCAACGTGACGCAACCGTACGAGGGGGGTGTGACAAATATGCCCGCGCTCGCACATCCGGGGCAAGCGCGGCGCGGCGCAGCCCGCCCGGCCGGACAGAAGTGACGATAGGATGAATCCACGGCAACCAGGAGGGTGAGCGAGATGAGCGGAGTAATCGTCAGTCACCTGGGTCGCCGCCTGCTCGACTACGCCGTGGCCGGCGTGGTCGGCACCACGATCCTCCGCGCCGGCGGCGCCGGCGCCACGAAGGTGCAGCCAGCGCTCCGCAGGGCCGCCGTCGGCGTGGTCACGGGCGGCATCGTGCTCTCCCGGCGACTGGGGACGATGACCGAGGAGGCCAGGCTGACCGCGGGCGACGTCGTCGCCGAGGCCCGCAAGCGCCTGGGCGAGGAAGCGACACCGCCGCAGACCACCACGCGCGCCAGCGGCCACGAGCACGAGCACTGACCTGGCCAGCGCCGGCGCGTCGATGACGCCCGAGACATCCGAGACATCCGACCGCAGCGTCCAGGCGCGCATCCGCTCCGACGGCGCTGGCGCGTCGATGACGTCCGAGACGCCCGACCGCGGCGTCCAGGCGCGCATCCGCTCCGACGCGGCCGGGCGCGCTCGGCTCGTGGTCTCAGGTGGCCGGGTGGCAGCCCAAGCCCTGCGTGAGGGCCTGCATGCGATCGAGGGCGTGCGGGCGGTCCAGCTCTACGGGCGGACGGGCAGCGTGGTCGTCTGGTACGACCCCTCGACCACCGATGCGGCGGTGATCCAGCGCACGCTCGAATCCACAGCCTCCGCGCCGGGTGGGCCCGTGGGCATCGCGGCGGCTCCCACCAGCACCGGTGCGGGCACGGCCGAGCTGATGCGCCTGACGCTGGGTGGCGCGGTGCTCGGCCTGATCGCGCTGCGCCGACTCCTCGGCCGCGGCGGGCCCCTCGTGGGGCCGAAGACGTCCGCCGTCGCCGGAGCGGTCGCGCTCTTCAGCGGCTACCCGTTCTTCCGGGGAGCGGTCCGCTCCCTGACCAGCAGGCGTGGAAGCGGCACGGACGCCCTGGTCGCGGTCGCCACGATCGCGTCGCTCGCGCTGCGCGAGAACGTGGTCGCGCTGGTCGTGCTGTGGCTGCTGAACATCGGCGAGTTCCTGGCGGAGCTGACGCTGCGGCGCACGCGGCAGGCGATCCAGGAGCTGCTGAGCGTCGGGGACGACCTGGTCTGGCTGGTCCGCGGCGACATCGAGATCGAGGTGCCGCGCGATCAGCTGCGGGTCGATGACGTCGTCGCGGTCTACACCCATCGCAGGATCCCCGTGGACGGCGTCGTGGTCCACGGCGAGGGGCTGGTCGACCAGGCGGCCGTCACGGGTGAGCCGCTGCCGGTGTGGCGGGCGCCCGGCGACGAGGTGTACGCGGGCACGGTGGTCGGCCGGGGCTCGATCCGGGTGCGCGCGACGAAGGTCGGGATGGACACCGTCGTCGGCCGGATCATCCAGCGCATCGAGGAGGCGCAGGCCGCGCGGGCCCCGATCGAGACGATCGCCGAGCGCTTCTCCCGCCGGTTCGTGCCGGTGTCCTTCGCGCTGGCCGGGGCCACCTACCTGCTCACCAGAGACGCCCGCCGCGCGATGACGATGCTGCTCGTCGCCTGCCCGTGCGCCGCCGGCCTGTCGACCCCGACCGCCATCAGCGCGGCGATCGGCAACGCCGCCCGGCGCGGGACGCTGATCAAGGGCGGCACGCACCTGGAGGGGGCGGGCCGGATCGACGCGGTCGTGTTCGACAAGACCGGCACCCTCACCGTCGGCCGGCCGCTGATCACCGACGTCATCGCCGTGGCTGAGGACCACTCGCCCGAGCAGGTCCTCGCGCTGGCCGCCTCCGGTGAGATCCACGCCCGCCACCCGCTCGCCGAGGCGGTCGTGCGCCACACCGAGCAGCGGCGCATCCAGATCCCCGTCCACGAGCAGTGCGACGTCGTGCTCGGCATGGGCATGCGGGCCGACCTGCAGGGCAACCGCCTGCTCGTGGGCAGCCCGCGCCTGATGGCGGAGTACGACGTGACGCTGAGCCAGGCCGCGCGGCGCTGGATCCGCCAGTTCACCGACCGGGGCGAGGCACCGATCTGCGTCGCGCTCAACGAGCGGCTGATCGGCCTGCTCGGCGTGACCGACGCGATCCGGGCAGACTCCGCGGAGACACTGGCCGAGCTGCGGCAACTGGGCGTCCGCCGTCTGCTGATGCTGACCGGGGACAACCCCGACCGGGCACAGAACGTCGCCGAGCACCTGGGGCTGGGCGAGTTCTGGGCGGATGCCCTGCCCGAGGAGAAGCTCGCCGTCGTGCAGCGCCTGCAGGCCGACGGCTACGTCGTGGCCATGGTCGGCGACGGCACCAACGACGGCCCGGCGCTCGCGCTGGCCGACGTGGGGATCGCGATGGGCGCCAGCGGCTCCGACGTCGCCCTGGAGACCGCCGACATCGCGCTGGCCTCCGATGACCTGCGCCAGGTCGCCTCCCTGATCCGCCTCGGCCGCCACACCCTGGGCGTGGTGCGCCAGAACTACGCCCTGGCGATCGGGGTCAACGTGATCGGCCTGGTCGCCGGCGCGCTCGGATCGCTCAGCCCTGTGCTCGCCGCGATCCTGCACAACGCCAGCAGCGTCGCGGTCGTCGCCAACTCCGCCCGGCTGATCGGCTACCGCGACCCCGTCACCGAGGGAACGCGGGGAATGGAAGACCAGGCGACGTGCCAGAGGCCCGCACCTCGGCGATGACCCGCCGCGCGCCCTCGCACAGCGCCTCGGCGTCCACGCCCTGATACCGGCCGGGATAGGGCGCCATGTAGCGGCGCGCGCGCTCGAGCAGCCGCACCGCGCCCCCGGCATTGCCGCGCTGCGCGTGGGTGAAGCCGACCGCGACCTGCGTGACGCCCTTCCAGAACTCGCGGTCGTCCTCGGGCACCTCGTCGGACTTCCAGATCCACTCGAGGAACTCGTGCGCCTCGAAGAACCGCTGCGCGTCGAACAGCCGCACGGCGTGGTCCAGCGCCTCGGCCACCGACCCCACCACCTCATCGGGGACCGCCCTGCCCGCCAACGCGTCAGCGGCGCCGCGGGGCAGCGGCCGCCCGAACCGATCGCGCGGCCGCGCATTCTCCGCCCGCCCGTCGGGGTTCCGGTCCCGATCCGGATAGCGAGACTCCCGCAACGCGCGTGCTGGCATGCCCCGACCTTAGCCTGGATCCACCGCTGTTACTGATCACATACGCAGGTTTCCTCCGCATCGAGGCTGTTGCACAATTGGCCTGATACGGCCGATCGGCTGGTGGCAGCAGTGCTCCGGTCGCCGGACTGACCGGCGGCTTTCCGTCGCATCTGACGGAAACCCGCAGGTCAACCGGGCGAGGCGGGGGTTCGGCTACAGCTTTCCGTCGGATCTGACGGAAAGCTGTAAGTGACGCGGCAGCGGCGGCATGCGGTTCGACCCGCGTTTTGCAACAGGCTCCATCCGAAGGAAACCTGTACCTCCACGAGCCTCATCCGGTGGCCCGCGTGGCGTCGTTCCACATCAGGCGCTCGCCAGCCGTGGATCCGTCAGGGAGGGCTTGGCGCCGTGTCACACCACGGGCGATCCGGACTGGAGGGCCTGGGACACGACGATCCAGCGCTCCAGCGTGTTCGCCGCGGCTCGTGAGTCCAGCGAGGCCGCCGCGGCGTCGAGGCCGTCGCGCCAGCTGGTGACGGCGTCAGCGGCGAGCAGCGCCGCCGCGGCCCCCAGCACGACGATGTCGCGCCGCGGGCCGGGCGCGCCTGAGAGCACGTCTTCCGCGACCTGGCAACTGCCTTTGACGTCGCCTCCCGCGAGATCGGCGAGCGTCGCTCTGGGGATGCCGTAGTCGGCCGGATCGAACTGTGACCGCGCCACGTGGCCGTCGCGCACCTCCCAGATCGTGGACGGCCCGGTCGTGGTCAGCTCGTCGAGACCGTCCTGACCGCAGAACACCAACGCGTGCACGGACCCCAGCCGGACGAGCACGTCAGCCATCTTCGGCGCCATCGTGGGGTCGCTGACGCCGATGGTCTGGTGGCCGGCCGCCGCCGGGTTGGTCAGTGGGCCCAGGAAGTTGAAGACCGTTGGGACGCCCAGCTCCCGCCGCGTGGGCATGACGTGGCGCATGGCGGGGTGGAAGGCCGGCGCGAAACAGAAGCCGATCCCCACCTGGGCGATGCAGTCGGCCACCCGCTGAGGCGCCAGGTCGATGGCGACGCCCCACGCCTCCAGCAGGTCCGCTGATCCGCACCGCCCGCTGGCCGCGCGGTTGCCGTGCTTGGCGACTTTTGCGCCGGCGCCTGCCGCGACCAGCGCGGCGACGGTCGAGACGTTGAACGTTCCCGCCCGGTCTCCCCCCGTGCCGCAGGTGTCGAGGACCGGGCCGTCGACGTGAACCCGCAGCGCGAACGCCCGCATGGTGCGGACGAGACCAGTGATCTCCGCCGCCGTCTCGCCCTTCATGCGCAGCCCCATCAACAGCGCGGCGATCTGCGCCTGGGTGGCTTTCCCCTCCATGATCCGCCGCATCAGCGAGGCGGCCGTCTCGTCGTCGAGGTCCTCGCGCCGGACCAGCCGGTTCAGCGCCTCCGCCCAGTGCCCAGCGTCATCATCTGCCACCGCCGGCTCCCGTCACCGCCTGGATCTCGTCGGTGACGATGTCCCCCGGTCGACCTCCTCGGTCTCAAACAGCGGCACCGGTGCGCCCCCGACGCCCGGCAGCGCCGGCAGCGGACGCTGATCGACGAGCGCCTGCACCGTCTCGGCGAGGTCGAAAGGGTCCGGCGGCTTCAAGATGTACGCGTCGGCCTGCGACCAGTTCGACAGCCACCGATCCTGCTCCCGGGCGAGCAGCAGGAGCACGGGCGGCACGTCCTGGCCCATCTGGCGTCGAGCCTGGATCTCTCGGCTGAGCGCGAAGCCCCCCGTCGGCCAGGTGTCGTTGTCGGCGACGATGATGTCGTAAGACTCCCCCCTGTCGAGGCGCGCAAGCGCGCGCTGGGGAGTGCTGACCTCGATGAATTCAACGTCGGGCGTACCGAGCAGCGCCGCCGTCACGTGCGCCGTCACATGCTCGTGAGTGGAAACGAGGAGAATCCTCACCGTACGCTCCGTTATCGTGGGAGTGTCATCGCAGAGGGAATGATGCCACGCGGCCTCATCGAGAATCGCGACGCGCGGGGTTGACGCTCAGGTATCGTTCCCTATGCTTGACTCAGGAAGTTAGGCTACCCTTCCCTCGTGTGTCCCAGCAGTCTGGAGGGAGCGCCCGTGCCGCACGCCACCAGCATGTTCCGGCTGACGCCTCAGCGCGCCGCGGTGTTCGACGTCGTGCGGGAAGCTCGCGACCACCCCACCGCGCGGGAGATCTACATGCGCGTGAAGGACTGCCTGCCCGGCATCGGGTTCGCAACGGTCTACCGCACGCTTAACCTGCTGGCCGCGCATGGGGAGATCCTGGAGCTGCAGCTCGGCGACGACGCCGTCGCCCGTTACGACGCCAACACCGCGTCGCACGAGCACATCCGCTGTACGAGCTGCGGCGCGATCGCCGACATTCACGCCCCGCTGCCCGACTCCACGACCCGGCAGGCCGCCCGAGACTCCGGGTTCACCGTCGACGGGTACGAGCTGAAGTTCCTCGGCCGCTGCGCCGGCTGCCAGATCAGCCAGGCAGGCTGATCGAAGCCGAGTGGGATGAGCCCCTCGGGCGAGCGGGCTGTGGGAGTCCCGCGCGGGCCAGGACGGAGGGCAAGCGGCGCGCTACCCCCGCGCGCGGCGGCTCTGCTCGCGGAACCCGTCGGCCACCTCGGCGGCCAGGTGCAGGTAGGCGGTGCGGGTGGACTCGGCCAGATTGCTCAGCTCGCTCTCCGCTCCGGCCTCGAGGTGTGGGTCGAAGGGCATGACCACGGTCGACCGGCAGCGCCGCTGGAAGTGCGTCTCGACCCGCTCCACGTCGACCATCGTCCCCTCACGGCGCTGGTTGAGCACCGCTACCGCGCCGCGGACCAGCCAGTCATAGCCGTTGCACTCCAGCCAATCCAGCGTCAGGCTGGCCGCGCGGGCCCCATCCAGGCTGGGCACGGTGACGATCACGATCTGGTCGGTCATCCGCAGGATTCCCTGGGTCGCCCGGTCCAGGATCCCCGTGCCCGTGTCGAGCAGGATCAGGTTGTAATGCTGGTCGAGCAGGCGCACCGCGTCGACCAGCTCTTTCTCACCCATCGCCTGGGTGATCTGCGCGTCGTCGTCCGACGCGACCACCTCCAGCCGGGTGGACGACTGGTTCGTGTACTCGCGGATGTCGGAGTAGCGGGTGATGCGTGGCGAATCGCGCAGCAGGTCAGTCAGCGTCGCGGTGGTCTCCCGCCGCACGCGGTAGCCCAGGCTGCCCGCGTCGGGGTTGCCGTCCAGCGCCACGACCCGGTCACCGCGCCACTGCGCGAACGTGTGCCCGAGCATCAGCGTCGTCGTGGTCTTGCCCACCCCGCCCTTGCGCGAGATCACCGCGATCCGGCGCGAGTCCGCGACGGGCGTCTTCACGGCGGTGAGGAGGTGATCGCGGGCGACCTCGTGCGCGCTCGGCTTCGGGCACATCGCCCCCCCCGACAGCCGGAACACAGCGCGGCGCCAGCCCTTCCGCGGCGCCTCCTCGGTGGTGGGCAGCATCCGCTCCGGGGCGAACGCGGTCGCATCCAAAGGCTCCCGCTCAGCAGCGCGCCTGGACTGCTCGGCGACAGGGCCACTCGGTTGATGCAGCGGCGGGATCGCAGCCGCATCAAACACCGGATCGGGTCTCCGAGGCTCCGGCGCGTCCTGCCGCGGCGCCACCGCCTGCGTCGCTTGCTGCCTCATTCCCGCCCCACTTGGTCAAATGAACAAGGTCCCCCCGCGAGGGGCGGACATGGCACAGCGCTCCTCAGGAGGGCGCGGACACGCCGGGCGGCGTCAGGACAGGCCGTGCATCCTCCGCGGATCACGCCAGGGCTGCTCGCATGCCCGTCCGCCTCAGCGGCCCCGGCTCGGGCGGCAGCGCAGTGGCCGAGCCTGCCCGCCGTCTCGCCCAACCCGCCCCCGCGCCGGATCACCGCGAGAGGCCGAGACCCCTTTGCGATCAGCACCGCTCGTCGCCGCCTCATCGGATTCAGGGAATCGCCCGTTTGACCGGGTACCGGAAGCCGTCGGCGACAGCGGCCGCGAGTTCCAGGTACGCGATGCGGGCCTCCTCCGACAGCGCGTTCAGGTCGCTCTCCGCCCCTGCCTGCAGGTGCGGGTCCCATGGCATCACGACGGTCGCTCGGCAGCGCTGCGAGAAGTGCTCCAGGATGCGCTCCACATCGACGACCGTGCCCTCACGGCTCTGGTTCAACGCCGCGACGGCGCCCTCCACAAGCCAGCCGTAGCCGTTGTGCTCGAGCCAGTCGAGCGTGAGGCTCGCCGCTCGCGCGCCGTCCAGGCTGGGCACCGTGACGATCACGATCTGGTCAGCCATGCGGAGGATGCCCTGCGTCGCGCTGTCGAGGATGCCTGTGCCGGTGTCGAGCATGATGAGGTTGTAGTGATGCTCCATCAGCCGCACGGCGTTCGCCAGCTCATGCTCCCCCATCGCTTGGGTGATGGCGTCGTCGTCGTCCGACGCGACCACCTCCAGCCGGCTGGCGGCCTGGCTCGTATAGCCGCGGATGTCCGCGTACCGCTTGATGCGGGGAGCATCCCTGAGCAGATCGGTGATCGTCGCCGCGGTCTCACGTGGGACGCGGTAGCCGAGGCTGCCCGCGTCGGGGTTGCCGTCCAGCGCCACGACCCGGTCGCCGCGCCACTGCGCGAACGTGTGCCCGAGCATCAGCGTCGTCGTGGTCTTCCCGACACCGCCCTTGCGCGAGATCACCGCGATCCTGCGCGACCCCTTGATCGGGTTCTTGACCCGCGAGATCAACGCGCTGCGCTCCAGCTCGTCCGGGCACGGCCCGGGATCCAGGCGCCCCCCGGACAGCTGATACACCAGCCGGCGCCATCCGGACTCCGGCACGCGAGATCTCGGCTTGAGCATCGCCTCCGAGGTGAAGGCGCTCGCATCCAGCGGCCCGTCATCGTCCGCGACCGCCTCCGACGCCCCGTTCAGGGGCCGCACCGGCATGGAGCCTGCCGGTGCGGCCCCTACTCCCGAGGCACGTTTGGTCGGCGGCACGGTCCCGTCAGAGTTCGGCGGATCGCCGCACCACCACAGAGCCTGCGCACTGTCCGCCGCGGATCGCGGCTCAGCGCGGTCAGGACCGACGTCGAACCCTTTCCCACCCTGGGTTCCCGCCGCATGCTGGCTCAATTCCCGCTCCCTGACGTCTGCCGGCCGTATCGGCCGAACGGGCAACCGGTTGTCCCACACAGATCCGGTACGGTACGAGCCACCTGCCACGGGACGCGATTCGCTGTGCGTTCTTCACGGGCCGCGTATGGGTCGTGCGCGGGACGCGCACAGACTCCCCCCCGGTCCCCGAACGGTCAGCCGAGGCGGACGAACGTGGCGACTGAGGGAATGCCGCTGCTGGTCAGCAGGAACAGCAGGTAGTAGCCGGGGGGCGCGACGAACCCGTTCGGCGGTGCGCGAACCTCCAGGCGCCCGTCGCGGCTCGACGTGATGGCCAGGCCGACCCAGCGCTGGTCGGAGTTGAACGAGTGCGTCGCGGAGCCGCAGCGGATCAGGCACGCGGAGGCGGCCGCCGGCCCGGAGCACTCGATCGTGGCGCGGTCGCCGTAGCCCAGCTGGCCAGGGGCCCGCTCGATCACCGGGCGGGGTCCGCGGAACAGGTAGGGCGGGCTGTACAGCTCGAGGCGGAGCTCGGAGACGTGGAACGGGCCCGGGTTCCACTGCGAGTCCGTGCCCGCCGTGAGCACCCGGCCGTCCGGCAGCAGCAGCGCGACGGCGTGGTACAGGCGAGGCACCGTCATGGTCGCCACGGTCGTCCAGGTGTTGGCGATCGGGTCGTACAGCTCGACCTCGTAGACGGGGTTGGCGCCGTTGTCGGCGTAGCCGGTGCTGCTGCCGTTCGAGACGAACACTTTGCCGTCGGGCAGCAGCACCGCGTCGGGCATGACCCGGGGGCGCGTCATCGGCGGCGCGAGCCTCCACTGGGGGTCGGCGGCGGCGGTGTCGAGGATCTCGCAGGACTCGGTGGCCAGGGTGCGCATGTCGACCGGCGGGGAGCCGCCGCCGCCGATCGCCATCACCCGCGCGCGGTAGGGCGGGACCGCGTCCGGCCGCAGCGGCAGCAGGACGCTGGTGCCCTCCAGGTTGTAGGTCCGCGCGTTGCGCCCGGGGCGCGCGGCGGCCTCCACGAAGCTGGCGCTCTGCGTGAAGGTGCGCAGGTCCAAGAAATCGGTCCGGGCGCCCGCGTGCATGAGCAGCCTGCCCTGCGGCAGCACGAACGCGAACGGGTAGGTGTCGCGGCCGCCGGCCGTCCGCAGCAGCGGCACCTCCACCGGAGCCGCCAGCCCGGCGGCCGGGGCGTAGATCTCGTAGGCGTGGTTCGGTCCCCCCGGCGCGTTCCTCCGCAGGTCCTGACCTCCCAGGATCAGCACCCGCCCGTCGTGCAGCGTGACGCAGGTCGGATACCACCGGCCCTTCGCGAGCGTGCCCACCCGCTGCCATCTCCCCCCACTCGCTGCGCCTGGCGTGAACACGTGCACCGAGTTCACATCGGCCTGCTGGCGCTCCCCGCCTCCGACGAGCAGCCGCCCGTCGGCCAACAGCGCCTGGCCGGCGCAGAACAGGTTGGGGTCGCCGGGCGCCTGGACCGGCGTGAGGATCCGCTTGGTCGCCAGGTCGAGCACCGCCGACTCGCCATGAGGCTCCGGCTGAGGGTGCTCAGCGTGATGATGCGGGTCACGGTAGGTGAAGAACAGCACCTGGTTGGTGTGCAGCAGCGCGGCGTGGACGCCGACCACACCCGAGTTGTAGCTCGGGACCTCCCACTGGCCCTCAGTCGCCGGCGCCGGCGCGCGCCGGGGAGGGACCGGCCAGACCTCATAGGCGCCCCGACCCGAGTCCCAGCACACCTGGCCGCCCTGAAATCTGCTGACCCGACCGAGTTGGGGATCTTGGGGGAAGATGTCCATCTCGTCGCTGACCGGGTAGCCGAGCGGGCCCCGCTCCCACTCAAGCTGCTCCCACCGGTTTCTGATCGCCCCGTGGACCTCCCAAGCGCCGGTCGCCGGGGTCCAGTAGATCGACCCGCGCTGAAAATGGTTGTAGCGGCCGACCCCGTCAGGGGTGGCGGTCTCGTCGGTCAGCGGATAGCCCAGGAGCGGGATGCCCAGCTGCGACCACTTGCTCCAGATCGCGCCATGCATCTCGTGGGCGCCGGTCGCCGGGGTCCAGTAGATCGCCCCACGCTCGTACCGGCGGGCCCTGCCCAACCCGTCAGCGGTCGGGAACTCCGCGCCGACGGGGTTGCCCAGGACTCCCCCCGCTCCCCCCAACGCAGCGAATTTGTCGTCGATCTCGGCCATGCCTCGCCCCCGTCACTTCTCACGTGTGCCGACGCCGGATACCCAGACTAGTCGATCGGGGGTGCCATGAACTACCAGATCTGTATCAGCGGCGCTCCGGCGACGCTCTCATTTATTACTACAGGCTGGCGGCAAAAGGTAAGGGGATGAATAAGCTATTCAACTCGCCTATGGTGCGATCAGTGCTGATTCGGGCGGCGCGGACATTCCTGCAGGCGTTTCTGGCGGTGCTGATCGCCGCGCCGGTGTTGAACCTCGCGGTTCCAGCCCTCAAAGCAGCAGCGGTGGCGGGCATCGCCTCCGTGCTGGCGATGTTCCACCGGATGCTCGACCCCACATCGGTGCCGACCCTAGTCGATCGCTACGCCACCCCGCCCGCCCCGGCCGCCCCGACCGAGGCGCCCCGGCCGGTGAGCGACACGGTGGCGGCCCGCTGATCCACGATGGATCCTCCGCAGCCGGTGGCTCGACAGCCGGCACGGGTGAGGAGCATGGCGAGGCGCGGCATGGATCAGGAGAGCGCGAGGGCAACCCGCGTCATCAAGGAGGACGCCTCGCCGGGCTGAGACGGCTCGGAAGTCTCGGCGAGGCCACTCCAGCTCTGGTCGCTGAAGGAGGATGTCCTCCTCCATGCGCCGCGGCGCGACCCCAGGCGCGATCCTCAACTCCTTGACGGGACGGGAGCGGATCGTCTGGTATGCCGGCAGGGCTTCGGCCTGCCGCCCGCTCCGTCACAGCGCGAGCATCAGGTTTAACCGCGGTTCTTCCAGACGGGCGACCTCGCTGCGGCTCCATGAGGGCGAGGGCGAATCCGCCAGCGGGGGTCCTCGATACGGTGAAGAGAAGTCCGCCAGCGGCGGTCCTCGCCACAGCTCCAAGGCCTTTCGCAACACGGTCACGGCTTACGCGACCTCATCCGCGGCGAGCGCTTGACGACCCGCAGCCCACTAAACGCTCGAACGTCCCAATCCACCTGATGTTCTCTGTTGGCGGAGGGCGAGCCGCGCTGTCGGGATCTGCCGGCGATGCGCCCGATCGCGGACGCAACCGCCTCCTCCTGACCCGAATAGCCCGACCCGAATAGCCCGAATAGACGGGAACACGCCACCGTCATCGACGTCCTCGGCGCAACCGACCGGCCCGGCGGGGGGTTCGACTGTCCAAGCTCGACACCCCCAGCCCTCTTTCTCGCCTTCCCGCTCGCCTCCACAGGCCAGGTCGTCCAGTACGCCGTTCGGGTCCTGCGCACCGCCCCGGGCAAGGACTCAGGGGAGCACGATTACCCCAACGTGCCCGCGCTCGCCCAGATACACACCTAACGCCTCCCCACCCCGCCGCTGAGCGCCCGGCGGGTACCATAACGATATGGACAGCGACTTGACGACCACTGACGTCGCCCGGCTCCTGGGCACCACCGTGCCTCGTGTGCATCGTGCTGTCCGAGCGGGTTCGGTCGCCTGCTCTGTCGATCCTCGGGGACGTCTGCGCTTCGACGCCGATGCGGTCGAGTCCCTACGACAGCAGTGGGGATACGCCCCGACGATTCAGGGGTTGTCCAGGGAGCAGGTGTTCGTCTTCGCCGCCCTGTCCCGCCGACCGTTCGGTCTGTCCTCAGCGCGCGCCGTCGCCCGGGCCGCGGGGGTGAGCCCGACCACCGCGGGCCGCGCCCTGCGGGTGCTCGCCGCATCCGGCTGCATCGAACGCCGCACGCAGCGGGTCGCCCAGGGGCGCGCCCGAGACGTGGACGTGTGGACGGTCCGCTGGGGCTCGGCGCCATGGAGAGCGGTGGCGTCTGAGGTGGGTCGGTGCGTGCTGCCCACACCGAGCGGCCAGCCGCGCGAGCGCCGGGTGCCCAAGCGGCTCGGCCACCTGTTCTGGAACGTCGACCTCGACCAGCTCGACACCGCCCGAGACGGCTGGTTCATCGCCAACCGTGTCCTCCGCAGCGACGACGCGCAGGCGATCGCGTGGATGGCGGCGAACGTGGCACCGGCGGACATCGATCAGGCCGCGCGCGGCCGCGGCCTCGACCCGCGCCGAGCCGCCCTCGGTCATGTGCTCGCGGGAACGCGGCGGTGACGCTGCCGGGGTGGCTGCGCGCGCTGCTGCCCGTCCAGTTCCGCGACGTCGTGCCCGCCAGAGGGAGGCCTATTCCGTTAACGCCATCGCGTGAGCCATGATCTGGGACTTCTTCCTGGCCACGCCCGTCGATCTCGACGCTCTGCAGACGTAGCCGATCAGCGGGTCATCGAACCCTCGAAGGTCGAAGGCATCACGGTGGCCGGCATTGGCGATCTGGCAGCCACCAAACTCCACGTCATCGTGCACCGACCTGAAGCCGTGGCTGCTGCACGCGCACCGGTGCGTCGAAGAGGGCTTGCCCTGTTCGTCGAACGCTACCAACCCGCGTCGCCCGAGCAGGCCGTCAGCACCGTCATGCGAAGCCTCGCCTATTTCGATGACGTCCCCGACGACCCAGCCCTGCCCATGCGGGTCGGCGAAATCGCCGCCCACCTCGACCGTCACGGCCTCACCCCCAACCCGACCTGGCCCGCCCCGACCCGACCCCCTGCACGCCGCATGGCGACCGTCATCTCGGCTGCCGTTGTCATCGGTGTCGAGAGACTGCGTGCCGAACTGGGTGATCACTGCGACCAACTCCCCGTCCGCCGCTCGATGATCGTTCCCCCGTCCTGCCAGATCCCATCCAAGCGTTGAATTGTCCAGGAGGATCTCCCTGGTTCATGTGAATGTCATGCACGCCGAGGCCGCCATCCCTGAACGGCGCTCCGCATACGAACGCTCGTCTGCTGCCGACGAGCTGAGCCTCAAGCTCATTTAAGGCATTGTCCCGTTAAGGCATTGTCCCGTGCTGGGCGTCCACTCGGACAACGGCGCCTCAAGATGAATGCCGCACAGCCGAACGTTCAGGAGGGGGCTTCTCACGTAATCGATGGCCCCCGAAGTGGGGTTTGACTGGAGCAGATGCCAGCCCGGCTCCAGTCTGGAGATTGGTGTGATCAGCGTGCAGCCGAGCCCGCGAACGACGCGGTACTGCACCTATACCCCCGCAGGCGTCGAAACGTCCACACGTCTACTGCCCCCGCCGGAGCGTGGTGTACATCTTCCCGTTGTACGAGGACCGAAATGTTCGGATCGTCTCGCTCGAGGGCGATCAAGCGTCCCAATCAGCACTCCACAGCTCGGCAGCGGCATATCACTCTCCCAACGGCAACATACGCGTCGCCTGCTCAATGGGGCGGTCCGGTTGGTGTGATCCATGGACCGCCGGTTCCAGCACGACTTCTGCCGGGTGAGGTTCACACTGGCGAGCGGGCGGCCGAGTCTGCGCGGGTGCTCGGCGCGCGAGCGTACACCGTCGGAACGGACATCGTCTTCGGGGCTGGCCAGTATGCGCCGGACCACGCCGAGGGCCGCCGCCTGCTCGCGCACGAGCTGACACACGTCGTCCAGGCCGATGGCCCGAGCGGGGCCAACAGTGCCGCCGAGGCTGAGGCCGATCAGACGGCCGAGGCGGTCTTGCGCACGACCGAGCCCGTGCGGGTGATGCCATCCACATGGCCGAGAGCGCTGCTGCGTCAGGACGTGACCGAGGCCGAGCGCAGCCTCCACGGCCCCTTCCTGGGCAGACCACGGTGAGGAGCAGGCTGCGCCTGCTCGAGGAGGAACTCAAGATGCCTGACGTGCTCGCCGAAGAGCTGGTCGCCCCTCAGCGGCTCCGTCTTGCGTTCTTCGCGTTCGACGAGACGACGCTGGTGGAGCAGGCGGTCGACGCACTGCTCACCGCGCTGGCGCGGTTCCAGGGAAAGCCGGAGGCGGCAGGGGTATGGCCCGCCGTGGTCGCCCAGGTGAGGTCGCCGCGAACCGCGAGACGCAAGGGCGCCCCGATCGAGCTGTATGACCCGGCGCTCGTTCGAACGCTCGAGGCGCTCGATCCCGGACACCCGGCCGGGTAGCTCCGGCGCATTGCTGCGCCGGAGCCCCCTCAGAACCGTGCGTGCCACTCATCGCGGCACACGGCTCAAGCAGCCTGACCAAGACCC
>JBOGEA010000003.1:0-54492 GCA_050743205.1 Egibacteraceae bacterium | reverse complement strand
GGGCAGGTCGACCTGCCCGACCAGCGCGGCGATCGCATCCGCATCCAGCTCTGGGTGGAAGCCGACGCCGTACGCGGCCTGGCCGACCCGGAACGCCGCGACCGTCCCGCCGGCGCAGTGTGCAAGCACGACCGCGCCGCCCGCCGGCATAAGCGCGTCGCCGTCCAAGCACAGCGCGGCCATCCCGTCCGGATAGGGCGCGAACATCGGGTCGTCCACGCCGTCCGGTGTCCGGGTGACGGGCACGTAGCCCGTCACGCCACCTCCCGGTGCGCGACCCCCGCCAGCGGCCTCCGCCAGCAGCCGCGCTCCCAGGCAGATGCCGAGCACCGGCACCCCGGCCTCGACGCACGCGCCGATCAGCGCCCGCTCGGCCTCGCGCGTCGCGCTCGCTGTCCCAGAGCTGCTCAGGTCGCCCAAAACGACCAGTCCCCGGATAGCCTCAGCACGAAAGGCGGGCACAGGGTCACCCTCCCACAGACGGACGGTCCGCACAGGTCGCCGCCGCTGCTCCAACACCGTGCCGAGCACGCCGGCAGGCAGGCGCTCAGCGTGCTGCAGGACCACAAACTCCATCACTCACCTCTGTTCAGTTTCCCGGATCGGGTTTGTGCGCGTCGCGGGTCACGCCCTCCAGCGTGGCCCGGCGCGCCGCGAGGTAGCTGATCAGGCCGGCGCCGAACACCGTCCACCACAGCCACGACGGGTACCGCGGCGGCCAGTCCCAGCCGAGCAGATGCACGAGCCCGATGCCGGCCAGGCACACGAGCGCCTCGTGTCGGGCCCGCCTGCGTCGCGCGACCAGTGGGACAAGCAGCGCAGAGAACCCGAGACAGTCCCCGACCACCCCCCGCGCCAGGTACGGCGCGTGGTAGGCGACGTACAGGGATGACGACACCACGGCCGCCAGGCCGGTGGTGACGAACTCAGCCCGGTCGAGCCCCCAGCGCGCCGACGTCGCCCTCATGATCCGTATTCTGCGCGCTGGCGGGTCCGCCGGGGAATAATGGCTGGTGATGGAGCGACTCAACGGATGACGCCGATCGGCGCCGTATGCGTCTACGCCGCCTCCAGCGAGGCCGTCAGCGAGGCGCACCGCAGGGTGGCCGCCGAGCTTGGGCGCGCGATCGCCATGCAGGGATGGCGCCTCGTCTACGGTGGGGGCGCCACCGGGCTGATGGGCGAGGTCGCCCGCGCGGCGCTGGCCGGGGGTGGACATGTCACCGGGGTGATCCCCCACCTGCTGGCCACGGACGGCATCGTGCTCCACAGCGTGACCGAGCTGATCCACACCGACACGATGCGCGAGCGCAAGCAGATCATGGACGAGCGCAGCGACGCGTTCGTCGTGCTGCCCGGTGGGATTGGGACGCTTGAGGAGCTTGTCGAGATCATCACGCTGAAGCGGCTCGGCTATCACTCCCGGGCGATTGTGATCGTCGACGACGCCGGCTTTTGGGACCCGCTGCTGGCCATGCTCCAGCGCATGGTCACCTGGCGGTTCGCTGATCCCAGCCTCGCGCGGCTGTGGCAGGTGGCCCCCGACGTCGAGGCCACAGTTCAGGCACTGCGCACCTACCGCCCCCCGCAACCACACCCGGACGGGCCAGTCCTGCTCGAAACCACCCCAGCCCCGCGAGACGAATGACAATGTGCCGGGCTGAGTCCCTCGGCAGGAGGTGCGAATGATGCCAGCCACTCCCCTGGCCCGCGGCGGCGAACTCCGGTTCGGGCTCACTGGGCTGGCCACAATGGGCCAGAACCTCGCGCGCAACATCGCGCGCCACGGGTTCGTCGTCGCGGTGCACAACCGGACGGCGCAGCGGACGGAGCGCTTTGTCGCCGAGCACGGCCACGAGGGGTCGTTCGTCGGTGCTCGCACGCTGAAGGAGCTCGTCGCCGCGCTCGCGCCCCCGCGGGTGGTCATGATGATGGTGAAGGCTGGTGAGCCGGTCGATGAGGTCCTGGCGGCTCTGCGGCCACACCTGCGCGCGGGCGATCTCGTGATAGACGGGGGTAACTCGGACTTCCGCGACACCGAGCGGCGGCTGGCCCAGCTGGCGGCCGACGGCGTCTGGTACCTCGGGACCGGCGTGTCCGGCGGCGAGGAGGGAGCGCTGCACGGCCCGAGCCTCATGCCAGGCGGCAGGCCGGAGGCGTACGAGCTGGTCGAGCCCGTCCTGACCGCGATCGCCGCCTCGGTCGACGGCGTCCCGTGCTGCGCCTACATCGGCGACGGCGGCGCGGGCCACTACGTGAAGATGGTGCACAACGGCATCGAGTATGCCGACATGCAGCTGATCGCCGAGGCGTACGACCTGCTGCGCACCGGGCTCGGCCTCGAGCCTCCCGAGCTGCGGCGCGTGTTCGCCGAGTGGAACTCCGGCGACCTCGACTCGTTCCTCATCGAGATCACCGCCACGGTGCTGGCGCGCCGCGACGACCTCGGCGATGGTTGGCTGCTCGACAAGGTGCTCGACGCGGCGGGGCAGAAGGGGACCGGGCGGTTGACGGCGCACTCCGCGCTTGAGCTCGGCGCGCCTGTCACCGCGATCACCGAAGCGGTGTTCGCTCGCTTTCTGTCCGCGCTGGTCGATGAGCGACGGGCGGCGGCGACGGCGCTGCCGGGCCCGTCAGGGGCGGGTGCCGGCCTGCGCGTCGACGATGTGCGCGACGCGCTCTACGCCTCGAAGGTCGTTGCGTACGCGCAGGGCTTCGACCAGCTCCGCCGCGCGAGCGACGCGTTCGGATGGCGGCTGCGCCTAGGGCATCTCGCGACTATCTGGCGAGGCGGCTGCATCATCCGGGCCCGTTTCCTCGACCGCATCCGCGAGGCCTATGACACCGACCGGCCGCCGACCAACCTCGTTCTGGCCCCTTACTTCACAGAGGCGATGGGACGGGCCGGCGACGGCTGGCGCCGCGTCGTGGCCGGGGCGGTGCGCGCCGGCGTGCCGGTGCCCGCGTTCTCCTCGGCCCTGGCCTGGTACGACGGCTACCGCCGCGAGCGGCTGCCGGCGAACCTCATCCAGGCCCAGCGCGACCTGTTCGGCGCCCACACCTACCAGCGAGTCGACCGGGATGGCACCTTTCACTCCGACTGGACAGCTCGGACTTCGCCATGACGGCTAACGGGGCTGCGCCCAGCCCGACGGGTGATGGACGGGTGGGGCGGTCGCGCGCGGAGTTAACTGCGGTTTTGTGCTGGATCGCGGCGGTATTCCGCCGCGATCCAGCACAAAACCTCCCCCGACGCGACCCGCGACGCGTGCAACCCGATCCGGGAAACTTGACTCACGCGCAACGACTTCCAGGCTCCGAGACCTCTATTGGTGGCAGCGCTCCACTGCGTCGGCGCCGGGGACCTGCGCGCCGTCGGGTCCAGTCCAACTCCGCGCGCCACCGCCCCACCCGACCATGGGTCGTCGGTCGGCTGCTCCTCCTTCACAGGTTCTGGGTGGAGCGCAGTGGTGGGCCGTCGAGGGCGCAGTGACGCCACGGGCGGTGCGTCGCCTGGATCTCCGCATGGCCAGCCAGGTCGCTGCGGATCGTCAGCCAGGCGATCGCCGCACCTGCCATCGCCAACCCGGCGGTGATCAGCATGGCCATGCGGAACCCGGCCGCAAACGCCTGCGGGTTCTGGTAGGCCGCGCCGGTCAGCCCCGCCAGCACCGGGACGACCGCGACGGCGATCAGCCCCGCCGCCCGGGCGACGGCGTTGTTCACCCCCGACGCGATGCCCGCGTGCTCGACGTCAGCCGCTGCCATCACCGTCGCGGTCAGCGGCGCGACCGTGGTGGCAAGGCCCAGCCCGAACAGCGACAGCGCCGGCAGCACGCCGGGCAGGTACGCGCTGCCGGCCCCGATCCTGCTCATCAACAGCAGCCCGCCGGCCAGCAGCAGCGGCCCGACGGTCATAGGAACCCGAGGCCCGATCCGCTGCGCGAGCTGCCCCGCGCGCGCCGACAGCGTCATCATCAGCACGGTCACCGGCAGCGTGGCCGCGCCCGCCTGCAGGGGGCTGTAGCCCACGACCTGCTGGAGCGCCACGACGAGCAGGAAGAACGTCGCGCCCAAGGCCCCGTAGACGGCGAACGTCACCGCGTTCGCGGCGGCGAACTGCCGGCTGCAGAAGATATCGAGGGGCAGCATGGGATGCGCACCGCGCCTCTCCACCGCCACGAACCCGCCCAGACCGGCCAGTCCGACAGCGGCGGCGAGCAGGATGACAGGGGCGGACCAGCCGCGCTGCGGGGCCTCGATCAACGTGTAGGTGACCCCGGCCAGTCCGAGGGCCGCGAGCACGGCGCCCGCGATGTCCAGAGGCCGCCCGGCGACGCTCGCGTCGCGGGACTCGGGCACGTGGCGCACCGCCACCGCCACGACGACCGCGGCCAGCGGCAGGTTCACCAGGAAGATCGCCCGCCACGACACCGCGTCGATGAGCAGGCCTCCCAGCAGGGGGCCGATCGCGCCCGCGATGCCGCCCAGCGCCGACCAGGCCCCGATCGCGCGTGACCGGTCCTTGGGGGCGAACGACGTTTGGATGATCGCCAGGCTGCCCGGCGTGAGCAGCGCCCCGCCGACGCCCTGCAGCGCCCGCGCGGCGACCAGCACACCGACGTTCGGCGCCAGCCCGCACAGCAGCGACGCGACCGCGAACCACACGATCCCGACGACGAAGACCCTCCGGCGGCCATACCGGTCACCCAGCGCCCCGCCGAGCAGGATCAGCGCGGCCAGCGTGAGCAGGTAGCCGTTGAGGGTCCACTGCAGCCCCGCGATGTCGGCGTCCAGCTCGGTGCCGATCACCGGCAGCGCCACGTTCACGACGGTGGCGTCGAGCAGCGCCATGCCCGAGCCGAGCACCGTGGCGGCCAGCACCCACCGCCCAGCCGGCGTGCCGTACCCAACCGCGGCGTCCGCACTCACCGTGCCTGCCATGCAGTCTCCCATCTATGACGACCGGCTCTCCAGAGTGCCAGCGCCGCCGGCAGATGCCCGCCAATGCCCCGACTGGGCATGACCGACCCGGTTTCGGGCCGCACCAGGATGAGAACAGCCTCGTGGTCCCCGGCCAGCGACCTACAGCTTTCTCATCGATCTGACGGAAAACCGTAGGTCAACTGGGCGAGGCGGCGGTTCGGCTACAGCGTTCCGTCGCATCGAGGCTGTTGCAAAATCTCGCGGGGCCGCCGGTCGGGGGTGCTCGAGCCAGAGATACAGCTTTCCTCCGGATGCGAAGGAAAGCTGCGCCTCAAGCTTGATCGCGCGAGCCTGACCTACGACTTTCCTCCGGATGCGGAGGAAAACTGCAGTGCGGCTGACCAGGGGCGCCTACAGGACCCTCGACGGTTGGCTGCGCTCACAGCCACGCGCCGTGATTTTGCAACAGCCTGCATCTGACGGAAAGCATCCCATGGGCCTTGCGGCCCACCCGTGGGCGCATGAAAATGGCCGCAGCCGAGCGCAGCGGCGCTGCGGCTATGTTGCAGTTCGCTCCTTTGGCCTATTTTCATCCCAGCTGTAGGTCCCTGGGCGGTGAGCGCGGACGCACAGCACACGGCGGGCCAGTCGACTCCGGCCCGCGGCTCCCCGTAATCAACGGACGTTCGAGTCCTGCCCGCTTCTATGCCAGGCCGCGCACCACGACTACGGGGTGGGTGACCGGCAGGCGCCGGGGGCCGTCCTCGCCGAAGAGCGTGATCCACGTGCCCCGCCTGCTGTAGGAGACCTCCTCGGCCCGGGTCGCCACCGGATGCGAGGCGCCGTCGACGCCGTAGAGGAGATAGACCACCTCGTCCCCAGGTCGGATGCCACCAGCCTTCAGATGCAGCACCTGCGCGCGGTCCAACGTCATCGTCCGCAACGGACTGCCCCTTCCTTCCCACCCGGCGCGCATGCTCAGGGGCGCCGGTGCGCATCACCGTGCGCATTCACTCCCTCACCCGCAATGCCTAAACTGAACACCGCTCAAAAGAGCTAGTAAGGACGGACTAGGAATGATCCGCGCCGTTTTGGCTAGTACGCCGAGCATCGGCCCCCCCGCGATGTCCCTCACCTTTGCGGGGGTATACAGGCCAACAGGGCACGTGGGCCGGACACCGCCGCCCCCAGCCGGACGACCCGTTCGCGCAAGCGCCCATCCGCTGTGACGACCTCCAACGTCGCCGGGTCGGGGTCGGCCTCGACGAGTTCGACGATGCGATCGTCGGCGGCGTCGCGGCCTCTCCGCGTTGCGTAGCTGACCGTCACCGCGCCGTGGACGCCCTCGGGCAGATCCGGCGGCGGGCGGCCATCGAGCACGACCGTGATCCGCGCGCCGGTCGCCTCCGCGTGGCGGCCCAGACCCTGGACCAGCCGGCGCACGGCGCCGTCCCGGTCCCGCCACCAGCCATCGGGACGAGAGCCGATCACGTTCATCCCATCAATGATCAAACGCTGCATTTCATGCATATTAACCCATGCGGGCGTCCGCTGCGAGTGGGGTCATGAGCCAGGTCGCCGCTGCCCGCCCGACGCGCTGAGGAACTCCGCCACTGCTCGTGAATAGCCGTCGGGGTCGACGTTCCACGACCTGACGTGCTCGGCCCCCGAAACCGCCACGAGCCTGACCGCATCAGGTTGGGCGGCGGCGAACGCCTCACTCGTCGCTATCGGCACGGACGAGTCCGAGGTCCCGTGAAACACCAGGATCGGCACGTCGAACTCGTCGGCGCGGGCCACCTGGTCCAGGGCGGCGAAGGAGATGCCCACACGCACCTGGGCGACGGCCATCGCGAGGTCGGTGAGGAAGCCGGGCAGCCCGCGGTCCTCCCCCGCCCTGCGCAGCACCGGCCGCCAGTCCAGGACCGGCGCGTCGAGGATCACCGCGCCGACGCGGTCGGCCTCCGCTGCCTGGTGCAGGAGCTGCGCCACGATCTGCCCGCCCATCGAGAAGCCGACGAGCACGAGCTCACGCGCGCCCTGGTCCAGGGCGTAGCGCACGGCGGGCACGACGTCCCGCCACTCGGTCGCCCCCAGGGCGTAGAGCCCGTTCGGGCTGGGCGGGGCGCCCTCGTCGTTGCGGTACGTGACCGCGATCGACGAGATCCCCAGGTCATGCAGCACCTGCCGCATCCGGAAGCCCTCCCGGCGGGTGCCGCCACGCCCGTGCACGAGGATCGCCCAGCGGTCGCCCTCCCGCCTGTCGACATACGCGGGAAACGCGCCCAGCTCGCCGTCGAGCAGCACCTCCTCCAACGCCATGTCCGGCTCGGGCGGGTAGAAGGCGCTTTCGATCACGACCACGTCGCCCGGCCGCGGACTGCCGCCGCCCGCCGAGAACAGGACGCGCGTCACCGCTGCCGCGCCCTCATCGATGATCGCGCCCACCTGCGCGAACCCGCTGTCTGAGAACCGCAGCCCGTACCAGCCCGGCTGCAGCGTGTCAGCCGTCCGGTCGAGCGTGACCGTGCCGTCTCCGACCGCCTGGACAGTGATGGCCGCCCTTGCGCGACCGCCCTGACCGGGCGCCAGGATCTGCCCCGCGTAGTACCAGCCGATCCCGCCGAGGACGGCGACCACGAGCATCATGAGCACCACACTGGCCCACAGAACCCGTCGCCACACCCCGCCAGCCTAACGAAATTTCGCCCCGGCCCGACGAGTCATGAACGGGGTGGGGCGGTGGCGCGCGGAGTTTCCGCTGGGTGGGTCTACATGCGCAGGAGCAGCAGGACGATCGCGACGAGGGCCGCCAGACCCACACCCAGGGTGACGAGCCGGAAGGGCATGCCCGCCGCCTTGCGGGACGACTCGCTTCCACGTTCGGCGAAGGCGCGGAACGCCTCCGTGTCCAGGCTGCCGGTGTCGAGCTGCTCGTCGCTCTCACTCATGGGGAACCTCCCGGTGGCGCTTTTGCCGCACCTTACCGCCGTCAGCCAGGAACCGGCCAATGGCCGATCGGGCGACGACGAGGTTGCCTTCCGGGACGTACTCGCCCGCCTGGTGCGCCTGCGCGGTCAGGCCTGGGCCGTAATTGAGCGCGGGAATCCCGGCCGCGGACAGCCTGGCCACATCGGTCCAGGCCTGTTTCGCCTCGACCGGGGCGCCCACGACGTCGAGGAAACGCGCGACCAGCGGCGCGTCCCGCGAGGGCGGGCAAGGCGGCGCGCGATCGACGACCTCCACCGCGGCTGCGCCGCCGACCAGCTCAACCACGCGGTCTTCGGCCTGCTCCAGCGTTCGGTTCGGGGCGAACCTGAAGTTGAGGTTGATGGTGAACCGGTCCGGCACGACGTTGCGGGCGTTGCCTCCCGTGCTCGCCCGGGTGGCGCTGAGGACCTCCCGGTACACCAGGCCGTCGACGATCACGTCCCGGGGAGGCAGCTCGTGCAGCTCGGCCAGGAACCGCCCCGCTTTCGTCAGCGCGTTCTCACCCTCCCATGGCCGTGCGGAGTGCGCTGACCGCCCGGAGAACGTCACCCGCGCGTGCAGAGCGCCCAGGCAGCCGAGTTGGACGGTGAGGTCGGTGGGCTCGAGCACGATCGCCAACGCGGCGGCGCGCAGTCGCGGGTCGGCGGCCAGGACGGCGCCCAGCTCGTTGGCCTCATGGGGGCCCTCCTCCCCCGCGTAGGCCACGAGCAGCAGCGCGTAGGGGCCGGCCCGCAGCCTGGGGTCGTCGAAGCACGACATCGCCACCGCGAGACCGGCTTTCATATCGCTGGCCCCACGCCCGACGATCCGCTGGCCGTCGCGCCGCGGCAGGCGGTCGTGCGCGGTCGGCGGGACGACGTCGAGATGGCCGACGAGCAGCACGGTCGGGCGGTCACCCCGGCTGTGCCCCACGACCACCGACTGCCCGACGCGCAGCACTGGCTCGTCGTGATACCGCGCGATGAGCCAGTCGGCGATCGGCCCCTCCTCGCCGGTCACGCACGGCAGCGCGAGCAGGTCGAGCAGCAGCTGTGTCAGCTCAGGTCGGGACGTCGTGCTCACGCAGGGCCTCGTTCAGCGACACCTTCCTGTCCGTCGCGGCGGAGCGCTGGCCGATGATCAGCGCGCACGGCACGG
This sequence comes from Egibacteraceae bacterium, assembly GCA_050743205.1. Taxonomy (GTDB): domain Bacteria; phylum Actinomycetota; class Nitriliruptoria; order Euzebyales; family Egibacteraceae; genus JBOGED01. The sequence continues at coordinate 45,438 of JBOGEA010000003.1, read as the reverse complement.
TGTAGGTCCCCGCAGGGAACTTCTTGGGCCGGCCGCCGGGGATCACGACCGAGCGGGCAGGCACGCGCCCCCGGTGCTCGACGGGCCGCTCGCCGGTCACGTCGATGATGCGGGTGCTCGCGGTCAGCACGGTGAGCGCGCCGAGGACCGCGCCCTCCTCGACGACCACGCCTTCGACGACGATGCAGCGCGAGCCGATGAAGGCGTCGTCCTCGACGATCACGGGGCGGGCGTTCGGCGGCTCGAGCACGCCGCCGATCCCGACCCCGCCGGACAGGTGGACGTTGCGTCCGATCTGCGCGCACGACCCGACGGTGGCCCAGGTGTCGACCATCGTTGCAGATCCGACCCGCGCGCCGATGTTGACGTAGCTGGGCATCAGCACGGCGCCCCGCTCGATGAACGCGCCGTGGCGGACGACCGCCGGCGGCACGACGCGCACGCCGGCCTGGGCATAGCCGGTCTTCAGCGGCACCTTGTCGTGGTACTCGTACGGGCCGAGCGTCACCGTGGACATCCCGCGCTGGCGGAAGCTGAGCAGGATCGCCCGCTTGAGCCACTCGTGAACGACCCACTCGCCGTCCACCTTCTCGGCGACGCGGGCTTCGCCCCGGTCGAGCAGGTCCAGCGCCTCCTCGACCGCCTGGCGGGCCCCTTCCCAGTCGCCGCCCGCGTACGCGGCGTCGATCATCCGGGCGAGCCGCTCACTCATGGCCGGGCACGCTCCCCGACGCGATCGCGTCACGCCAGATCGCGACCGCGTCCTTGCAGCCCTCCACGCTGGGCACCAGCGCGAGGCGGACCCAGCCCGCGCCCCCGGGCCCGAACGCGCGCCCGGGCGAGACGATCACCCGCTGGCGCAGCAGCGCCTGGGCGTACGCGTCGTCGTCCCCGCCAGGAGCGGCGATCCACAGGTAGAACGTCGCGTCGCTGCCCGACACGGCGATCCCGGCCTCGTCGAAGAAGTCGAGCAGCACCTGCCGTTTCGCGTCGAAGATCGCGCGGCGCTCGGCGGCGTGGACGTCGTCGTCCCAGGCCGCGACGGCCGCCCACTGGACGAACTCCGGCGAGGCCGTGCCGATGTTCGGCCGCAGGACCCGCTGGGCCGCGATCAGCTGGGGGTCCCCGACCAGCGCGCCGCAGCGGTATCCGGTCATCCCCGACCGCTTCGACAGGCTGAACGCCACGACCAGGCCGGTCAGGTCCCCGCCTGCGGCCTGCAGCAGCGAGGGCGGTGGCGGGCCGTCCTCGGGGTAGACGTCGCAGTAGCACTCGTCGCTCGCAAGCACGACGCCGCGCTGGCGGGCGGTGGCCAGCGCCCGCCGGTAGAACGCGAGGTCGACCGAGGCGCCGGTGGGATTGTGGGGGTAGTTGAGCCAGGCGAGGCAGGCGCCGTCGAGCCGGGCTGGGTCGAGATCGCCCAGCTCCAGCCGCCAGCCACCCTCGTGGGTGAGCGTCACCGGGTCGCTGGTCCCACCCGCGAAGCGCTGCCCGCGCTCGTACACGGGATAGCCGGGATCGCCCCACACCACCGCGCGGCGCGGACCGGACGGATCGAGGATCCCCAGCGGCAGGTGGAACACCGCCTCCTTGCTGCCCGCCGTGGGCAGCACGTGCAGGTCGGGGTTCACCTCGACCCCGAAGCGGCGCGCCACCCACCGGGCGATCGACTGGCGCAGCCGCGGCAGCCCCGCGGCCGTCGGGTACTGGCTGACCTCGGGGATCGCGTCGGCCAGCGCCCGCCGCACGAACAGCGGGGTGGGCTCGACAGGGTCGCCGATCGAGAAGTCGTGCAGCGCCACGCCCTGGCCCCGCATCGCACGGGCCAGATCCTGGAACACGGCCAACGGATAGTCGCCCATCTCGGCGAGCAGGGGATTCATAGACAGATCCTAGAGCCCCACCCCTGCCCCAGGCCACTCCCCCAGCGATCCTTGGGCCACGTACACAGCTTTCCGTCGGATCTGACGGAAACCCGCGGGTCAACTCGGCGGGGCGGCGGTTCGACTACAGCTTTCCGCCGGATCCGGCGGAAAGCTGTAGCTAACGCGGCGAGCGCTGCAGGGCGGCCAACTCGTCATCGCGGTTGACGAAGGAAGTGACATTTCCGGGGCGGTCCTACCGCTTGCGGATCAAGCGGCGCAGCCGCTCTCGCCACCGGATCCGGGCAACGGCGGCGCCGGCGAGGGGGGCGCCGCAGCGGCGGCAGAAGCGCCGGGCTGGCGCGCTGCCCTCACCGCAGCGCCCGCAGACGAGATCGCCAGGGCTGAGTGGCCGGCTCGGCGGCAGGCGGCGGGCCGCAGATCCAGCGGCAGCGCCGACAGGCTCCTCGCGCCGCTCCAGGAGCGCGCCGCACGATCCGCAGAAGGCGTCGCCGGACTGGCCGGAGTACCCGCACGCGCCCGCAGTAGACGATCACGCGCCGACCTCCACGACGTGCGGCACGTGAGCGGGTTTCGCCCCGGCGACGAGCCGCGAGATCTGGGCCTGATCCGCAGTGCCGGCCTGGAACCGCACGGACGAGCCGCGGTGTGGCGGAGCCGGGCAGCGGGCTTCCGGGAGTCGCCGACCAGGTGGTCCCGCCGCTGTCGGCCACCTCAACCTCGGCGCCCGTGCAGACCGCGAGCAGCTCCCGCAGGCCTCACAGCGTGCCGCGCCGCCCGTAGAGGGCGACCATCTGGCCCACGAGCGCCCGCTGCCGCTCCAGCGGCCAGTTCTCGTCGAGGACGACGCCCACCCAGCCGGCGAGCCAGTCGAGGAAGTCGCGCGGCGTGAGCCAGGCGTCGAAGTAGGAGTCGAAGTAGGAGTCGAGGCAGTCGAGCGTGGCGAAGACGGGGGCGAGCACGTCGTCCAGGCCCGAGACCAGCCGCCTGCGCGAGGTCGTCCTCCTGGTAGATCGCCGGCAGCATCGCCCCCGTCGGGTGCGGGGTGTCGAGCCCAGGGATAACTCCGCGTCCGCTGGTCATTCGATGCGCACTTGGTGAGCAAAGAGAACACCAGCGCGTGCGGGCCCAGGTCGATGCGTTGCACAGCCGAGCCCCGGCTGCCGGTGACGGCGTCGGCGGCGAACAGCAGCGCCTCGCCGACGAACTCCGTGCCCCGCAGCCGTTGCAGGACCGCGTAGACCTCGCCGACGTGGACCGGGCGCCCGAACGGCCAGCCTTCCTGGTCGGGGCCGCCGAGCAGCGGGTGGAAGTAGGAGTAGAGCGCCTCGAGCGCCTCCGCTTGCAGCCGGTTCTTCCGCCCGCGCGGGCGGGCGCGGAGGCGGGCGACGACCGTGACGCCATGGTAAATGGGAGGCTCGATGATGACCCTGGCGCCGATCACGGCGCTCGTCGAGGTGCTGCGCGATCCGCGCCAGGGTCTCGGCATCCGGGATGAACTGCTCGAACCGCAGCCGGCCCTGCTCCCCGTCCACCGCGGGGACGACGAGCACACGGACCGCGCCGGCCTCGGTGCCCGCCTCACCCGCGGGGACGCAGCGGACGCGGGCGGCCTCCGGCGCTGCCTCGCGGGCGAGCTGCGCGTAGTCCTCGAGGGTGACCGCGCGATTCCGGGTGCGCATGAGGATCGGGCCGCGCAGCTTGGCGTTGACGATGTCATCGCCCTCGACGCCGCCGGCGGCGCGCAGGCGGTTGGCGACCCGGTCGACATAGGGGGTCGACGATTTGAGGACGTTGACCGCGCCGGCGGCCGCGTTGCCGCGCCGCCCGCCGCCTGTGCAGTAGTTGCACAGGCGGCGGGGTGCGCCTGTGGGCGGCACGGCGCCGAACTGGCGCAGCGTGCCGTCGGGCTCGCGGACGGCCGGGCCGAGCTGCACCTCCCCAGCCACCGTGTCGAGCACGAAGTGGCGGCTGTCGGGACCGCTGTCGGCGAAGTCGGCGACCTCAGTCCAGGCGTCCCAGCCCTGTCCGGCGGCCACCTCCAACGTTGTCGGCTCCCTGCCGGACACGACCGGCCGGCGGCTGATCGCGAAGCGCTGGCCGGGCACGCCTTCGGGCAGGCCCAGGATCTCGTCGCTGACGATCTCGGTGTGGACGCATGCGGCGGTGCCCCCGATTGTGCGGGCGGACAGCGAGATGATCTTCGGCGAGTCGCTGTAGTCCGGCCGGCCGTCCTCATGGGGCAGGACCCGGCAGCGGATCCAGCCGGCCCGCTGCTGGCCGATCAGCGAGACCTGGAGCCTCCGGGGCGGCCTCATACGTGCTGGATCTCGGCGGTATCCCGCCGCGATCCAGCACAAGAGGCTCAAAGGACGGCGCGTGCTGGCCAAACAGGGACGCAGTGCCGTCCCCCGGGGCAAGGACCCCTGGGGCGACGGCGCGCTGCACCGGGGCTACGGGTGGGGGCTGCATGCCCGAGCCGATCCGGTCGCTCGCCGCCCCCTGGATGATCGGCGCCCCGCTGGGCGACGGCCTGTGGCAGCGCCGCCGGCAGGCCCACGGTCCCCACCGCGCCCTGAACAGCCCCACCAGCCTCATCGCTCCGCTCCGGCTGCTCCCGCGCCGTAACGAACGAGCGCTCCCCCACCAGCCCGCCGCCCCGCTCAGTATTCGGCTGAGCGGCAGGGGCGGGTGATCGCTGGACCCCAGGGGCCTCATCAGGACGCGGGTCGGGGCGACTGGGCGCCGCCACAGGTCGAACCGGCTCAGGCGCGCCCATCTGCTCTGCCAACGCCGCGACCGGCCCGCTGTCACCCGCGTCGGAACCGGACTGTGACCGCTGGACACGGGGGCGGTCCGCCGGGGGGAGCGGCGCGCCGAGCCCGAGGCGTCGGGGCCGGGCGGCCGGCGCTGGCGCCGGTTCAGGCGCGGGCGTCGGGGAGGCTGATCGCTGGACCGGCGGCGTCGTCTCCGGGCTGTGCCCCGGAGAATCCGGGATCTCTGGTTCGGGCGGCGAGATCCGCAATGGCTCGGCGGCACCGGCCAGCGGCGCGGTCGGCGGTGTCTCCTCAGACAACGCTTGGGAGCGGGGCATCCGCCGGATTGGGGACGCAACCGGCGGCAGGTGGATGACCGGCAAGGGCAGTGGCGCGGCGACACGGCTGAGCGCGATCGGCTCCGGTGGAGGATCCGCGGCGGGCAGCGTGCGGACCGGGACGTCGATCGGTTGGAGCAGCTCAGGCTCGGCGTGTGCCGGCTCGACAGGCACCTCAGGAGGTGCCGCTGGCGCTGACCACAACAGGAGCGGCCTGGGGGCCGCCTCAGGACGTCGCCAGGCCGGCGAGGCGAGGGGCATCGCTGGGCCCGCCGCGCGCTGCGCGACCGGCCTGACAAGCCCGGCGACGGTGCCTGCGGGACCCGCTGCGGTGACGTGATGCCCCAGCGGGGAGAGGAAGCGCGCTGGCGCCCGCCAGGAGACGAGGCTGGATTCGAACGCCGCCGGGTTCAGGAGCGGCTCGATCGTGGGGGTGACGCGTTGGAGGGCGGGCAGCCGGTCCCATCCCGGGGACTCGCCAGCCGCTGCGGGGAGGGGCGTCGCCTGTGCTCTCGCGCGGCGGAACGGCCACATCGTGGCTCACCCGCCGTTCGAGATGCGCTGGTTGATCTGCCCGATCTCCCCGACGAAACGCCGCCGCACCGGGTGCTCGAGGTCAAGGATCTCGTCGAGTGACCAGTGGAAGTGATAGGCCACGTACGCGATCTCCTCGTACAGCCGGCCGGCGGGCACGATCACGATCCCGCCTCCCCCCGTTCCCCCAGGCGACCACCGGCCACGTCGACCGCGAACTCGTGGTTGCAGGCGGGGCAGGTGACCGCGGCTCGGGTGTGGCCCTCGGTGTTGATCCGGCGGTAGAGGTCCTGCAGGAAGGCGAGGTCCGACGCGAAGAAGTTCTCGACGATGCCGGCGTGGACCTCGTCGAGATCACCGAGCTGCGTGATGACCCGGGCGAGCAGGACGACGGTGAGGTACTGCGGGTTCTCGCGCACCCGGTCGTCGGCCAGCGGAACCAGCTCGTCACGGGCGGTCGCCAGGCGCATGACCCCACGGCGATGGACGGCACCGCGGCGGTCGACGTAGCCGCGCGGCAGCTCGAAGGCGAACTCCGTGCGCAGCTCGTGCCGCTCGCGATCCCGCTGCGGCGGCGTCGACCCGTTCGGGGCGGGGTCTACAGTCGGTGGGGTGCCGCGTCTCACTCGGGCTGGCACCCCTCATGGGTGATCGTCAGCTTCTCGGTGGGCACGCTCGTGTCGCCGGCCTTCATGGTTCCGATCTCCAGGCTCTTGGGCCAACAGTTCGCGAGCTTGTAACGCATCAGCGGTATGCCCTGGTAGTCGAAGACAATGACTGCGCCGCCCTTGCGGGCGCCGGCCATATCACCGAACTGCGACTTCTTGATCCAATCTTGGAAGCTCTTGTCATTGGTGAGGCCGGGTCATCGTGACCTCACCGGCCTTCGGCCGGCCCGGCAGCTTCTTGTTGACGTATTTACCGTCATTCCTGTTGTGCTTGAGCTCGATGACGTCACTCTCCATCTTCAGACCCGTGATCTCTTGGATCTGCTTGATGGTGACGCCGTCGAACTCGAACCCGAACGACCAGCCGACCGAGGTGTCAAGGTCGGGAAGTCCCATATCGGTTTACCTCCTATTCGGTCAGGACAGCCCCACCGGAGAATTGAGACAGGCGGAAGATCACAAACTCGGCCGGCTTGACCGGGGCGACGCCGATCTCGCACACCACCATCCCCGCATCGACCTGCTCCGGCGGATTGGTCTCCTCATCGCATTTGACGTAGAAAGCGTCGTCCGGGGTCAGCCCGAACAGGGCGCCCTTGCGCCATTCATTGACCAGGAAGGCGCTGATCGTGCGGCGGATCCTGGCCCACAGGCTGTGATCGTTCGGTTCGAACACCGCCCACTGCGTGCCGAGCAGGATCGACTCTTCGAGGTAGTTGAACAGCCTGCGGATGTTGAGGTAGCGCCAGGCCGGGTCGCTCGACAGTGTCCGGGCGCCCCAGATGCGGATGCCGCGACCCGGGAAGGCGCGGATGCAGTTGATCCCCTGAGGGTGAGCAGCTCCTGCTCCTTCGAGGTGATCACCAGCTGCGGCGTGATCGCGCCGCGCACGACCTCGTTCGCCGGCGCCTTGTGCACCCCGCGGCTGTCGTCGTTGCGGCCCCAGATGCCCGCGACGTGGCCACTGGGCGGGACGAAGACGTTCTCGCCCTTCGCGGGGTCGAAGACCTTGACCCACGGCCAGTAGAGCGTGGCGTACTTCGAGTCGTAAGCGGCCTGGTCGACGCGCCACGTGCGGATCTGCTGCGCGTTGAGCCCGGGCGGCGGGTCGAGGATGGCCACCCGGTCGCCCATCAGCTCGCAGTGGGCGATCATCGCCAATTGGACGGCCTGGACGCCTCAAGGTCGATCAGGTCCCGCTGGTAGGCGGCCATGAGATCGGGAGCGCAGACCATCGTGATCGGGTCGACGGCCTCAAGCCCCCCGAAGCGGGTGCGCTCGGCCACGTCGCCCACGTAGTCGTCAGGCCCGAACCGGTCCGGCTCGGGCGCGCTGCCGCCAGCGAGTGAGACTGACCCCTTGGCGGGCTTCGCCAGCGCGCCGCCCGTCCGGACAGCTTCGATGCGGATGAGCCGCGACTGTTGGTTGACGAGCGTCACGACATTCTGTTGACCCGCCTTTGCGGTGACCGGGTCGTACTGCTCCGCGACCCTGCCGTCCTGCTTGACCACGAGCTTGAAGGCGTCATCGGGCACGCCCTCGCCGGGAGTCGGGTCGGCCACCTCGACCGTGATACCGTTGCCGGCCGGGCCCTGCTCAAGCGCGCTGAACCGGTAGCCGCCCAGCTGCGCCTGCGGCCCCTCGCCGTTGCCGTTGCCGCCGATGCGGACGACGTAGCAGTTGCCGCCGCCGTTCATGAAGTAGCCATAGACCGCGTGGGCCAGGTACGAGCCCTCGACGAACTCGCCGAACGTCTGGGTGAACTGGCTCCAGTTCGACACCAGCGTGGGCTCGTTGACCGGGCCTTTGGCGGCCAATCCGACGAAGGCGGCCACGGCGGTGCCCACCCCCTCGATCGGCCGGGAGCCAGACTCCATCTCCTCGACATAGACAACAGACGCCTGGCGACAGATAGGTGGGCATTCATCCCTCCTGCAGGGGCTGAAACGTAGCGCTTGAAAGGAAACCACCGATCGCTGATCCAGTCACGGTCCCGCCGGGCGTGCCTGCGGGAAACCCTTCCTGCCCCGACGGGCAACCGGTGACGCGCGTTGCCTGCACTGACCCGTGCATGGACCGTCCGCCATGGATGCTGTGCAGATCCGGGCGGAGCCGGGCCGGCGTCAGGCGGGCTGGGCCGCCTGCTCCTCCTCCTGGCGCTGGACGCTGGCGGGCGCCGGCGCCGCCGCTTCCGCGTGGCCGCCCGCCATGACCTGGTCGGCGCTGCGCTCGGCGGCGCGCTCGAAGGTGTCGGAGTGGTCGCTCACCTGGATGCCCCCAGGCGCCGGCGTGCCGTCCAGGGGCCCGGACCGCTGCTGGACCACATGCGTCAGCTCATGGGCGAGCATCCGCTTGCCGGCATCGGTCTCGGGCGAGTACTGGCCGCCTTGGAACACGACGTCGTTGCCCACCGTGTACGCGTGGGCCTGCACGGACCTCGCCGACTCAGACGCCTTGCCGTCGGTGTGGACGCGCACGTCGGAGAAGTCGTGGCCGTGGGACGAGGGGGAGGCTGACATGCCCGTACGCTGACGCAAACCAGGCAAAGGTGTGGGAGGCGTCACCTCACCACAATCCCAAACACGTTCTGAGAACACGGCTTTGCCGGCCGCCTTGTGACGGTCACCACCGTCTGCGCCCTTGTGGCCAGCCTGGTCGTCTTGGTGCCTAGTCGGGCCGCCCGCGGTCCGGTCGCGCCGCCATGGGCACCCTGTTCCAGGCGGGCTTCCTCGCCGCGCTCTGGCTCTTCGCGACCGGCTAGATGCCTTGGAGGGGCGAGACCCTGTTGCGCGTGACAAGTTCGGGAGTCATGTTGCAGGTGGTGCACGAGTTGGCGGGCTGTGGTGACAGGTCGCGCGCCTGGTTCCCGAACAGGGATTTCGGGGCGTATGTGCCCCGAAATCCCTGTTCGGGAAGGCATCAGGTCTCATACGCCCCGTCGGGCCGGGGCGAAGCCCCGCTAGGGCTTTGCATTTGCGGGCCACTGCTTCCCGAACAGGGAACGGCGATTTGTCAACCACCGTTGACAAGATCCGTTCGTCAATGTAGATTGACAGCATGGCTGATGCGACGAAGGTAGCGGCGGCGGCGTCGAGCAAAGACCCCGCCATCGGGTTGGCGGCTGTGGCGTCACTGCGCACCCTGTTGGAGTCCCTCGAGGAACTCCAAGTGGCCAACGCCCGAGCTCAGGGTTGGTCCTGGCAGGAGGTCGCGGTCGCGCTCGGTGTGAGTAAGCAAGCAGCGCATAAGAAGCACCGCCACGTTCGGGTGCTGGGGAGGTAACGGGGATGTTCGAACGCTTCACAGACCGCGCCCGCCAGGTTGTTGTGCTGGCTCAGGAGGACGCGCGCATGCGAGGGCACCACTACATCGGGACGGAGCACTTGCTGATGGGCCTGTACGGCGTCCCCGACGGGGTAGCGGCGCATGTGCTTGCCAGCCTCGGTGCCTCCCGGGAGGACATCCATACCGAGATCGCAAGGATTGTGGGGTCTGGACGTTCCACGGGCGATCCGGACCGTGACGCGCTCTTGGCCATCGGGATCGACCTCGACGAGGTACGCCGCCAGACCGAGGAGGCCTTCGGCCCCGGCGCGTTGGACCGCACCCGAGCGAGCCGGCGCCGCTCGTGCCAACCGCCCCACGGGCACATTCCCTTCACTCGCCGCTCCAAGCACGCGCTAGAGCTGTCGCTACGAGAGGCACTCGGCTTACGCCACAACTCCATCAGCACCGAGCACATCCTCCTGGGACTGCTTGCCCTACGAGACGGCCTGGCGGCAAGGATGCTGCACTCACGCGGCGTGACCTACGACGCGGCCCGCGCGGCCATCCTGGCCCGTATCGAAGGAATGACAGGCACTTGCACTTAGGCTGAATCCACCGTCGGCTCAGCCACCGAGCCAGTTTCCCGCGCGCGCACAGAGGGCGCGGGAAGGTTGGCTTGTGGTGCGAGGCAGCTGCCGGATGCCTCCAGGTTTCCTGTGTGGACGCGGGAACCTAAAGACACAACCACCCTGATCTGTCCGTCAATACGTGGGAGCGGTGAAGCAGGGCTGGAAGGCGGTTAACAGCGTGGTCAGCGTGGCGGGTAGGCTCACGTGCGCAAAGCATCAGCGGCACCGTCGCTGTTGAGAGTCGGTTGTTGTCAACCGCTGATGCCTTCGTACTCAGCCTCTCACGTCACGCATCTCGGACGTACCGCGCCGCCCGCCGGACCCCCAGGCCCCCCAAAACTGCGAAAGTCGAGAGAACAGCGCGCTGTGAAAAAATACCGAGGGTGAGGAGGCGTCAGGCGGTGGTACGCCCGCAGCTAAACAGCGGTCCCGCGAGATGTCCGGCGCGCGCAACGCCGACGTGCCGCACCAGCGTCAGCAGCTGAAGGTCACGCTCCTCTCGCGTTCCAGGGGCTGGGGACGCCCCGCTTCCTCATACATGCGCTCAAAGACGAGCCCATCCAGTGTCCGCCAGACCATCCCCTCGGTCCCCCACAGGTCCGTCAGCTGTGAAGCCCTTCAGAGATGAACAGCAAGGGGCGTGAGTGCTGAGCGCCGTATCCGGCGCTCAGCACTCACGCTCTCGTCCGCCCGACTCACGCATCAGGCCATTCCCAGCGCTACCCGGTCGCGTCTGGGGACAAAGAGGAGAGGATGTCATCAATCTTTTGTCGCAGTACCTCGGGCGCGGTGTCTGGCTCCGAGCGGATTGCGTCGCGTATTGCGGCAGCGAGCTGAATGTGCTGCCAGTTGCGGCGGCCCTCTTCGATTCGTAGCTGCCAGCCGACTTTCGCCTCGACGGCCAGATCATGGATTGCGAACTCCAGGATGTCCTCAAGTGAGGGCCGGAACCGCTTCCCACCGGTCGGCAGATGCAACACCTGCGTTTTCGGCGGCTTGGTCAGCGCCCGGGTCGCCAGCGCGTAGCCAAGCGCACTGCTTTCGCCGTGGACCTGTACATGGGACGCCGCCCAGAGGCGGTCCCGATCATAATCGAAACGCACCAGCGGTTCTGTCAACACCTGAAGCGACACCGTGAACGTCGACTTAGCGATAGCCAAGAACGCGCCCGAGGAGTCCCACGAGCACAGATAGCGCACCCGTAGTGCGAGACGCTTTTCACCCGCCACTTTCAGTGGAATGCTGGTCTCATCCCCTTGCTCGTTGAACGCCGCGACAACCACCCGGTTCCCTTGAACGGCGGCGGTGATGGGCGGGTCGTCCGCGACGGTCTGCTGCAGAAGGTCGGCGACCCCGTTGGCGAAGTCGAGGGCGACCGCCTCCAGTGCGGCCTCAGGCACCACCATCGGGAGGCGTCTGCTCCCCTAGCAGGAAGTCGATGGACTGGATGTCCTCCCACAGCCAGAACTCATCACCGGACAACGCCCCACGTTCGGCGCGCGCTGCGAGTTCATCGCTTGACGACACCCGGGCCTGTTCAAGGAGCCGACGACGTCGGTCCTTCAGCTCTTCGCGCGTCGGGTGCGTTACTCGCATCGCTCGCCTCCTCCAGATCCACCGATCCGAGCTGCATGTGTCAGGCGCCCGCAAGGGACCCCCAAGGCTCCTCCACACCGTACCCGAAGTCTGTGACATGTCCCGTGCACAGCGCGCGGCCAGCCGGGCACTTCGGCCGCGGTCCCGCCAGCGGCCATTACTGACTCCTGCTCCTCCTCGCCCGCCAGCAGGCCGCCATGCGGGCGTTGCCCGCCGCCAGCGCTCGCTCGTATGGTCCTCCCCTGCGGCGCGTGGCCGAGGCACGCGCCTCCTGGGAGGACCCCGGCTTCTCGCAGCGTCGCAGCACAAGCTCCCGCGGTTGCGATGGTGGGTTTCCATGGTATGCCGACCCGCCCCCGCCGGTGAGGACCGCCGGGATGGGCTGAGGCAAGCCGCACTGCCCGATCGGGCAGCCGCACTCTCATACAAGAAGCGTGTGGTACAAGGCCCTTGTACCATTCAGCCTGTGCAACCGCTCTTGGACCGACGCAGGGAAGTCGCCGCGCTCGAATCGGCGTGGGAGTCGGCGAGCCGGGGGAAGCCGCAGCTCGTTGTCGTGTGGGGGCGACGGCGGGTCGGCAAGACGTTCCTGACGCTCCACGCGCTCGACCGCCTGCCTCGTGACGCGCTGCGCGTGTACCACGCCGCCACCCAGCAGGCGGCCCATGTCGAGCTCGCTCGCTTCGCGGAGTCGGTGGCCGGGACCTCGGCTCGGGCGTGGCCGCGTTGGCAGGTGGGGGGTTCACCTCCTGGGAGGCCGCGCTGCGGTTCCTCGCCGCGCTCGGCAGGCAGCGACCGCTCGCCGTGGTGCTCGACGAGGTCACGTACCTGACCGCCTCGACGCCGGGCTTCGCGAGCATCGTCCAGTCGGTATGGGACCGCGAGCTTGCGACCAGCACATCCAGCCTCATGCTCATGCTCACCGGGTCGTCGGTGGGAACGGTCGAGCGCATGCTCGGCGGCCAGGGCGCGCTGCACCGGCGGCCCACGCTGGAGCTGCGCCTGGACCCCGTCGAGCTGCCCGCCGCAGCCGAGTTCCTCCCTCGCCTGGAGCCGCAGGCACTCATCGAGGCGTACGCGGCCTGCGGCGGCTATCCCCTGCACCTGCTCGCCTGGGACTCCGACGTCGGCACCGACGAGAACCTCCTGCGCCTCGCGGGCTCGCCCGAGGGGCTGCTGCTGCATGACGCGCGCAGCATGCTCCAAGAGGAGCTGCCGGACGTGGGAGGCTACCAGCGGGTCCTCGCCGCCGTCGGGCGGGGACGCACACGCCACGGAGAGATCCGGACGGAGGCGGGCAGCGCATCGAGCAGCCGCTGGACACGCTGGTCCGCGTCCGGCTGGTCCGCCGCTCAACCCCCGTGGGGGCTCCAAGACGAGCGACCCCCCACTATGAGATCGCCGACCCTACCTGCGGTTCTGGTTCGCGGTGCTGTACGCGGACGCGCAGCTCGTCGAGGCCGGCCAGGGCCGAGCGGTGCTCCGCCGCTCCAGCGCCGCATGGCAGGGCCACCTCGGCTGGACCTTCGAGGAGGCGGCCAGGAGCCACTGCCAACGCCTGGTGGCCGCGGACCTCCTGCCCGACGACCTCGTCGTCGGACGCTGGTGGACCTCCTCCGGGCCTCCCTGCGAGGTCGACGTCCTCGGCCTCCAAGGCAACCGCACCGCGCTGCTCGGCGAGGCCAAATGGGCCGCCACCCCCCTCGGCCACCGCCGCATCGAGGCCCTCCGCCGCCAACTCCCCCACCTCCCCGACCCAATCGACGACCCCTGGCTCGCCCTCTGGGGCCACACCGGCTTGGACCCGGACACCGCCGGCCCCAAAATCCTCGGCTACTCCGCCACCGACGTCATCACCCCCTGAGGCGTCCGGCGAAGGAACAAAATGTAGCACACAGGTGCTACACTGCGCCCATGATCTCGATCGGTATCCGTGAGCTGCGGCAGCACGCATCTCGCTACGTGCGCATGGCGAAGGCCGGCCAGCGCGTGGCGGTCACCGAGCGGGGCACGCTGGTCGCCTACCTCGTACCGGCGGACGAGCCGGGCTCCCTGCTCGACCGGCTCGCCGCCGCAGACGAGTACGAGCCCCCAGCGGGCCGCATCCTCGACCTGCTGCCCCCGCCTCCGGTCCCCGAGGGCAAGCGCCCACTCAGCGAGATCGTCGAAGCGTTGCGGGACGAAGAGCGCTGGTGATCTATCTCGACACCTCCGCCTTCGTGAAGCTCATCTGGCGCGAACGCGAGACCGTCTCGCTCCAACAGTTCCTCGCTGAGCGGATTGGGCTGCCGCTCGTGTCCAGCGCGTTGCTCACCGTCGAGGTCCGCCGCGCGGTCCTGCGCGCCGATCCGACCGAGATGTCCCGCGCCGACCTCCTGCTCACCCGCATCGGCCAACTCGCCCTCACCCGAGCCATCCTCGAAGCCGCCAGCCGTCTCCCCGACCCCCACCTGCGCTCCCTCGACGCCATCCACCTCGCCACCGCCCTCCTGCTCCACAAGGACATCACCGCCGTCGTCACCTACGACAAACGCCTCGCCACCGCCGCCACCAGCCAGCACCTGCCCGTCGCCACCCCCGGCGCCTGACCGCCTAACGCTGTCCCGCCAAGCCGCACCATCGCTTGCGGATCCCACTACGTCGGTAGACCGAACAGATCCCGCACTGGTATCGCCTGAGACGATGATGACATCGTGACCGGACACGCCAAACAGCCAGCCGACCAGGCCCTTCTCGACATGCTCGCTGATGTTGGCGATGAACGGCGCGGCGGCCGGTGGCCATGTCGTTGTGGGTGCAGTAGCCAGGCCTCGTAGCGGACCAGGTAGGGAAAGCCCAGGTCCCACCTCACGTCGCCGGCCTCGACCTCGGGTGGGGTGAGGGCGAAGTTCAGTTTGCAGCACACCGCGTGGCAGATGGGCATCCGCTCGACGCAGTTGACCTCGGTGACCTGGCGCTCAGGGCCTCCGGCTCCACGCGGAAGGCGATGCCTGGTCGGCGCCCTGGCCTGGGTGGGTCATATCGTCACGATGTTCAACGGGATGTCGAGGTGCTCGGCGATGCGGCGAAGGTCTTCGATGTCGCTGGTCAGTACGGCGTGCGGTCCGCTCGTGGCGTCGAGTGCGGCTGCGACATGGGCGTCCGCGACAGAGATGGCGAGCGCGGAGCAGGCACGCGCTGCCCGGTCGGCCGCGGCGGTGTCGAGCAGGGCGCCATGGACTCGCAGCCGATTGACCGCTGCGGCGCGAGGCGCTCGCCTGTCCCACCCGGCCTCGACCCGGACGGCTGTCGGGACGACCAGCCGAACCGACCCCGCTCGTCGCAGGTTACGGGCCGCGATCGCCTCCACGACCGCGAGGACCCGTCGGTGCTTACGGTGCGAGAAGTCGGCGAGAGCTTGGACGGCCTCGTTGTCGAGCACGACCGTTCGGGTCTGGGTCATGCAACCGCAGCCGCCAGCCCGGCGGCATAGATGATCACGTCGTCCGGGGTGGCGTCGTCCTTGACGGCGCCGATCTCTGTGGCCGCTCGGCGCAGGAGGTCGGGTCTGTTGGCGAGGGGGCTGCCGTCGATCTGGGCAGCAGCGAGCGCGACCCCGACACCGTCGTCCTCTCCTGCGCCTGAGCCGGCGCTCCTCAGGTTTGCGGGCGCTGCCGCGATCAGCGCCGGCCAGCCGGAGATGGAGACCGCCAGCCCGCCGATCACTGAGGCGCCTGAACTGATCGACGGCGACGTGACGACGGTGTGGAGGACGCCGGGGGACGAGTCCAGCGTGCAGCTCGTCCTGGCCTTCGATCGGGCTGTTCAGCTCCGCGGCATCGGGCTGCTCCCCGGCAACGCGCAGACCGCCTCGCCCGACGGCGTGGACCCCTTCACACAGGACCGGATCATCGGCAGGGTCCCGCTACACGTTCGACGATGGGACATCCTTCGAAGTGGATTTCGCCCCCGAACCGACGCTGCAGTACATCGACGTGGACGTGGTCACGCAGACCGTGCTGGTCGAGATCCTCTCCACGACCGAGCCCGGCGCGAGCGACTTCACCGCAATCTCAGAGATCCAGGCCTATGGCTTCTGACCTTCCCCCGATGGCCCGCACGCCTGCGCTCGCCGCGTCAGCTGCAGCTTTCCGTCAGATCCGACGGAAAGCTGTAGTCGAACCGCCGCCTTGCCGATTTGACCCGCTGGTTTCCGTCGGATGTGACGGAAACCCGCAGATCACTCCGGCGACCTCTTCTCGAGCGAACCCGAAGAAGCGCGACCTTGACGGGCAGTCCTAAAACACGTACCTCAGTGACGGCTGGCCGGCTTGAGCACACCGATGAGGCCACCCGCGATGGTCGCCAGGATCGTGGCGAATGAGTCAGGCATCTGCCTGCCGCTGAAAACCAGAAAGGACCAGACGACAGCGCCGATAACGAAGTAGATCCCTAAAGAGGCCACAACCAGCGTGTAGAGCCAATCAGGAACAGGCGCAGGATTCTTCTCGGTCTCCATCGCTGCCTCTCTGGTCTCGCCCGGTGTGCATCGCGGTCACCGCACCAGTCCCAGGCGGCGGCGGAGACGGCCGACATTGAACGACCGGAAACCCTCGGGCAACCGCTCGTTCTCAGCCTCGAACTCGTCGAGCAGCGCCTCCAGGTCGCCGCGGCGGGTGGGATCGGCGGCTGCGTCGCGCGGGGCGACTCCGCCGAGGGCGGGGATCGGCTCATCGACCCAGCGCGTCTCGGCCTCCACGATGTGCTTGTCAGCCGACACCATAGCCTCAAGCGGCAGGTCAGCCGCCGGCTCCAGGTCCGACGACGCCTCCGCCATGAAGTCCTCGAGCGTCTGGCGCCGCTCCTCGACGAGCCAGGCGTCGCAGGCGCCGAGGATCACGTCGCGCAGCCGCTCGAACCGCGCCTCGGAGTTCGTCTCCATGACCAGCTCACCGCCGTCCCAGCGGGCCCAGCCGCGAACGATGGGCTGTCCATCGACCTCGATGTGGTCGAGGTAACGGCCGTCGACCTGCTCGAAGACCTCGCCCAGCCCGCGGTCTGCCGCCTCGACGTCGGGCACGGCGAAGCGCGCGCTGCACAGCATCATCGGCTCGCCCTCCACGTTCGACAGCGTCGGCGGCGCCTCGGTGGCCGTGAGCCAGGCGGCGGTCTCCTCAGGGCCGGGCTCGGTGTCCAGGAACGCCAGCAGCCGGTCGCGCAGGGTGAACGGTATGGTCGAGATGCCGCCCAGCAGCTGGTGACTGCGCCCGTCGGGCACCACTCGCCCGTACAGCAGGCCGCCGGGTTGCATATAGCCGCTGCCGAGCCGCTCGGTGACCTCGAACCGGTCGCCGGTGCGCAGGTCGCGCAGCGTCAGCCCCTCGCCGGGACGCACGTCGGTGACCTCGTAGAGGCTGCGGCGCCGGCCGGCCCATGAGCGGCCCAGCGCCAGCTCGTCCGCAGGCAGCAGCTCCCCGCGCACATCCAGGAACGTCGTGAACACCTCGGTGTCGAACAGCGCGAGGTCCTGCACGAACGAATCCTCCTGCGCGCAGGCCTTTGCCGAATCATCGGGGTCGCCGCCGGTCCGGGCGAGCGCCATCTCCCACAGCACCGGCCACTGCGGCGGGCGCAGCAGGAACTGGAGCGCCTTGCGGTGCAGCCAGCCCGCCCGCTCGTGCAGCGGGTGCCCGTTGCGCCGGACGCAGCACACCTTGTACTTGCGTCCCGACCCGCACGGGCAGGGCTCGTTGCGCCGGGCTGTGGCGGGGCCGGGGGCGGCGAAGCGCTCCAGCCGCACGACCAACGGCTCGTCGGGGTCCACCCCCGCCCGGCGCAGACCGCTCAGCGCGACCGCCGCATCGCCCCGATCCGCGGCGTACCAGGCGGCGTCGACCAGCGCTGAGGGGAAGTCAGGGTCGGCGGCCAGGGCCGCCCGCAGATGCGCCTCGCAAGCCGCCACCTCGCCGCGATGCTCGGCGCAGCGGGCCAGCACGTAGTGCGGACCCGGCGTGCCTGGGACGCTGGCGAGCGCCTCGACGAACGCCGTCACCACCGGCTCCTCGCCCGGATCCTCGCCCAAAATCGCGATCAGGAACAGCTCGACCACACCGGGCATCGAGAGCATCATGGCGAGCGCGGCGACGACCTCCTCCTGGTCGGCCAGCTCGTCAAGACCTTGCATCGAGGCAAGCTCGTAGGCGCCCAGCACAAGGCCCAACGCCTGAGCTGAGGGCTCGTCAAGGCCCAACGCCTCAGCCGCGTCGAAGTCGAAGTCCAGCTCGTCAGCCACGTCGAAGTCGAAGTCCAGCTCCGGCGAGTCCCAGTCCCCGCCGGCCTCGCCCACCCACTCGCCACACACATCGAGCCCCGCCAGCTCGTAGATCTCCGGCAGCGGCGGCAGCGGTCCACGAAACAGGAACGGCGAGTCGACGAGCGCGACCATTGCCAGCATGGACGCGCCCACCGCGTCGTCCCCCCCGCACATCTGGACGAACGCCTTCTCCAGCCGCGCCGCCGCCTCCGCTGGATCCGCGAGCGGGCCCGCCACCGGCGCAACCCCGAGCACGCCCCTGTCCAGGCGGAACGCGAGCAGATCGCCCGGAGCTGCCCCGCCCAGCCAGCCCGTCGGCCCGGCCAGCGTCACCACTCCGAAGGGCTCATCGACCACGCGCGCCTCGCCGCCCGCGGTCGGGAACGCGTCTGCCTCGGTGGCGAGCAGCGGCGCCAGGTCGGGGTCGATCACCACGATCTCGTCGCGCGCCTCCTCCTCGCTCAACCGGTGCGTGAACGTGCGCCCGTCGAGCAGCGACTCCACGTCCACCCACCGCCCGTCAGGCAGGTCGAGCGTCCCCGCCTCGTCGATCAGCAGGTCATCAACCAGCTCCTCGGCATCCTCACCCAGCTGGAGTCCATGACCAGCCAGCGCGGCCGCCAGCGCCTTCGAGGTCATGGGCCCGCGCTCGGCCAGCACGCACCGCACCGCCTCGATGAGCCGCCGCTCCTCCTCGTACCCGTAACGCTGCACGCCGCCTCCTTGAGCAATCGACGCCGGACCCGGACGGCAGGCTAACCCGCCAGTGTGCCCGCACGCGAACACCCGCGCGGGCCACGAGGCCGCTCCTCGGGGCGCAACTATCAAGCCACTTGCATCTTCACTCAGACACTTAGTAACTTCCCTGCACAACTTAGCACCCTTGGAGGGCGTCCATGGCAGGTGCGCAGGACAACGAGTTCAACCGCCGGGCGGCCATCATGGCAGCGTTCAGCCCAAGCACCCCGATCAATGACAAAGACCTCTTCCGGGGCAGGCATGAGCAGCTGTTCAAGGTCTTCGACGTGATCCACGGTCGAGGCCAGCACGGCGCCGTCTACGGCGAGCGGGGCGTGGGCAAAACGTCAGTCGCTGCGGTCGCGTCCGCCATCGCGGATGTCCAGGGGCTGCTCACGGCGAGAGTCAACTGTGACGGCCAGGACAGCTTCTCCTCACTGTGGAAAAAGGTCGTCGACGAGCTGGACATCTACGTGAGCCACCCGGAGTTCACGGGACGGGCGGGACAGCACGGCGAAGACGAGCTTGAGACCGCCTTCGACCAAGCCTCTGGGCTGTTCCTGCAGCCAGACGTCAGCCCCGGCGACGTAAAGATCGGTCTGCAGCTGCTCTCAGCCGTCCAGCCGGTGGTGATCTGCTTCGACGAGTTCGACCGCGTGCGCGACGACCGCCTCAAGACGGCGCTGGCCGACCTGCTCAAGGCCCTGTCGGACCACGCGGTTCTGGCAACGGTGCTGGTCGTTGGGGTCGCCGACACGGTGGAGGACCTGATCCACGAGCATGAGTCCGTCAACCGCGCGCTGGTGCAAGTGCGGATCCCTCGGATGTCAGACGAGGAGCTGGGCGAGATCGTCGACCGCGGCCTTGAGGCCGCCGGCATGGACATCGCTGAGGGGGCACGTCGCCGGATCGTCCGGCTGAGCCAGGGTCTGCCCCACTACACCCACCTGCTCGGCCAGATCTCCGCCCTGCGAGCTCTGGGACATCAGGCGGCGCAGGTCGAGCCCCAAGACGTCGACGACGCGGTCGACGAGGCGATCCACAACACGCTGCAGAGCGTGGTCAGCCTCTACCATCGCGCCACGTCCTCCCCGCAGAAGAACATCTACGCCCAGGTGCTGCTCGGCTGTGCCCTGGCCCGGACCGACGAGCGTGGATACTTCGCGCCGGCCGATGTGCGCCAACCCTTGAGCGAGCTGGCGGGCAAGCGCTACGACATCCCCGCGTTCGCCCGCCACCTGACCGCCTTCGCCACCGACCGAGGCCCTGTGCTGCAGAAATCCGGCAGGCCCCAGCGCTTCCGCTACCGGTTTCGCGACCCGCTGCTGCGCCCTTACGTGCTCATGCGCGGCGTCCGTGACGGCCTGGCCCCCATGGAGCTGCTGGAGCGTGTGCAGGTCGCCGACTCCTGATCTGCTGACGGTGCGAGAATCGCCGCGGTGTCGCCGGCCGGGGGCGCCCGACAGCGCCTGCCTGACCGAAGTAAAACAAGTGGGAGGAAAACCGCACCTCTTATGCGCAGGTGTGGTGATGCCACCCACAGTGCCAAACAGATGTTCTATGCTGGCTCATGAGGACTACACTGAAGGGGACCGACCGGAGGGAGCAGGCGATGACCACGTTGGCGGTGGGAACGGAGAAAGGCGGGTGGCTGCTGCGCAGCCACGACCATATGGGCTGGGACATCGAGGGCCCATTCTTCCCCGGTTGGAAGGTCACCGCCTTCGGCCGGGCAGCGGACGGCACCTACCTGGCGGGGACGGCCAGCGGGTGGTTCGGACCGGCGGCGCACCGCAGCGCGGACCTCAAGACCTGGGAGCAGGTCACGGCCGGCCCTGGGTTCGGCGAGGGCGGTCCAACACTCGAGCAGATCTGGACGTTCGCCACCACGCCGAGCGGACGGCTGTTCTGCGGGGTCGCCGAGGCTGGGCTGTTCACCAGCGACGATCACGGTGTCACCTGGCAGCCGGTCGAGGCGTTCAACGGCCATCCCACCCGGCATGCGTGGCAGCCGGGCGCTGGCGGGATGTGCGCCCATCGGGTGCTGTTCGCCGGTGACCGCATCTGGGCGGGGGCGTCCGCGATCGGGTTATTCCGCTCCGATGACGCCGGCACGACCTTCACACCGCGCAACGCAGGCGTCGAGGCGCCCTTCCCCCCCGACGAGCCCGGCATCGGATACTGCGTCCATGCGGTCGTGGCCCACCCCGCCGACTCGGGCACGATCTGGCGGCAGGAGCATACCGGCGTCTATCGGACCACCGACGGCGGCGACTCATGGGAGCGCATCGAGCGCGGACTGCCCGCCAACTTCGGGTTTCCGATCGTGCGCGATGACGCCAGCGGCGCGCTGTTCGTGTTCCCGCTGCAGGCCGACGAGAGCCGGATCCCGGTCGGCGGCCGGTTCGCGGCCTGGCGCTCGCTCGACGGCGGGGACTCCTGGAGCCAATCGGGCAAAGGCTGGCCGGAGGAGCCGACCTACTCGGGTGTGCTGCGTGGCGCGGCGGCGACGGACGGCGACGGCGGCGTGTACTTCGGCAGCACCGGCGGCCGGGTGTGGGCCACCGCCGACGGTGGCGACACCTGGCAGGCCCTGCCGGGCTGCTACCCGCGGATCCTCGCGCTGCACCTCTGGTAGCCGTGGCGACCACCATCGTCCGCCTGCCTCAGGTCCTCGAGCCTGCCGTGGGCGCGGTGCGCCAGGTGACCGTCTCCGGCGTCACTGTGCAGGAGGCCCTGGCCGACCTCTGCGCGCAGCACCCGACGCTGCGGATCCGCCTCTTCGACGAAGACGGCCGGCTGCGCCGCCATGTCCTCTGCGTCCACAACGGGCGGGCCACCCGCCTGCGGGAGCCCGAGCCGCTGGCCGACGGCGACGAGCTGGCGATCCTCCCCGCAGTCTCCGGTGGGTGATCCTCCTGGCAGAAAGCTCTTGCCAGCGCTCAACCGAGCTGTTATTCTACGAACATACGTACTATTTACATGGCGGCACTGACAGGAGGCACTCCTATGGCCAAGCCCAATCCCGACGGATATCCGCAGGTCACACCATATCTCTGCGTCGACGGCGCCAGCGCTGCGATCGAGTTCTACAGCAAGGTGTTCGGCGCGGCTGAGCGGATGCGCATGCCGGCGCCCGACGGCAAGATCGGCCACGCCGAGCTCCAGATCGGCGACTCAGTGATCATGCTCTCCGACGAGTACCCCGAGATGGGCGCACGCGGCCCGAAGGCCTTCGGCGGCAGCCCCGTCACGCTCACTATCTATGTCGATGACGTCGACGCCGTCTTCGAGCGAGCCGTGAGCGCGGGCGCCAAGCCCCTGCACCCGGTGCAGGATCAGTTCTACGGCGACCGATCAGGGCAGTTCGAGGACCCCTTCGGCCACCGGTGGAGCGTTGCGACCAACATCGAGGACGTCTCACTCGACGAGATGATGAGGCGGGCAGCCGAAGCATGGGGCAGCGGTTGAGCCGTCAAGCCCCACTCAGCACCGACCCCAGGCGGGCCAGGCCCTGCGGTGAGGACTATGCTCGACAGCAAACGGATGCGATCTCTCCACAAGGGGCAGGGAATGAAAGTCGGGTTGCAGATTTTCTCATTCACATGGCCGGGTGGGAATGGCGTCATCGGACCGACGTTGGCCCGGGTCGTCAGCACGGCGGACGAAGCGGGCTTTGATTCCATTTGGGTGATGGATCACTTTTTTCAGATCATGGGCGAGGGGACCGAGAGCCAGCCCATGCTGGAGGGCTATACCACGCTCGGGTTCGCCGCCGCGCACTCCCGGCGGGCCCGCCTCGGGCTCATGGTCGGGGGCATCCATCACCGCCAGCCGGGGCTGCTCGTCAAGGCCGTGACCACCCTGGACGTCCTGTCGGGCGGCCGGGCCTGGCTGGGGTTGGGCGCAGCCTGGAATCAGCAGGAGTCCGACGGCCTCGGCCTCCCGTTTCCCCCACTGTCCCAGCGCTTTGAGCTGTTGGAGGAGACGCTCCAGTTCGCCTACGGGATGTTCGAGGGAGAGCGCGGCTCCGATGCCGCCTTCGAGAGCGGCCACATCCACGCCGCTCGACTGCTCAACTCGCCCCAGTCCCTCAGCCGGCCGCGCGTGCCGATTCTGATCGGCGGCAGCGGCGAGCGGAAAACACTGCGGCTCGTCGCCAAGTACGCCGACGCCTGCAACGTGTTCGGCGACCCGGCGACCGCGGCACGCAAGTTCGACGTGCTGCGCCAACACTGCGAGACGGTGGGCCGCCCCTACGACGAGATCGAACGCACCATGCTCCTGCCCGTCAACCTCGCCGGTGACGGCTGGGGCGACCCTCAGACCCCCGATCAAATCGTTGAGCAGGCGACCGCACTGGCCGAGGCCGGCGTCCAGCACCTGATCCTCGGCGTGGGGGGCGTCCACGACCCGGCCACCCTCGATCTGGCCTGCGGGAAGCTCCTCCCCACGATCAAATCGCTGGGCTGAGCGGCCCAGCGCACCGTGACGACGACGCCCTGCGACTACGACGCGACCCCCGAGCGATACCGGTCGGGAATGCGACTCGCCGCCCAGTACACGAGTGGCCAGAGCCTCTACGAGTGGATCGCTCGCCGGCTCGCTGCGCAGCCGTCCGGCCCGATACTCGACGTCGGCAGCGGCGAAGGCGTGCTGAGCGCCACCCTGGGCCAGCGCCGAGATTTGGTGATCGGTCTCGACCTCTCACCCACCATGCTCGCTGGCCAATCCGGTCGGGTCGTGCTCGGCGACGCCGCCGCGTTACCGTTCGCAGACGCGTCAATGGCAGTGGTCGTCACGATCAACGTGCTCGACCATCTCATCAATCCTCAGACCGCGATCAGCGAGGCCCATAGGGTGCTCCGCCCAGGTGGACTGTTCGTTGCCGCGACCGTGAGCCGGTACGACTCTCCGGAACTCGGCCCCTACTGGCGCCCGCGGCCGACCACCTTCGACGCCGAGGACGCGCCGGACCTGGTCCGGGCAGCCTTCGGAGCGGCCGAGGTGGACGCGTGGGACGCGCCGCTGGCCAGGCTGCCCACTGCCGACGCGGTTCGCGACTACCTCCTGGCTCGCCACGCCAGCCGCGCGGTTGCCGAGACCGCCGCCGCGAACCTGCCCACCCCACTCACCGTCACCAAACGCGGCGCCGCGATCTACGCCCGCCGCAGCAATCCGCCCCAGCCGCTTGTCTGATGTGCTCAGCGCGGACCCGGCGCCATTCGACACGACAGGATGTACTTTTCATTGAAGTCGACGACCTCGGGCGTCTGAGAATGATCCTCCATCAACGCATTCTGCAGCTCTGTTAATCGGACCAGCGTCGTAGCGCACAAGCGTTTCGAGCCCATGGCCTGCCTGCCGTGATCACAAGCCTCTTCGAGTTCACCACGTCTGAGAGCGATGATGCCGAGATCCACGTGGGCTTCCGCTACTCGGGTGAGGCGCCCGACAGAGATGCTGTGCCGTATCACCTCGCGCGCATGATTCTCGGCGATTGCATCCTGCCCCAACCATACGTAGCAGGTTCCCGCAAAGAACGCGAGTTTGGTTTCGTCGAACACAAAGTGATGCTCTGGGTTGGATGACGCCGGGAGAGCGGCGAGAGCAGATCGCGCGCGGCGCAGAGCGTCCTCTGTGGCACGGCTGTCCATGAGCCGCGCCCACGCCTTCGCTTCCTGCACTGCCAGCTGCACCTGTACCGATCCCCCGACACGTGTCACACTCTGGCCAGCCCGGGCCGTCTCTGCCGCTCCAGAGAACTCACCTTCGACTGATGCGATCCACGCTTTTATTTCAAATGCCCATCCCATCAGCTCAGGATGTCCGCCTTCTCTGCCAAGCTGGAAAGCGGCTCTGCGACTGCGCTCCGCCGCCGCGCGATCGCCCACATCGACTTGCAGGCACGCCAGAAGCGCTGACAGCCACCCACCGGCCACCATGAGGCTGCGCCGCTGCGACACTGTGGCCGTGCCCTTCAACAACCCCCTTACATAACGCCAGTACGCCCAAACGTGAGGAAGGAGTTCGGACGCTGAAGTGGACGAATATGCTCGACATAACTGATCGACCGCCACGTCGACTCTTTCCAGCGTCCCCCGGGCGATCTTGGGTGTGTCTCTCTCAGGGTCGAGCCTCATCCCTCAGCCCTCGGTCCACCCTCTAGAAACGGCGTTTTGATCACATGTTTGGCCAGCCGCTGGCTTTCAGCCACGAATCGCTCGTGAAGCTCTCGGACGCGTCCCGCTTCGCCGTACTGCTTGGCCAACAGCGCATCAAGCTCTGCGAAACGTCGCAATGTGTACACGCGAAGACATTTCGAGTCCAAAACTTCGGAACCGAGATGGCATGCCTCGTCCAGGTTGCCCTCTCGTAAGGCGATGACGCCTAAATCCAGGTGAACCTCTGCACGTCGCGACGGCCACACATCGTTCGGGCCGGTCGCGTCCACGGACCGCAGGAGAACCTCGTGCGCATGCTCCTTCGCATCGTTGTGCCGGCCTAACCACCGGTAGCAGGTCGTGGCGTAGAAGGAAAACTTGGTCGCATCGAACACCAGGTGATGCTCGGGGTGGATTGGCGTCGGCAGTCTGTCCAGCCTTACCGCCACCTGAGCCATCGCCTCGTCAGCCTCGCGCTCGGCTCCGCGCCTAGCCCAAGCTTTGGCCTCCTGTGCGGCGAGCTGAGCGCTTACGAATGTGTTGCTCGTCAGCTCCTGACCAGCACGCGCACAGCTGATCGCATCGCCCAACCGCTCATCGACAAGGGCGAACCACGCGAGAAGCTCGAACGACCAGGCCATGATCTCCTGATGGCCAGCCTGGTGCCCCAGCCGATAGGCGGCGTCGCGGCAGGCCTCCGCAGCCTCCCGGGCCCCGACGTCGAACTGGAGGCAGGCGAGCAGAACCGAGAGCCATCCTCCCGCTACCAACAGATGGCGATGCTGATCCAGCGTCGCCTTGCCCTCCAACAGCTCGTTCACGTAATTGAACTGCCGACGCACCTTGAAGAGAAGCTCCAGAGGAGGCGTCGACGGATAATCACGGCAGAGCCGATCCACAGCTCGATCCAGGCTCTCAAGCGTACCAGTGCCCAAGTCAGACATTTCGGCCCGACGAGCCACCTCCAGTGCCTCCACCGCTTCGTCGACTGCATCTTCACAACATGTATTGCCAGATTCTACACTATCAGCTTCCTCTTCCATACGGCGCGCAGCGCCGTTCCGGCAGAGTTCGACCATCTCGAAGAGTTGAGGGCCATTCAAACTTTCATAATCACGCTGATCGAGCAGCCGTCCCGCCGTCGTACCGTAAATTTTGGCGAGCTTCAGCAGCACGTAAACGGTCGGACGCTTTCCTCCGTCTGGCCATCGCTCATAGTCGCTGACTCTTGAATTCGTCATGGGCGCCCGGCCGGAGGCATCCTGCTGGTTCCATTCCGCCGCTACGGCTTCCAGCGTCATACCATGAGCCCAGCGGAACGCGAGGCGAGGTCGAATTCCATACCTGGCCTGCATGACAAGAGCGATGTCCTCTGCCGAATAACTCTTGGCGGCCAGCTCGCGCCGGAGTGCTTCTCGGTCCATCTTGGCGATCTTCACGTCATCTCCTATTCACCGGTCCAAGCACCGCTGGCTGGCGTCGAGAGTCCGTAACAGGCTGGGCAGCCTTTGACTGGATGAGAGTAGCTCTTGATTGCTGCTCAGCATCGCCGCTGGCCAGCGGCTTGGCAAGGCACACCGGAGGGAGGAGAATCGTCCTCCTCTCGGGTCACGACACCCGCATAGCCGGTCTGCCACAGTGATTCCTCGAACGGGCCGTAGTGCCTTCCCTTCCGACGCCGGCCGCTGACAAGAATGAAAGCGAGGCTGAGCATGCACTGGCATGAGAATGCTGCTTGTCTGGCCGAAGATCCCGTGTTGTTCGACCCTTTTGGGACCACTGGCCCGGCCCTGGACCAGACCGAGCGCGCGAAAGCCGTCTGCTCGGTCTGCCCCGTCACCGCTCCCTGCCTCGCCTACGCCCTGGCCAGCCGCCAGGACTTGGGCGTCTGGGTCGGCCTGGCCGAAGACGAGCGGGCGCGACCTGCGTCGCGCCGCTTTCGGCGGCGCAGCGCTGACGGTGCCCGGCAGGCGACGCCATGACCGGCCCCAACCCCGACCCACCCGCCGTCAGGACCCGAGCCGTCGAACTCGCGCTCCGCATCGGCGTCCTCGTCGACCAGCTCGAGCGCACCGCCAGCCGCTGCGCAGAGCTGTCCGCCCGCGATGACGAGGTCTCCCATCTGGCCACCGACGCCGAGGTGTCCCGGTTCCGCGCCGCCGCCGATCGCCTCGCCGGCGTCGCGATCGAGCTGGCCGCGTTGCCCACCGCAGCAGCCGGCCTGAGCCTGCTCGCCCGCGGCGAGCTGGCCGACCGCCTCCGCCTGGCCGCTGCGGCGGCGATCACCCCCGACCGGCTGCCCGCCCCGTTATCCGCCGTCACGACCGCCGCTGAGAAGATTCGCCAGGTCGCCGATGCCCTCCTCGACCCGCCGTCGACGCTGCCCGCCACCGGGACGTCCGCTCACGTGCAGCCGGCGGACCAGTCGTGCAGAGTCGAGGTCACCGCCACCCGCCTCCTGCTCCAGCCGCCCTGCGGCTGTCCCCCGATCAGGCTGGCCCGCGACGCCACCGAGCCGCTGGCGCTGAACCGCCTGCGCTGCCCGACCTGCGACCGCCGCTGGCACGTCGCGCTGCTCGGCGACGTCGACCAGGGCCTGTGGATCTGCTGGAGGCCGGACGGGGACGGCCAGACCAGACTGGCCCAGACGGAACGCTCATGACCGGCATGCGTCCCGACCCGCCGGCCCCTCCGAGCCGCCCAGCGGCTCCAGACGACCGGTGACGCGGCGGCGGCAGCCACCCCCACTCCGCTCCCCGGGCGGATCCGGGTTGACTGCCCGCCGCCTCCCAGGCGCCGGGGTCCCGCGCCCGCCGGACCCCGCGCGCCGCCCCCTGCAGGCCAGCCGACCCGACCGAACAGGAACGACCCGATGGGCAGCACACACGACAGAGGCGAAGGCAGGCCCAGCTTTCCGTCGAATCCAGGCTGTTGCAAAACGCGGGTCGAACCGCATACCGCCGCTGCCGCGTCACTTACAGCTTTCCGTCAGATCCGACGGAAAGCTGTAGCCGAACCGCCGCCTCGCCCGGTTGACCCACGGGTTTCCGTCAGATCCGACGGAAAGCTGTAGCCGAACCGCCGCCTCGCCCGGTTGACCCGCGGGTTTCCGTCAGATGCGACGGAAAGCCGCCGGTCAGTCCGGCGACCGGAGCGCTGCTGCCACCACCCGATCGGCCGTATCAGGCCAATTGTGCAACAGCCTCAATCCAGCGGAAAACCGCAGCCCAGGTGGGGAAGACGGCAGCTTGGACGCAGTTTTGCGCATCTACCGCGAGCCGTCGTGCAACGGGTGCCTTGATTGGGCGCTGGAGAAAACCGGGATGCTGGGATGCAGTGCGAGAGGGCGACTCCCCGGGGCGCCGCCCAGCCGGTGGTCCGCGTCGGGTGTCAGGTGCGTTTCCAGCCGCGGCGGGTCATGCTGACGAAGTAGTGGGGAGAGCCGGGGGCAAGGTTGCGGTGGAGGAGGTCGGAGAGGGTATTCGTCGTCCGGATCAGCTCCATCCCGAGCGGGGAGAAGGTGTCTTCGTTGAAGAGCCTGGCCGCGAGCAGGGGATTGGTCAGCGCCTGGGAGAACGCGTCGATGCCGACCATCCGGCCGAGCAGCGGCGGCAGGGCCGAGTTTGGGCGAAGATCTTCGGCGAACAGGCCGACGTAGAACTCGATCCGGTCCACGTTCCCGTAGACCCGCCGAAGCGCCGACTGGATGTTCGGGTCACCGGAGATCTGGTCGAAATCGGTCACCCGTGGAAAGCGGCAGTGGGCCCGGTAGTCGTTGTAGGACGCCAGGCGCACAGCCCGTCCCCGTTTGATGCTCGGCGGCTCGACGTGGGGCAACAGGTATTGATCCGTGTTGCAGAGGCCGATCCGGCCGGCGCGCTGATTCGACGCATCCTCGAACAGCGGACCCAGGCCCCGGCGGGTCACGATCTCGGTGTTGAACTGTGTCTGCGCAACGGAGAGATCCTGCCCGTCGATCCGGTATGTGGAGGGGACCAGGCTGTGCCAGCGGTAGAGGAGGTTGAACTCGACCGCCATCCAGTTCGTCCGGTACCACGGCTCGTTCCGGAAGGCCTGGGGATCGGTGCGGAACTGGAAATGGTAGGGGATGATGTGATTGATGTACTCTTCAGCCACGATCTTGATCAGCAGCACGATGAGAATGTTTCGTGCTGTCTCGAAGAGTCGCTCGTCGTCCCATGTCTGATGCCGCTCGGCGAGCGACCTGGCGATGCGATTGTGCTCGCGGAGGAAGAGCACGTTCATCATCACAAAACCCACTTGGGAGTTCACGGTGTCACCGCCCACCGCGAAGAGCCTGTCCTTGTGCTCGTCGGCGACTGTGTTGAATCGCACGGGGACAAGGCCTTCGAAGTCCGACTTGATCCTCGCATCCTTGCACAGGTAGGGAGGATACTCCTCACCGTTGATGATCTGGCTTTTGAGCAGGCCACCGCTGCCTTCGCGGAGTCTGCGGGTCACGTCCGGGCGCGGCCCGTAGAGCGGGGTCAGGTCGATCTCGTGATTCGAGTCGTTCTTCCTGGGGTCCGGATCCTGATCTGGACTCCGCGGGCGGTCGCTGCGCAGGAAGCCGTCGGTGAACCACTGCGCGAAGTACGAGAAGAGCACCGTCGATTTCGGACAGAGCTTCGTCTCGCCGGAACGCATGAACAGCTCGGCGACGTCATCGACGCTGGGCAGGCCCGCGTCCCCATCCTCCCTGGGCGGCAGGTGACGGCTGTCGAACGTCCGGTCAGTCAGCGAGTCCCACGATGTGTACCCGGCCATTGTGCTGAACGGATTGGGCCGGCAAGGCATCTTCAGAATCGCTTGGTTGATGAGAGTCCGGTTGACGCGCCGCCGCACCGGCTCGATGTCCTGGATCAGCTTCCAGACAGGCGCAAAATGTGTGGTGGCGTAGAACTCGATCTTGTTGGCAAAGCCGTCTTTGACGGTGCTTCTGCCCGCGGCCATCGCGCGCTCCTCTGCTATGTGTCTGTACCGAATGCGATGACGAAACGCTCAGGGAACGGCCCGCCAGCAAAATCGATCGCCCCCTCGGGCCGAGGCAGCAGCCGCACGCCGGGACGCAGCAGGACACGGCGGACGACCTCGGGAATGATCGCCCCGCCGACATGCCGTCCCAGGCAGGTGTGGTGTCCGTAGCCGAAGTGCAGGCTGATGAAATCCGGCCGGCCGGTCTGGAAGTCATCCGGATCCGCGACGACGTGCTCGTCGAATATCGCGGAGGCGGTGCACGCGAAGACCAGCATGCCGGCGGGGATCCGCGTCTCGCGCTCGGTTCCGGCGGCCAGCGTGCAGTCCGTCTCGCAGAAGCGCAAGAGCAAGGGGTTGATCGGGTTGTGGCGCAGGGCCTCCCACACGTACCGGTCGAACCGGGCGGTGTCGGCCTCACCGGCCGCCTCGACCGCCTCGGCGTGGGTCTCTGGGCGCAGCAGAATCTGCTCCAGCGCCTGGACGATCGCCTGGGAGGTCGTCTCGCCGGCGCCGATCAGCAGGCCCATGACATTCGCTGTCACACGCTGGTCGTCGAACCCCAGCTCGGCCGGCAGCCGGGTGCGCAGCAGCCGGCTGAACGTGTCCTGCTGCTGGTCTGGGTCGCAGGCGACGGCGGCGCGCTTCTCCTCCAGCAGTGCCGCGAGGTGCTCGCGCATCTCACGGCCGGCTTGGAGGGACGCCTCGTGGACGGCCGGGTCGCCCGCCAGGTTCTTGAACATGTCGTTCTGGGTCGCCCGGGACCACCGGTACATCGCCTCCAGGCTCGGGCCCGAAAAGCCGAAGTAGGAGCCGCAGATGCGCAGCGGCACGTAACGCCCGAGCCGGCTCACCGCCTCGATGCGGCCCTCCGCCGCGGCCTCGTCAAGCGACTCGTCCGCGAACGCGCCGGCCATCTGGCGCACCAGCGGGAGGTCCTCGGGGGGCAGAACGGCCTGCATGATCCCCTTCTCACGCCAGTTCGTGGGCGTGTCGTCGCGCGCCAGCATGAACGGCCCCACGACCGGGTCCATCCGTGAGGCGTTGAGGCGTACGGAGAAGACCCGCTCCCGCGACAGCACCTCGGTCACGTCGGCGAACCGCGTGACCAGCGTGAAGTTCGGAGTCCGCAGGATGGGACGCTGTGTACGGAGCTCTCGGAAGAACGGGCGCCAATCTGTCCGGATCCAGCGGAGGATCAGGGCGACCTTCTCCTGGTCGCTTGCCTGGTCATACTGCTCTAGGTAGCGCATGGCTCTCCTCCTACGCGGCCGGCGACGCCTATCCCTCCTGAAAACACCAGATCCTCTGGCAGATGCGTCAACCGAACGGTCTGGCCGCTGACGCTGACCACGTCAAGGACCCACGGGCGTGGTCTGAGCAGTAAGGGCATGTTCTGACCGCCTTCTGGCAGCACGCCTACGATAGTGAAGAGTCCGCCACGTCACCGCCTGATACACCTCCCCGCGGTTGCTGAGCACGCTCTATGGTGCGGGGCATGGCGCCAACTCTTGTCAAGCCGCACGCGGTCACCGGCTGCCCCGGTGCTCTTGGGCCACGAGCTGGGCCGGGGCGACGTCCGCGAGCTGCGCGACCGCGCATCGGATACCGCGGCGCGGCGCGGTGGGCCGGGATCAGGCCGGGCCTCACAGCCCTGGACGTCGTGGTCTCCGCCGTCCACGGCCAGCTCCTCCCCTGGCGGAGGCCCTACACCGACGCCGACTGGGCGAGGGCCCAGGCGCAGTTGGAGCGGCTCGGCGCCAGCGCCCTCAGCGACCGGTCGATCCACATCGCGTTGCGCGGGCCGCTCACCTATTCTGCGTTCCCGACTGTGCTGGGCGACACTCGCCCGCGTCGCTGACCGGAGCCCGGTGAAGGAAGGACAGGAGATGAGCGATGCCGTGGGAGTCGTCTTCGGAGGGCCCTCCCCCGAGCACGACGTCAGCGTGGTGACCGGCCTCCAGGCGGCCCACGCGCTGCTCGACCGAGGTCACGAGGTCGTCGCGCTGTACTGGACCAAGACGGGGGATTGGGTCAGCATCGACCCGCGCTCTGAGACGAGCGACCTCGCGGATGGAGTCCCTGGCGGCGCGAAAGAATTGAGACTCGCCCTCGGGCGCAGAGGCGGTTTCCTGCGTAAACGGCCGCTCGGCGGACGCGGCGTGGTGCCACTCGACGTCGTCGTGAACTGCTGCCACGGGGGGCCGGGCGAGGACGGCACCCTGCAAGGCGCGTTCGACCTGGCCGGTATGCGCTACACAGGTCCCTCACAGCGATCCGCCATGCTCAGCATGGACAAGCTCGCGTTTGCGGCGTTTGCGGAAGCGCAGGGCCTCCCGAGGCTGCATCGGGTCGGCTGCGCTGCTGGAATCGACTGGATACCGCCTTTCTCCGCCCCATATATCGTGAAGCCCCGCTACGGCGGCTCCTCCATCGGGATCGAGGTCGTCAAGGACGCCGAGTCCCTCCGCGCGCTGGTCGAGCACAGCGTCCACCTCCGCGAGGGCGCGGTCGTAGAGCCCTACCTGCCGGACGCGGATGACCTGAACGTTGCGATCCGGACTTTCCCGAGGCTGGAGGTCTCCGCGATCGAACAGCCGGTGCGCAGCGACGCCTCGCGGCAATTCCTCAGCTTCGAGGACAAATACGTCGGTCGGGAGGGGATGGCGGGGGCGCCTCGAGAGCTGCCCGCCGACCTGCCCGACAAGGTGGTCGCCGAGATCAAGCGGTGCGCCGAAATCGTCGGCCGGTTCCTTCCTGTGCGGGGCATCGTCCGGCTCGACTTCCTGCGCGACGGGATGGACCTGTACGTCAATGAGGTGAACAGCATTCCGGGCTCACTCGCGAAGTATCTTTGGATCCACCCTCCAAGGACATTCCACGAGCTTCTCGACGACATCATCGAAGAAGCACGGAGCCTGCCGACGTATCACCCATCAACCGAGGGGGCGGACGGCGGGCTCCTTCGCAAAGCTGGCTCCATCGCGGCGAAGCTCACGAGCCAGCGCGCACCCGAAGGCTCGGTTGGCCAGTGCAGGTGAACCCAGCATGCCGAAATCCATGACTAAGCCACGCGTAGCGGTCTTGGCCGGTGAGTTATCGCTTGAGCGAGACGTCAGCCTTCGCTCGGGTCAACGAGTCGCGCAATTGCTGCAAGAGCGCGGCTACGAGGTGTCACAGGTAGACGTCGATCAGGAGATGCCTCAGCGCTTGGACGCTGCCGACGTGGCCTTCATGGCACTGCACGGCAGCAACGGCGAAGATGGGGTCATCCAGTCGCTGCTCGAGTTCCTGAATATGCCGTATACGGGATCGTCCGTGTACGCTTCTGCCCTCGCCTGGCATAAGCCGATCGCGAAGGATGCGGCGCTGCGCTCGTGGGGAGCCATCGGCGCGCGGCAGATCGGGCGCGTCGATCTCATCGTCGATAAAGCCGGGATGCCGTGGATACTCGAATTCGCGACCTGTCCCGGTTTGACGGAGACATCGGTGTGACCGAACGCGGCCGGAGTCGGGTTCGGGGCGGCGGTGGAACGGCTGGTCCAGAACGCATTCCAAGACCTCAAGCTATGAACCGCGCCCCCCTCCCATGGTGATGATCGATGCTGCAATCGTTCGGCAATCCTCCCATCTTCGCCCAGGTGCATGGCGGCTGGCCACCTAGCGTCGTCGCGCTGCACGGCTGGGGCCGTGACCGCGGCGACTTTCGGGCGGCGCTGCGGGGTCTGTGCGCGGTCGCGGTGGACCTGCCCGGCTTCGGCGCGAGCCCAGCGCCGTCTCGGTCGTGCGGGAGCCAGGAGTATGCCGAGCGGGTCGCCGAGGTTCTCCACTCAATCGAGAATCCGGTCGTGCTGGTCGGGCACTCCTTCGGGGGGCGCGTCGCGGTGCGGCTGGCGGCGATGGAACCCGACGCCGTGCGCGCCCTGGTCCTCACCGGTGCCCCGATCGCCGCCGGCGACCAGCCGCGGCGCACACCGGCGCTTGGGTACCGAGCCATCCGGGCCTTACACCGGACGAGGATCATCAGCGACGACGCGCTGGAGCGGGCGCGCCGCCGGTACGGATCGGCGGACTACCGGCGCGCCGATGGCGTGATGCGTGATGTGCTCGTCACGGTCCTCCACGAGGACTACCAGGAGGACCTGCGCCGGCTCAGCCAACCGCTCCTGCTCATGTGGGGTGAGGACGACACGGAGGTCCCGCTCGCTGTCGCCCAGCGGGCATGCCGGATCGCCAAATCCTGCACGCTGGAGACCGTGCCCGGTGTGGGGCACGGCCTGCCGTGGCAGGCACCCGATAGGCTGCGCGCCGCCATCCTCGCCATGTCCAACCCCCCGGTCGGGTCGTGATGACTGTCCTTGCCGTCGCCGCGTACATCGTCGCGGTCGCCGCCGCCTCACTGCGGTGGCTGCGAATCGCGCAACGCGAGCATTACCAGGCCGGCCGCGTCAGCAGATTCGCGCTGCGCTGGTGGCGGTCGTCTTCCGCCAACCTGTGGCTGGCCGCCGCCGCGGTGGCTGGCAGCGTCGCGGCTGTCGTGCTCGACGGCTCGCTGGCGCTGGCAGCCACGGGCGTCACGCTCACGGCGCTTGCGGCCGCGCCGCTAGGACTCGGCCTGCGGGGGCGAACCTCACCATTGCGGTGGACCCGACGGCTCCGCGTGCTCTTTGCCGTCACCGTGATGGCGATGGGCGGCCTCGGAGCCGTCGCCGCCCTCACGGGCGCTGTGGGGTGGCTCGGTGTCATCGCCGTGGTTCACCCGGTCGTCATCGACATGGCGCTCGCGGTGACCGGTCCCATCGAGCGGCTTTCGAACGAGCGTTTCGTACGCTCGGCACGCCAGGTCCTCGACCGCATCGACCCGCTCGTCATCGGCATCACCGGGTCATATGGCAAGACCACGGTGAAGAACTACATCGCCCACGTGCTGCGGCGCTCGAAGAAGACCGTCGCGAGCCGCGCAAGCTTCAACAACCGTTTAGGCCTGGCCCGCAGCATCAATGAAGACCTCGGCCTGGGCACCGAGGTGTTCGTGGCCGAGATGGGCACGTACGGTCCCGGAGAGATCCGTGAGCTGTGCGGCTGGCTTCGTCCAACCGTCGGGGTCATCACAGGAATCGGTCCTGTGCATCTCGAACGAATGGGGTCAATCGACAACATCGTGGCCGCCAAAGCGGAGATCTTGGCCGATGTCGAGGTCGCGGTCCTGAACATCGACAGCAATGAGATCCGCACGCTCGCCAACGATTGGGAAAGGCGAGGACGTCGGCTCATACGCTGCTCGGAACAGGATCCCGACGCCGACGTCGTGGTCCGCTGGCACGATGGCGAACTCGACGCGCGAGTCGGTGACCGGCGCGAGGTCGTCGCCGCACCGCCGATCGAGCTCGTGCCGATCAACGTCGCCCTGGCGCTCGGCGTCGCGTTCGCTGTCGATGCCCTGCCGTCCCGCCTTGGAGAGGTTCTCAGCGATCTCGCCGCGGTCCCGAACCGGCTCACCATCCTGCGCGACGAAGGCCTGACCGTCATCGACGACACCTACAACTCGAACCCGGCTGGGGCGCGACGGGCCCTGGCGGCACTGGAGAAGGTCGCGGACGGCCACGGCGGACGCGCGGTGGTGGTGACACCGGGAATGGTCGAACTCGGCGCTCGCCAGTCCGCCGAGAACCGCGCCTTCGCCGAAGCCGCGTCCCGGATCGCGACCGACGTCGTCGTAGTCGGTCAAACAAATCGCCGCGACCTGATCGACGCCCTCACCGGCACGAAGAGCACGAACACCGTGGCGGTGACGAACCGCGAGGAGGCCGTCGCGTGGATCCACAAAAACCTCAAGCCTGGTGACGCGGTGCTGTTCGAGAACGACCTACCCGACCACTATCCGTGACCCGTGCTGCCCTCAATGAACCGCTGCGGTCAGCGCGCGGCCGTAGAGGGCAGAGGTTCCTTCGATGGCGCCCCACCGTGGGATCGCATACGCGAAGCCTCGTCTGCCACCAGCGCGAACGTGTGGCAGCGTCATCGGCACTCGTTTCGGCAGACTTCTGATCGTATTCAGAAGTCTGCTATGCTGCGTCCCAGGTGCGGCAGACATGAGGTGCACGGTGACGAACGAGGAGTTCCCGACCCTTCGGCGGGGCGATGCCATTGTGCTGACGGGGGCACTCCTTCGGGCGGCGGCGCCCCGGACCACGGACCAGTTCCGCCTGGTCCTCGAGGTGACGTCGATCAACGGTCAACCGGTCCAGACGCCGGGGCGGTGCTCGGAACTGAAGCTCATCCGCCCGAACGCCGCGCTCACGGCTCTCGAGGTCGGCGACACGCTTGAGGTCCGGGGCACGATCTCGGCAGCCGGTTCCCCGAAAACGACCAAGACCTTCGGCGACGCGCAGTCCGCCACGATCAGCGGCCTCAGCCTGAATGGCAGCCGCGCCGCGGCCGGCTCGGCCAGCAGGCTGTGGCTGGCCCGTCCGGGCGAACCAAGCAGGCTGGACCGTCTGGAGGCCGAGCGAACAGCCAGGAGACCCACTCCGCACAAGCCGCGTCCCGCAGTATTCGCTGGGCCGCAGAGGCCAGCTTCCCCGACCTCAGAAGACTTGACGCTCAGTACCTTCCTGCGCAATCCCACAGCGGTGCTCGCCCAGGTCGACCGCGGGGACGTCGTGCTCAGGCGACGAGACGCCCGAGCGCTCAGGCTGTCGCTGGAGGGGCGAAGCCGCGACCGCGACGCGGGTACGGCGTTGGTGGCCAGGATGCTCGCGGTCCTGGCCGAGGAAGACACGGGACGCGCCGCGGTGGCTCGAGCGCTGCAGCGCTCTTTGGCATGGACGGACATGCTGCCTCGACAGGCGAGGGATGAGTTCGTCGCGGAGTTCTTGCGCACCGTTGAGGCCTGTGCGGAGATCGGAGCGCCCGCCCCGCTGATGCAGCTTCTGCGCCAGTGGCAAGAGACTGCGGCGATCTACGCCGATCCCGAGCTCGCCCGGACCTTGACCTCGCCGCTGCCGGGCGACGCGGGCGCAGTCCCCGAGCCCGCCCCCGCACAGCTGCCGGCGTATGCCCAAGAGCGGTGATCGTGCGGCTCCGCCGCCAGCGAAGGAAGAATCCGACCTCGTCTTCGCGGACAACCAAGCCGCCAAGGGTTGGGAGCAGCTAGCGGCGCAGGCTCCTGGACCGCTGCGCGAGGCGTGGCTCATTCTTCGTTCCGATCCGCGGGAAGGCGCCCCGCGAAACCGCATGCACCGCCTCAAAGCGGATTTCAAGACTCGTACGGTTGCGGGCAGCTCGTACGAGCAGTGGCAGTACGAGGTGACCGGCGGAGGGCGTATCTGGTACTGCATCGACGACGCTCGGCATATCCTCCATATCACGTACGCCGGTACAGGCCACCCGGCCCGCACGGAATAAGGCACCCGCGCCTGTGGATGGATCCCAGCTCAGTGGTCCTGACGGAAATACGTTGCGCATCGAGGGCGGCCCTGCGCCCCGCTCGCAAGGCGCGCCGAGGGCATAGCCGGAGGTCCTATGTAAGCGAGGCGCAACGCCGCGAGCGCCGGGCGTGGGATGGCCGTCCGAATGCCAACGGATTTACGGAAGGGGCCACTAAGGACGAGGTGTTCTGCTGCCCCGCTCCCGACGCACCGCGCTCCGAGCGCAGGATGGCATCGACATTGAAGCGCGGGTTCGGGCTCTGTGCTGCGTTGGCTACCTGGACCCGCCATGACGGCTGGGCGAGTCGCTGGCGGCGCTGCGTTCCAGCAGCAGTCTCTCCCCCGTGCCGTCCTCGCCGTACGGTCCGCCGTCTTCGGGACGCGCGGTAGCGTGCCCTTCGCCGTGGACTGGGCCCGTCGACGAGCGTCTACCAGCCGTCCGTTGGTGATCCCACCGGTCGTGACGAGGCAGCCTTTCGATCGGTCGCGAACAGGAGGCTGCGCGCCGACAGGCGCGACCGGTGCTGGCTGGAGCGTCCGCCGAACAGAATGACCACGCGCAATCGCATGGTGATGGTCACAAGGCCGCTCCTTCGAGCCCGTACAGCTCGGGCTTCGGCTGACGGCCGAGCAGGGCGGCCACCGCGTCGGCGGGGCACGAGTGCTCGTGCACCACGCGGACGACCTGCTCGACGATCGGCATCTCGACGTCGTGCCCGCGCGCGATGTCGAGGATGGCCCGCGAGGACTGCACGCCCTCGGCGACCATGCGCATCTCCGCGACGATGTCCTCGATCCCGCGGCCACGCCCGAGCTGCTCCCCCACGTGCCGGTTGCGCGACTGGCCGCTCATGCAGGTGGCCACGAGATCGCCCATTCCGGCCAGGCCGGCGAACGTGAGCGCGTTGCCGCCGAGCGCTACGCCCAGCCGTGTCATCTCAGCCAGCCCGCGCGTGATCAGCGTGGCCTTGGTGTTGTCCCCGAACCCCATCCCGTCGGCCATGCCCGCAGCGATCGCGATGGCGTTCTTCGTCGCGCCGCCCACCTCGACGCCGATGACATCGGGGTTGGTGTAGACACGGAAGTAGACGGTGTGGCACAGCGCCTGGACACGGCGGGCCGCCGCCCGGTCGGAACTCGCGGCCACCGAGCCAGCGGGCAGCCGGCGGGCGCACTCGCCAGCCAGGTTGGGGCCGCTCACCACGGCGACCTGGCGCTCCGGCAGGTCGAGCACCTCGCGGATCACCTCGCTCGCGCGCAGCCTGGTGGGCAGCTCGATGCCTTTGATCAGGCTGACCGCGAGCGCGCCGCGCGGGACGTCGGCCGACCAGTCCGCGAGCGACGCGCGCAGCGCGTGGCTGGGGATGGCGAGCACCACCACCTCGGCGCCCGACAGCGCCTCGCCAGCGTCAGCCGTGGCCCGCAACGCCTCGCTCAGCTGGATGGAGCCCAGGTAGCCGGGATTGCGGTGCTCACGGTTGACCTGCCCGGCGACCTCGGGGCGGCGGGCCCACAGCAGCACGTCCTCGCCCGCGTCCAGGCACAGCAGCGCAAACGCGGTGCCCCACGACCCCGCACCCATGACCGCCACCTTGCCCACGCGCGGAGTCTACGCCCGGCCGCGGGCTGCGCCCTCATTAGGATTGGCCTCTATGGCCGTCACCGCGATCGTGCCCGTGAAGGCGCTGGCCCACGCGAAGAGCCGCCTCTCGGGCCACCTCGACGGCGCCGAGCGCCGCGCCCTGGTCACCTGGATGCTGGGACGGGTGCTGGACGCGTGCCTGGGCGCGGCCGCAGTCGACCGTGTGCTCGTCGTGGCCGGTGACCCCGAGGCGGCGGCCGTGGCCGCCCGCCCGGGAGTCGAGGTGCTCATCGAGCCCTCGCCCGGCCTGCTCAGGGCGCTGGAGGCCGCCGATCAGGCGGCCGGAGGTGCGAGCGCGACCCTCGTCGTGCCCGCCGACCTGCCCCTGGCCACCCCCGCGGATCTCGACGCGGTGTGCGCCGCGGGCGCCGCGGTGGTCGTCGTGCCTACGCGAGACGGCGGGACCGGCGCGCTGCTGCGGCGGCCCCCACGCGTCATCCGCCCGGCCTTCGGCCCAGCCTCAAGCGCGGCCCACCTCCGCGCGGCCGCCGCCGCCCGCGTACCCGCCCTGCGCCTGAACCTCCCCAACCTCGCACTGGACGTGGACACCCCCCACGACCTCCAACTCGTGTGCTCCATGAAGGCGTCGTAGCCTGGATCCACTGGCCGACGAGGCGCCCAGCGCCCCGCGCGGGCCGTTGACCTACAGGTTTCCTTCAGGTGCGGAGGAAACCTGTAGGCAACCCGATGGGTGAGGCTCGTAGAGGTACAGATTTCCTCCGGATACGGAGGAATCCTGCCGACGTGACCAATGACGGCGGTGGATCCAGGCGTAGGCGGTTCAACCCGCAGTTTGTCTATCGCCGTTCTCACACGCTGCCGTGTCACCTCCGGCAGCTTGGCGAACTCTCGTCTGGCTGCTGGAGCCAGGTCGATGGAGTAACGATCCTCAGCAGTGCTCATGCGCAACACGATGCCCTATGGACCTGAGCAGCAATAACATTGCTGTTCTCGGCTGTGCGCTGCCTCCGAGAGACCGCCGCGTCAGCTACAGCTTTCCGTCAGATCCGACGGAAAGCTGGCGGTCAGTCCGGCGACCGGAGCGCTGCTACCACCACCCGGTCGGTTATACCAGGCGAATTTTGCAACAGGCTCCATCCGTGCCGAATCCTGGCCAATAGGGCTTCGCACCGCCAATGGCACCGTTATTTCGACCCGGGTCTTATGAGTGGGGACCGTTCTCGTGAAGCGCCCCATAACGCCTACATGCCCAGCTCTGCCTTCACTTCCTCCCAAGAGAACCGCTGGCCGTCGTCCTCGGCGTGAAAGCGCTCGATGACAGCCATGTCCCGGGCGTCTTCGAAAGCCTCGAGCAGCTCAAGGTCCTCGACAGGGATCACCGCAACCGTGTACTTGCCACGGTGGATGACGGCACGGTCGTCCTCGTCGATGACATGGCGGATCACCGCGTCAAGCTCATCGTCGTGCTGGTGTGCCGGCATGGCCTGTCTCCTGTCTGTCCTGGTGTCAGCGTCACAAAAGCGCGCGCTGGCATACAGCAATGCGCGTGATGACGCGGGTGGGGACGGGAGGGCGCGTGCGTCGGGACGTGGTTATGGTGGTGCCGGGGATCCTGGGGAGCACCCTTGAGCACAGGGGCGAGCCCGTGTGGGCGCGGATCGCCGGTGATGCGGGCGATCCGCACCTTTGGCCGCAGTTTGGGGGCGCTGCGGCTGCCCGAGGGGATCGGCGACCAGGAGCCGGACGACGGCGTGAAGGCCGTGGGCGTGATACCGGACATGCACATGCTGCCGGGCATCTGGAGCCCCAACATCGGCTACAGCAAGCTCCGCCTGCAGCTCGTGTGCTCGCTGAGCGTGCGCTCGTAAGCAGCTCAGCGGTCGTACACCTCGCGGCGATGCCCGACCTTACGGACGAATACGCGACCAGCTCTGTCGTCCACGTCGTAGAGCACCCGGTAGTCCCCCACGCGCAGCCGCAGCCCACCATCCGGCCCCTTGACCGCCTTCACGCCCGGGCGACGCGGGTCAGCTCGCAACTCCTCCAGCGCGGCCAGAACCCGCCTCTGTATCAGAGGCGGCAGCTTCCCGATCTGGCGAGCGGCGGTTGGGGTGTAGATCAGCGCATAGTGCTCAGGGCTCATGCGTCACATGATGACCGATGAACGTGACCGCAGTGGACAGGCGCGTCGAGGCAACTACAGGCCGAGTTGGGCCTTGAGCTCCTCGTGCGAGATCCACTCGCCGTCGTCCTCAGCGCGGGCACGTGCCAAGTCGGCCGCGTCGCGGGCGTCCTCGAAAGCCTCGAGCAGCTCAAGGTCCTCGACCGGGATCACCGCAACCGTGTACTTGCCACGGTGGATGACGGCACGGTCATCCTCTTCGACGACACGGCGGATCACCGCGTCAAGGTCAACCTCGTATTCAAACTCATCCTCATACGGTTGTGCCGGCATGCTCGACATCGCTTGTCTCCTGTCTGTCCCCGCGCACGATAGCGCGGGCTGACCGCAGCATCACGCAGCGGGCGGTGGGCAAGCGCGTCGAGGCCGCTACAGGTCGAGTCGGGCCTTGAGCTCCTCCCAGGTGAGCTGCTCGCCGTCGTCCTCAGCGGGGGCACACGCCGAGTCGGCCGCGTCGCGGGCGTCCTCCAAAGCCTCGAGCAGCTGGAGGTCCTCGGTCGGGATCACGGCGACCGTGTCCTTGCCGCGGCGAAACACCACGCGCTTGTCCTCGTCGATGACGCGGCGGATCACCGCGTCAAGATCATCGTCGTGCTGGTGTGCCGGCATGGCTTGTCTCCTGTCCGTCCTGGTGTCAGCATCACGAAGGACGCTGGCATACAGTAATGGTGCGGTGACAATGGCGGGGGTGACGCGGGTGGGGACGGAGGTCGCGTGCGTCGGGACGTGGTCGTGATGGTGCCGGGGATCCTGGGCAGCACTCTTGCGCACAGGGGAAAGCTCGTGTGGGCGCCGTCGGCCGGCGCCGCGATGCGGGCGATCCGCACGTTCGGCCGCAGTTTGGGGGCGCTGCGGCTGCCCGAGGGGATCGGCGACCAGGAGCCGGACGACGGCGTGGAGGCCGTGGACGTGATGCCGGACCTGCACGTGCTGCCAGGCATCTGGACCGCCAACATCGGCTACAGCGGGCTGCTCCGCGAGCTGGAGCGCCGCTGCAACCTGACCCGGCCGCGGTCGCACGTGCCCAACCTGATCCCGTTCGCCTACGACTGGCGGCTGTCGAACCGGGTCAACGGGATCAGGTTGGGGAAGCGGGTGAGCCCGGCCTTGGAGCGGTGGCGGGCGCTGGGCGGGGAGTTCGCCGATGCGCGGCTGGTGTTCGTGTGCCACTCGATGGGCGGGCTGGTGGCCCGCTGGTTCGTCGAGATGGAGGGCGGAGCGGAGGTGACCCGCAAGATCGTGACGATCGGCACGCCGCACCGGGGGGCGCTGAAGGCGCTGGACCAGCTCGTCAACGGCGTCCGCAAAGGCATCGGCCCGTTGAGCCTGGACCTGACCGAGCTGGCGCTGTCCATGCCGTCGATGTACGAGCTGCTGCCGCAGTACGCCTGCCTCGAAGCCGCGGGCGGGCCGCTGCGCAGGATCGGCGAGACATCGGTCCCCGGGCTGGCCACGACGATGATGGATGACGCGGCCAGGTTCCACCGCGACCTCGACGGGGCCGCCGCGGCGCACGGCGCCTACGACCTGCACCCCATCGTCGGAACCCGCCAGCGGACACCGACGACCGCGCGGATCACCGGCAGGAGCCTCCACCCCCTCTACCGCATCGGCGGCGGCGACGAGCGCGGCGACGCAACCGTGCCGCGCCTATCAGCCACGCCCGAGCGGCTGCCCCCGGACAGCCCGAGCGTCCGCTGGGTCGCCGACCAGCACGGCGCCCTGCAGCACAACAGCGCGGTGTTCGACGAGCTGGAGCGCGTGCTGATAGCCCCCTCGGTGATCCACCGCGCCAGCGCCGACCTGGAGCTGGAGGCACAGGTCGCCGAGCTGG
The DNA here is from genome assembly GCA_050743205.1 of Egibacteraceae bacterium. Taxonomy (GTDB): domain Bacteria; phylum Actinomycetota; class Nitriliruptoria; order Euzebyales; family Egibacteraceae; genus JBOGED01. The sequence continues at coordinate 2,529 of JBOGEA010000003.1, read as the reverse complement.
TGCTGGCCGGGGAGGAGATCGAGGTCCATGCCAGCGTCGACGGCGGGGAGCGTATAGCCCTGCAAGCCGACGTCGCGGACGAGACCGGGCGGCCCGTAACGGAGATCCGGCTGTATGAGGGGCAGGACGGCCACCGGGGCGTGATCGAGCCCCTCCCACCGGGGGCGTACCAGGTGATCGTGCGAGCACTCGACGAGGCCGCGCCGGTGTCGCCGGTCACCTGCGCCACACTGGTCTGGGAACAGTGACCACGACCGAGGACCAGCCCCGCGCCCTGTACGTCGGCTTCGGCGTCGGCGCCTACGACGACGCGCGTTTCAAAGCGCTGCCCCGAGCGGTCCCCGACGTCGAGGACATCGCCGAGATCCTGCGCCCCTACGGCTATGCCGTCCAGGTGGTGCCCGATCCCGACGAGGCGGCGCTGCTCGACGGGTTGAAGGCGCATCTCGCGCAGAACGCGCTGCCACAGGGCGGCCCGCTGGTGATCATGTGGGCGGGCCACGGGGAGATGGTCGCCGAGCAGACGCTGCACCTCATCGCGCGGGACACGAGCAAGGGCGCCGCGCCGGAGTGCACGGCCGACAGGATCGCCTCGTACGCGGGCAGGACGGGGGCCAGCCAGATCCTGCTCGTGTTCGACACCTGCCACGCGCAGGCCGGCGCCCTGCCGGCGCTCACGATCGCTCACCGGGTCCTGGCGGCCAGGCCGCCGGACGCGCGGCGCGTCTGGGTGGGCGTGGTGACCTCGGCCCTGACGCTGGAGCGGGCCAGGGACGGGCGGTTCGGCGCCCATCTCGTGCGGCTGCTGCGGGAGGGACCCCGCGACGAGGCGCTGCGCCTGCGCTGGTCCGCCCATTCCGTGGGCGTCCGGGGCGACGACATCATCGACGCGCTGCTCAAGGAGTGGGACGTCGGCGGCCAGAGCCCGAACGGATACACCGCGGGCAACGCCTGGGTGATGCTGCCCAACCCGCGCTACGACCCTGACGCCCCCGAGCGGGTGGTCGAGCACCTCCTGCTCGCCGCGCAGGGCCGGGCCCCCGACGAGGAGGGCGTCTACTTCACCGGCCGCGTCGCCCAGCTCGACCAGATCGTCGGCTGGATGCGCCAAGAAGGGCCCGGCGTGATGGTCGTGACCGGCCCTGCCGGGTGCGGCAAGACGGCGCTGGCCGGCCGGGTCGTGAGCCTGTCGAATCCGGCAGAGCGGGCGTCGCTTCTGTGTGCCCTGGGCGAGGCGCCGCTGGGCCATGCCGACCCGGGCGAGGGTTGCGTGCACGCCCACGTCCATGCGCGGGGGCTGACCAGCGAGCGGCTGGTCGAGGTCCTCGACGACCAGCTCGTCGCGCGGGGCCTGCTGCCACGCCATCCCGCGGGCTCCCGCAACCTCGGTCAGCTGTGGGGCGATCTCCAGGCGCGGGACCGCTGCCCGCTGCTCGTCATCGATGGGCTGGACGAAGCCGGGCTGTACGCGTTCCGGATCGCCGAGGACGCCATCCGGCTGCTGTCCCGGGTCGCGCGGGTGTTGGTCGCCGCCCGGGACCTGCCCGCACTCGAAGGGCAGATGTCGCTGGTGGGGACGCTGGTACCTGCGGATGTCCTCGACCTCGGCGACGAGTCGCTGCGCGAGGCCACCGAGGCCGACGTGCGGGGCTACATCGCGCTGCGCCTGGCGGGGGTGGCCGCCGCGATGGACCCGACGAAGGTCGCCGACGTCGTCGTGGGCGCCGCCCGCGAGCAGGGTGAGGGCGTGTTCCTGCTGGCCCGCGTGGTGACGTCCCAGCTACGGGAGGAGCCGGTCGACACGTCACGGACCGGGTGGGAGCGGCTGATCAGCCGCAGCATCGAGGTCGCGTTCGAGCGCGACCTGCGGCTGATCCCCCCGCTGCGCCGGGGCGACGCGGAGCTGCCCCACGCCGCCACGGAGCTGCTCACCGCGCTCGCGTGGGCCTACGGCGCCGGGTTCCCCGACGACGTCTGGCCGGTGGCCGCCACCGCGCTGTCCCCAACCGGCACCGCCTACGACCGCGCCGACGTCTTCTGGCTGCTCGGCCACGCCGGCCGCTACATCGTCGAAGCCGGCGAGGCCGGCCGCGCCGCCTACCGCCTCTCCCACCAGCGGCTGGTCGACCACCTGCGGCGGACCTCCGGCGCGTCGGGCGAGGACACGGAGCGCCAGGCGGCAGCGGTCGCGGTCGCGCTGGTCGCCTCCTACCGCGCGCTGCTCGATGCGGGCGTGCCCACCGAGAGCCCGCCTACCTATGGCAGTACCTATCTATGGCAGTACCTATGGCGGCACTGCGCCGACGGCGGAGAGGAGGGGATCGCGCCGCTCCGCGAGCTGGCCCGAACGCACCCCGCCTTCCTCCCTGACCTCGCCGCCGCGCTGAACAACCTCGGCAACTGTTACCGCGAGGTCGGCCGCCCCCACGACGCACTCGCCCACACCGAACAAGCCGTCACCCTGCGCCGCGCGCTATCCGCCGACAACCCCGCCCACCTCCCCGACCTCGCCGCCGCGCTGAACAACCT
>JBOGEA010000002.1:0-55531 GCA_050743205.1 Egibacteraceae bacterium | reverse complement strand
CCTGAACCGCGACCGCGCCAACCTCCCCCACCCACCCACCCTTGACGGAAGAGCGGAACCCGACGAGGCGCGACCCCTTACGACAGTTCTCAAACACGCTCTCAGGCTTGGGTGGCGATGCGGGGGAGGCGGGGGCGGCAGGTTTCGTCGGGGTCGCCTTCTCCCAAGGCGACGCGGAGGACGGCCAGGGCACGTTTGACGATCAGGCGGATCGACTCGCGCGACAGGCCGACCTGGGCGCCGATCGTCTCGTAGCTCAGCGGCTCACCGCCGTCCAGGCCGAACCGCAGGGCGAGCACCAGCCGGCTGCGCTCGTCGAGCAGCGTCCGGGCGGCGTCGAGCGCGGTCGCGCAGGCGAGCCGATCGCTGACCTCATCCGCGGGGCAGTCCGTGGCCACGGCCACCAGATCGCCGAAGTCCGCGCCATGGTCCTCGCCGTTGATCGGGCGGTGCAGCGACAGCGCGTCGGGTGGTATGCGCAGCGCTCGCTGGACCATGCGCACGTCGAGCCGTGTGGCGAGCGCCAGCTCACGGGGAGACGGGTCCAGCCCGGTCACCGCCTGCAGCCGCTCCCGCGCCGCCGTGGTTCGCAGCACGGCCTCGTGCAGGGGGTAGGGGAGCCGGATGGCGCGGTTGGCGCTGGCGGTGCCTCTCTGGATCGACTGGCGGATCCACCAGGCGGCATAGGTCGAGAAGCGGTAGCCGCGCCGCCAGTCGAAGCGGTCGACCGCCTCGATCAGCCCGACGTTGCCGTCCTGTATGAGATCGGCCAGGTCGATGCCCGCCGCCCCGGGATGGCGCCACGCCACGTGGACCACCAGGCGGAGGTTGGCGGCGATGAACCGCTCACGCGCCCGGCGGCCGGCGGCGACGGCGTGGTCCAGCCGGCCGCCATCGTCGGGCGCTCCCGCGGCGAGCTGGACAGCGGCGTCCCGGCCGACGTCCATCGTTTGGGCGAGTGCGACCTCTTCGTCGGCGGTGAGCAGGTCGACGATCCCGACCTGGTCGAAGTAAAGGTCGAGGAACGACCCGTAGCGGCGGGAGCGGCGGCGATTGCTCCCCGATCGGGCGCCGACCCGAGGGGAGCGGGCTGGCGGGCCCGGGGCCCGAGGGCTGCCGTTGACCATGTCAGGCGTGCGCCGACTCCTTGTCTCGGCGTCTTCGTCCCTGAACGAGTCCGAACACAGAAACGGCCGACCGCCGTTATCAGGCGGTCGGCCTCGTGGCCGCTGTCCCCGGACCGTCCAGGATCGGGAGACAATACAGTTGTGCCTCCTACTCTAACCCCCCAGGCCGATCCGCTCCAGACCTTCCGCGTCCGCATGGTCCGCCTGGCGATCGTGCTCGGCTGGGCCTCTGTCGCCGTGGTCGTCGCGGGGTCGCTGCTGCCGCATTCGCCGCTGCGCATCGCCGCGTCGCAGCAGGCGGTGTGGATCCTGGCGGGCGCCGCCGCGGTCGCGAACGGGCTGCTCGCGCTGCTGCCCTGGGACCGGCTCGTGGGCCACGCGCCCGGAGAGGCGGTGTTGACCGTCTGGGGCACCGCCCTGGTCCTGCTGGTCGCCATGCTCGTGCTGCTGGAGGGCGGCTGGACCTCTGACTCCTACCTGCTGTACTTCCTGGTCCTGCCGTTCATCGCCACCACGGAGAACCGCCGCCGCCAGCTCGCGCTCTACGCTCTGGCGCTCGCCGGGTATGTGCTGGCCGTCTCCCTGGCCGGCGACGCGCCGCCGGGTGGCGTGCTCGTCGTCCGGCTCGGCGTGCTGGCCGGCGCCTGCGGTGTGGCCACGGTGCTGGCCGACATCGTGACCGACACGGCGGTCTCCCGCGCCCGGGCCGAGCACGCGGCCCGCATGGAGCGCGTGTTGGCCGACGAGGCCCATCACCGCATCAAGAACAACCTCCAGCTGGTCGGCGACCTGCTCATGATGGAGGCGGGGAAGGGGAGCAGCGACGTGGGCGCTGTGGTCGACGAGACGCTCAGCCGCATCCAGAGCGTCGCCGCGGTTCACCAGTCGCTCGCGCACCGCGCCGCCGGCCGCGTCAGCCTGCGGCCGGTCATCGAGCGCATCGCGACGCTGCTGGCCGAGCGGCTGGGCGGCGGGCGGACCGTGACGGTGCGCGGCGACGACATCGAGCTGCCGGGCGACCACGCGACCTGGACCGCCCTGGTCACCAACGAGCTGGTCACCAACGCGCTCCGCCACGGGCGGGGCGTGGTCACCGTGACCCTGGAGGTGACCTCTGCGCGCAGCGGCGACCGCCTGCGGCTGGCCGTCGCGGACGAGGGTCCGGGGCCGGAGGAGGGCTCGGGCGGCGGGCTGGGGTTCGCGCTGATCGAGCGGCTCGTCCAGGACGGCATGGGCGGCGAGGTCACCACGGCGCGCGATGCGGCAGGATGGCGGGTGCTGGTGAGCATCCCAGTGGAGCCGGAGGGTGAGCATGCGCGTGCTGATCGCTGAGGACGACCCGGTCATCGCCCTGGGATTGGAGGCGAAGCTCACCGCCGCGGGCCACAAGGTCGTCGGGCGCGTGGGCGACGGGCGGGCCGCGGTCGCCGCCGCCGAGGACGCGCAGCCCGACGCCGTCGTCATGGACCTCGTCATGCCGGGCATGGACGGGCTGGAGGCCGCTCGCCAGATCGCGCGCGGTGGGGGGGTCGCGATCGTGGCGATCACCGCCCACGACGACCCGCAGCTGGTCGCCCGCGCCATCGACGCCGGTGTCGCCGCCTATCTCGTGAAGCCGGTCGACGCCCGCCAGGTCGACTCCGCGCTGCGCCTGGCCGTCGCCCGCTACGCCGAGTTCCAGGCGCTGCGCGCCGAGGTCGACCGTCTCAGCGACGCGTTGGAGGCCCGCAAACTCGTCGAGCGTGCCAAAGGCATCCTCATGGACCGCGCCAACCTCACCGAGTCCGAGGCCTTCACCCGCATCCAATCCCGCGCTCGCGGCACCAACCAGACCATGCGCCACGTCGCCCAACAGATCATCGACGCCTCCAAACTCCTCGGCTGACATGCGAAGCGCCTGCGGGTGCCGCAGATCATCGATATGACGGACACCGAGCTCGGCCGCCCGTTCACCGCGTAGGCCAGCGCTGTATCAGCCGGCGGGTCGGGCGATCCCTGTAGGTGTCAGCTGTTTGCGTATCCCACGGTGATGAAGGAAGAGCCGTATGAGCGCTTTGTCACCATCCGTCCCCCTCCTGCTTGCGGTCGTTGCCAGATTCGCTGATCAGGTAGGATGGGGTGCCGCCGCGTGGGCGTACACGCTGGTGGTGCCGTGTGCAGAGTTCCCGCCATACAGGACAAATCCTGCGCAGCTCGGTGCCGGCAGTGTGGACACGGGCTGCGGCCGAGGTTGTGAGTGGCGACCGTTTAACCGTTTATATCCAGTTCTGGCGCGCGATCGTCCCGCTCGTTCCGGCGAGGCAGGGCCTGGCCGGAACGAGCGGCTTGCTGCCCGCACTACAGGGATCAGCCACCCACGGATAGGTGACAAGAGCCACATATGGGTGGGGTGGCGCGGGCCGTATCGCACGCAACGGCCGGGAGGATGCGCGTGATGCCGTTCGCCAGACCGATTGATGAGCTGCTCGCCCGCTTCGAGGCCGCCTACGCCCCGCTGCTTGCGCGCGACGATGAGAGGCGCCACTTCCACGGCCTGTATCTCCGCAACACGCGCGCGGTCAAGGCTGAGATCGGCCGGGGCGGATTCCTCGACGCCGAGTGGGTCGAGCGGTGGGCCGTCGCGTTCGCGAACCGCTACCTCGACGCGCTGGAGCAGTGGGAGCGGACAGTGACCTCGCCAGGCCCGTGGCAGCTGGCCTTCGAGGCCGCCCGTGACCCGGCGATCCCACCCCTGAGACATCAGTTGGTGGGGCTGAACGCGCACCTCAACTTCGACCTTCCGCAGGCTCTGCTTGCGGTGATGCGCGACGAGGACTGGGCCGACCCCGGGCTCGTCGCCCGGCGGCACACCGACTTCGCGCATATCGATGGGGTTGTCATCCGCCGAGTGCCCGAGGAGTACCGGAGGCTGCTCGCCGTGGAGGCCCCCGGCGATCGCGCGCTCCTCGACCGTCTGCTCTACCCCCTCAACCTGGCCGCGAGCGCCCGGTGGCTGCGCGAGGCCCGCCGTAAAGTGTGGCGCAACGCCGCGCTGCTCGAAGATGCCCGGCGACAGGGCCCCTCCGCGCTCGACGCCCGGCTGCGCCAGCTCGAGCGCCGCTCACGTGCGAAGGTGGCCGAGCTCCTCACCCCCGGCCAGGTCCTGCTCACCCTCGCCGTCCGCGGCTTCGGCGTCGCGCTCCCACCCGAGCGGTAGACCCAAGGCGCGGGACCACCGCTGGACGACTGAGTAGTCGCAAATCGAGCCGTCGAAGTTGAGCAGTCGTTGCTCATCTCTGGCGGCAGCGGCCACGGCTCTCCTTTCTGGATCGAACAGATCCGCCCGCCGGACAACGAATCCGGTGGCGTGCTCGGACTGGCTTCTTCAGGGAAGGAAATGAAATCATATGCTTGATTTTCGGAGCGTGACTGTCAATTTTCCCACGCTTGCTGGTGGTCCGCAACGGCAGACCAGCTTCGCTGTGTTCGGGACCGCTGTGCGTGTGGCGAACACCGCGATCAAGGGATTCGACATCTTCTATGGGAACGGGGATCACCACGTCCTCCGCCAGCAAGTCGACATCGACGTTCTTTCCATCAATAACAACGTCGTCAACTTCGCCGTCGACCTTGTGCTGAGGGACAGCAGCGGAAACTTCGACGATCCCTTCGGGGGATCAGTGGAGGTGCTCGTGATCGCGGACGTCGCCTGAGACGCCGAAGCAGCGCAGACCCTGTCCCCAGCCCGGGGCAGGGTCTGTTGCTTGGCGGTTGGTTGGAACGGCAGTTCGTCGAGCAGGCCGGCGCGAGACGCTTCCCGGAGGCGCGCGCGGTGTGTTCGGGGTTTGACGACCTCGGGGATGTGTGGAATTCAGGTGCATGATTGCGAAGGATCACCGCGCACCCGCGAGCGGATCGGTGGGCCCGGTACCATCGGTGCCGATGCCGGGGGTTTGGCCGCTCGTGGGGCGGCGGGAGGTGTTGCGGCGGATCGCGGGGGCGATGCGCCGCCCCGGTTGTGCGGGTGTGGTGCTGGTCGGTGCGGCGGGCGTCGGCAAGACCCGGCTGGCCGTGGAGGCGCTCGACGAGGCCGGCCGACGCGGGCTCGACACGCTGTGGACGGTGGCGACCAGGGCGGCGGCCAGCATCCCCTACGGACCCGTGGTGGACCTGTTACCGCAGCCGGAGCAGGAGCCCCCCACCCGCCTGGACCTGCTCCAGCGAACCATCCGCGGTTTGGGTGAGCGGCACCGTGGGCGGCGGCTCGTCCTGGGTGTCGATGACGGACACCTGCTCGACGACGCGTCGGCCGCGCTGGTGCACTGGCTCGCGAGAACTGGCACGGCACAGATCCTTGCCACCGTGCGCGGCGGTGAGCAGAGCCCGGATGCAGTGACCGCGCTGTGGAAGGACGATCTGGCGGAGCGCGTGGAGATCGAGCCGCTCGGCGAGGACGAGGTGCACCAGCTCGTCCGTGCCGCGGCCGGTGGCCCGGTGGACGGGCAGACCTTGCATCGGTTGTGGCGCCTGAGCGAGGGCAACCCCTTGTTCCTCCGCGAGCTGATGGTCGAGGCATCGGAGACCGGCGCGCTGGTCGAGGTTGCCGGGATCTGGCGGGGCGGGGCCGCGACGATGGTCGGGACCCGCCTGGCCGAGCTGGTCGAGGGGCGGTTGCAGCGGCTGGATCCCGAGGTGCGGGCCGGGCTGGAGGTCGTCGCCGTCGGAGAGCCGCTGGAGGCCAGCCTGTTGGAGGCGCTGTCTGCCCCGGTCCCGACCGACGCGCGGGCAGCCACTGACGGATGGGTGCACGAGCCGCCGATGGAGGTGGCCGAGCGTGCCGGGTTCGTGAGCGTCAACGTGGATCGTCGGCGCGTGCGCCTGCGATTGGCTCACCCGGTCTACGGTGAGGTGCTGAGGGCGACGATGCCGGTGCTGCGCGCACGCGCCATCCGTCGCGGTCTGGCGGAGGCGCTCCAGGCCACTGGATGCCGCCGCCGGGACGACCTCCTGCGCCTCGCCTTGTGGCGATTGGAGGGCGGCGGACGCTGCGATCCCGATCTGCTCCTCGCCGCGGCGTTGCGCGCTCGGGCGCTGTTCGATCCCGCCCTTGCCGCTCGACTGGCACAGGCGGCGGTCGAGGCGGGGACGGGGTTCGACGCCTCGCTGATCGCGGCGGAGTCGCTGCATACGGCCGGCCGCGCTCGTGAGGCGGAGGAACTGCTCGGCGAGCTCGAACCCGCGGCGCGCACCGAGGCCGACCGGGCGAGGGTCGCGTTGGCCAGGGCCGCCAACCTCGTCACCGGCTTCGGCCGCGTGGGGGACGCTGAGGCGGTGGTCAGCCGTGCCGAGGACGTCGTGGCCGATGAGGATCTGCGCGATGAGCTGCGCGCCATGCGCGGGACGGTCGCGCTCGCCCAAGGCCGGTCTCGCCAGGCTCTGGATGCGGTCTCGGCAGTGCTCGACCGACCGGAGGCCAGCCAGCGAGCGCGGGTGCGCGCCCTGCTGGTGGCGGTACCCGCCTGGACCCAGACCGGCGCGACCAAGACCGCCATCAGCACGGCCGAGCAGGTGGTCACCGCGCTCGGGCGGTCGGACGAGCAGCTGCCGGAGGTCGTCGAGCTGCTTCGTCTCGGCCTGTGCTTCGCCTACGGTGTCGCGGGCCGGCTCGACGACGCCCGCGCATTGGCGAAAGCCCGCTATCGCGCGGCGCTCGATCAACGTGCGCATGATCTGCAGACCGGGTGGGCGATGGCGCTCGGCCAAGTCGCGTTGAGCAGCGGCTTGGCTCGGTCCGCGGCGGGACGGCTGCGCGAGGCGGCATCGCTTCTGCGCCAGGAATCCAAGGCATTCGGGGTGTACAGCCTGGCATGGTGCCTGGGCTGCCTCGCGGAGGCGAGCGCGCTGCTCGGGGATCTCGACGCCGCGCGGGCGGCCTTGCGGGAGGCTGACGCGGTCACCCCGGAGCCGTGCTTCGTGCCCAATCGTGAGGTTGGGCGCATCTGGGTGGTGGTCCGCGGCGGTGCGGTGGCCGCGGCCCGGACGACCGCGCTGGGCATGGCAGCGACCGCGCAGGCTCACGGCAGCTACGCCGTTGAGGCTTTCGCCCTGCACGAAGCCGTCCGCCTGGGGCTGGCGGGCGAGGTGGCCGACCGGCTCGCGGTTCTGGCTGACGGGGTCGTCGACGGACGCCTCGTGTCCGCCTACGCCGCGCATGCGGCGGCGCTCGTAACCGGTGAAGCGCCCGCCCTCCAGAGGGTCTCGGCGACCTTCGAGGATCTGGGAGCCGTCCTGATCGCTGCCGAGGCCGCGGCGGAGGCGGCTCGCGCTCATCAGCGGGCGGGGAGATCCGCGAGCGCCCGTGCCGCCGCCGGACGATCCCAGAGTCTGGCCGCGCGCTGCGAGGGCTGCCGCACTCCCGGGCTTGAGCTTGCGGTCCTGCCGCAACCGCTCAGTCTGCGGGAGCGGGAGATCGCGGGCCTGGCGGCACAGGGGCTGAGCAGCCAACGCATCGCCGAGCGACTGGTGCTGTCGGTCCGCACCGTCGACAACCACCTGCACCATGTCTATGCCAAACTCGGAGTCAGCTCGCGGACGGAGCTGGCCATCAGCCTGACACCGGCGCTTCCGGGCGAATGAGCAGCCGCATCTGTCACGATGTGCTCATCACCAGGCTTGGGAGGTCGTCCTCATCGCTGAAGGCGTGAGACTCATGCCATGAGTAAGCGCTTGCAGGTGCTGTTCGACGACGACGAGTTCTCCAGATCTCAAGCGTTGCCCAACGGCGTGGGATGACCGTCTCCGACTGGGTCCGACACGTCATTCGGGCCGCGAGGCGCCACGAGGCCAGCGGCGATCCCGCCCGGAAGCTGGAGGTCATCCGGACCGCCAGCCGGCACGCCTTTCCTACGGGGGACATCGAGACCCTGCTCGCCGAGATCGAACACGGCTACCTCGATGACCCGGCCACCCGATGATCCTGGTCGACTCCAATATTCCCATGTACTTGATCGGGGCCGAGCACCCCAATAAGGAAGCGACGAGACGACTGCTGGAAGCCGCCGTGAGCCGCAGCGATCGGCTGGTGACGGATGCGGAGGTGCTGCAGGAGATCCTGCACCGCTACATCGCCATCGATCGCTTTACGGCCATCCAGCCGGCGTTCGATGCGCTCACCCCAACGTCGACTTGGGGGCCTATGCGCCCCAAAGTCGAAGTTGGGGTGACGGTTGTCCGCCTCAGGCGGCGGAGGCGGCGGTTTCGGCGGTGAGGCCGGCGCGGGCGAGTTGGCTGCGCAAGCGCATGAGGCAGCGGGCGCGGGTGGGGCCGATGCTGCCCATGCGCATCTCCAGCGCGGCGCTGACCTCCTCGTAACTGGGACGGGGATCAGCGACGAGCACCCGCAGCAGCGTCCGGCAGCGGGTCGGGAGTTCTTCGACGCACTCCCACAGAATGCGATCGCGTTCGAGGTCCAGCACTCGATGCTCCGGGCTGGTGGCCGAGCGGTCGGCGTGGTCCAGGCAGTCCAGATCGGCGGTCGGGTACTGACGACCCGCTCGCCGCAGGGTGCGGAACGCCTCCCTCTGGGCCGTCTTCGCGAGCCACGCGCCCAGGCGCTCCGGTTCGCGGATGCGCTCCAGGTGCTCGACGAGCCGCAGCCATGTCGTCTGAGCGACATCGGAGGCCTCGGCCGCGTCGAGCCCGTAGCCGCGGGCCACCGCCCATACCAGCCCGTTGAAGCGAGCGACGAGCGCGGCCCACGCGTGCTCGTCGCCAGCGCGGGCATCTTGGAGGTATGCGGCAAGATCGATGGATTCGGATGTGATCATCATCAACGTCCTGCTCGGGCGGGTTCGGCGAGTTCGGCCCTCGCGATGGACCCAAGCATGACCCGGGGCTGTGGCAGTTCTGTTGCAGGGCGTGCAACGCATACCGGCATCGGGAGCACAGCGCAGGGCTGCGCGGCCTACACTGCTGGTGCGATGCGGCGGGGCATCTCAGCCTGCCTGAGCGTGATCGGAGAGCTGCCGCGGTATGGAGTTCCGCATCTTGGGGCCTCTCGAGGTGGTGGGCGCCGGGGGCGTGGTCCCGGTGGCCGGGAGCAGGCAGCGCGCGCTTCTGGCCCTGCTGCTCCTGAGCGCCAACAAGGTGATCCCGACTGACATGCTGGTGGAGCAGCTGTGGGAGGGGTCGCCTCCCCAAGGCGCCTGGACGACGCTGCGCAGCCATGTGGCCCGGTTGCGCAAGGCGCTGGACAGGGCCGGGGGAGCGGGGAAGGTTGCGCTGCTGGCGCGGGCGCGGGGTTATGTGCTGGAGTGCGATCCCGACCAGATCGACGCGATCCGGTTCGAGCGTCTGGTGGCCGCGGGTCGTCAAGCGCTCGCCGCGGATGAGGTCGCGTTAGCTGCGACCGTGTTGCGAAAGGCTTTGGAGCTGTGGCGAGGGCCTCCGCTGGCGGACTTCATCTCGCCCTCATGGAGCCGAAGCGAGATCGCCCGTCTGGAGGAGCTGCGGCTCACCGCGATCGAAGACCGTGTGGAGGCCGACCTTTCCCTGGGACGCCACAGCCAGCTGGTGGGAGAGCTGGAGGCATTCGTCGGCGAGCACCCGTTGCGGGAGCGCCTCTGGCTGCAGCTGATGCTCGCGCTGTACCGCGGCGGGCGGCAGGCCGAAGCCCTCCAGGCATACCAGACGATCCGCTCCCGTCTCATCGACGAGTTGGGGCTCGCGCCTGGGGCCGCGCTGCGTCGCCTGGAGGAGGACATCCTCCTTCAGCGACCGGAGCTGGAGTGGGTCCGGCCTGAGGCTGGTGAGCCGCCCGGGGCGGCGTCCAACCTACCCGTCCAGCTCACCAGCTTCGTGGGTCGGGAGCTGGACGTGCGGGAGGTCCGCAAGCTCCTCGAGACGACACGGCTCGTCACCCTGACCGGTGCGGGCGGCTGTGGCAAAACCCGGCTCGCGGTTGAGGTGGCGGCCGGGCTGGCGGGTGAGCTGCCCGACGGCGCCTGGTTCGCCGCCCTCGCCGCCCTCACCGATCCCGGTGTGGTCCCTGGGACGGTGGCCAGCGCTCTCGGGGTCCGCCAAGAGCCGGGACGCTCGCCCGTCGACCTGCTCATCGATCGCCTGCGTGCCCGCCGCCTCCTGCTCGTGCTCGACAACTGCGAGCACCTCGTGGCGGCGTGCGCCGCGCTCGTCGACCGGCTGCTGCGCGCCTGCCCCCAGCTGCGTGTGCTCGCGACCAGCCAGGAGGCGCTCGGCGTCCCCGGCGAGGTCGCCTGGCATGTGCCGTCGCTGTCGTCTCCTCAGCTCGGCGAGGCGTCCTCGTTGGAGCAGCTCCTCCACTACGAGGCGGTGCGCCTGTTCGTGGACCGGGCTCACGCGGCGCGGCCTGAGCTGTTGCTGAGCGCGGACGACGTCCCCGCGCTGATCCAGGTGTGCGCGCACCTGGACGGGATCCCCCTCGCCATCGAGCTGGCCGCGGCGCGGGTGCCGGTGCTGACCGTGCGGCAGATCGCCGACCGCCTCGGTGACCGCTTCCGGCTGCTGCGGACAGGGAGCCGGACAGCGCTGCCCCGCCACCACACGCTGCGCGCGGCGGTGGAGTGGAGCCATGACCTGCTCGGCCCGTCCGAGCGCATCCTGTTCCGGCGCCTGTCCGTGTTCACGGGTGGTTTCGGTCTGGATGCGGTGGAGGCGGTCTGCGCCGGTGATGGCGTGGATGACGACGAGGTGCTCGACCTGCTCGCCCGGCTCGTGAACAAGTCGGTGGTGTCGAGAGCGGACTGGAAGGGGGTCGCGCGTTACCGGCTGCTCGAGACCATCCGCCAGTACGCGTGGGAGCGGCTCGTTGAGGCCGGCGAGGACGCGGACGTGCGCACGCGCCACCGCGACTGGTGCCTGAGGCTTGCCGAAGACGCCCAGACCAGGGTGTTCGGGGTCGACGGAGGAACAGTCCTCGAGCGGTTGGCGGTGGAGCACGACAACTTCAGCGCCGCCCTCGAGTGGAGCGCCGAGGGCGTGGACGGTCAGCAGGTGGGGCTGCGCATGGCCCAGGCGCTCTACCCGCTGTGGTGGCTGGGCGGCCACCTCCACGAGGGTCGCGCGTGGATGGAGATGCTGTCCCGGCGCACGGGCAACGCCGACGAGGAGGATGCCAGGACGGCGGCGGTCATGGGCAGGGTGTCGCATCTGACCTGGCGGGCGGGTGATCTGGAGGGGGCGGTCCGCTTGGCCGATCAGGCCCTGGCCCTGGCGCGCCGCTCCGGCCATCGCCGTGAGGTCGGAAAGGCGCTCAAGAACGTCGCCAACCTCGCGATGATGCGGGGCGAGTTGGAGCGGGCTGGCCTGCTGCTGCAGGAGAGCCTGGCGATCGCCCGTGAGGTGGACGACGGGGCGCTGGCGGCGTCCTCGCTCATCTGGCTTGGTTGGGTGGCCCAGCGCCAGGGCCGCTACAGCGATGCCCGCGCCCGAGCTGAGGAGTTCCGCGCCTCCAGCGGCGGCGAGAGCTGGTACAACCTGACGCGCGCGCTCTACCTAATCGGATGGCTTGAGTTCGAGCAGGGCGACTACCCAGCCGCCCGCCAGCGGCTCCACGATGCCCGCGCCCTCGCGGCCTCCTCGGGTGACCGGGAGTATGAGGTGATGGCCCTGGAGGCGCTGGGCACGGTGGTCGCCGCCGAGGGCCGCCACGCTGAGGCACGCGCGATCTGCGAGGAGGCCCTGGCATACATCCAGGAGTTCCGCCAGCTGTTCCTCGTCGGCATCCACGCCGTGCTCGGTGTGCTGGTGGCAAACGAGGGCGACCACACCGCCGCCCAGCGGCTGCTCGCCGAGGGGACCGCGCGGGCCCGGCGTCTGGGCGACGTCTTCGTTCTGGTCGGGACGCTGACCCGGACCGGTGTGGCCAGCGCGGCGGGTGGCGACGGCGCCACCGCCAGAGCGGCATTTCAGGAGGCGCTGGAGATCTCCCATCGGGCGGGCATGCCCTGGCCCCTGGCGGCGTCCCTCGAGGGGCTGGCCCAGCTGGACGCCGCGGGCGCCGAGCCCGAGCGGGCCGCCCGGCTGCTGGGCGCGGCCGAGAGGATCCGAACCACGACCGGCTCCGTCCAGCCACTGTCGTTGCAGGCCCGCCACGAGCGCGCCGTAGACCAAACCCGCGCCGCGCTCGGCGAGGCCGCCTTCACCGCCGCATTCTCCGCGGGCCGGGCAATGCCTCTGGAGGACGCGGTCGCCCTCGGACGCTCCTGATCCAGCCCGCGCCCCGCCGATCAGCTTGCTGTGAAGGCTCCCCGAACAGGGACTTCGGGTCATATGCGCCCCGAAGTCCCTGTTCGGGGAGAGCAATGCTGAGATGGCGAGGCCGCCCTTTGCCGGCCGTCGTCAGCGCCGCTCTTGATCGCTCTGTCAACTAGTGCGACCATCGCATCTGAGAGCGGGTTTACTGCGGGCTGGACGGCTGACGATGGGTTCGGAGGGCGGCATGGGTCTCGGTGTTCCCCTGCGGCATCCCACGACGAGCCCGGCGGACGGCGCAAGCGAGCCGAGGCGGCTTCGCCTCGCCCTGATGGGCGGGTTCGGGCTCGCGCAACAGGATGCCGAGGTCGTCGTGCCCCTCAGCGCGCAGCGGCTGCTCGCCTTCCTCGCGCTCCACCCGCATCCCGTGCTGCGCGTCCACGTGGCGGGCAGCCTCTGGCCGGACAGCACCCAGGCGGGCTCGGCGGCGAGCCTGCGGTCGGCGCTGTGGCGGCTGCGCCGTCCAGGTCTGCCCGTGGTGTGCGCGACGAGCAGGCACCTGGGCCTGGCGGACGGGGTGGCCGTCGACGCGCGGGAGGTCGTGGCCGCGGTCCATCGGCTGACCGATCGGTCGGCCCCCTGCCGGGCGGAGGACTTCGATCCCGCTGCGTTGACCGGGCAGCTGCTGCCGGACTGGACCGCGGACGACTGGGTCCTCATCGAGCGTGAGCGGCTGCGCCAGCTCTGCCTGCACGGGTTGGAGGCGCTGTGCGAGCGGCTCCTCGCCCTCGGCCGCCACGCCGAGGCGGTCGAGGCCGGGCTCGCCGCGGTGCACGGTGAGCCGCTGCGCGAGAGCGCGCACCGTGTGCTGATCTCAGTTCATCTCGCCCAGGGCAACCACTGCGAGGCCCTGCGCGAATACCGCTGGTATCGCCGGCTTCTCTGGGACGAGCTGGGCATCGCGCCCTCACCGCTGATCATCCAGCTGGTTGCGGGGCTGCAACCAGCTGGATGACGATGCGGTGACGGCCGCCGCCGAGGATGACCGCATGTCGACCTCGCCGGGCGAGCGCACCGGGCTCCTCCTCGTCCGCGCCTGGATCGAGGGCGACGACCAGTCGACCTTCCGGGCGCGGATCACCCAGAGGATCGACATCACCGGGACCGAGCAGACCGTGACGGCGACGGCCACCGCGGAGGAGACCTGCGAGGCCGTCCGCCGATGGCTCGAGCGCTTCCTCGACGACGCCTCCTGAGGGCGGTGATGCGTCAGTGACGGCGTGGTGACGGCGGTCGCTCATCTTATTGCCACGCGCTCGTTTCGGCGCGGGGCGACAAGCGCATCGGGAGCGCTCATGGGCATCGGCGTGGCGGGTATCCAGCTCGGGCTGCTGGAGGGATTCGAGCTGACCTGCGACGGCCAGCGCGTCAGCCTGCCCTTGAGCGCTCAGCGGGTGCTGGCCTTCCTCGCCCTCCACTACCGGCCCCTGCTCCGCGCGTTCGTCGCCGGCAGCCTGTGGACCGACACCACGGAGCGCCGCGCCGGCGCGAACCTGCGCTCTGCCCTGTGGCGCCTCAACCTGCCCGGACGCCGGCCCGTCGACGCGACCGCGACGCACGTGCGGCTGTGCGCCGACGTGGGTGTGGACCTGCGGGAGACGGAGGCGCTCGCGCGCGGCATCGTCGACCAGCGGGTGCGGTGCGACCACCTGGAGTTCGCGGAGGTCTCGCTGGCCGGTGACCTCCTGCCGGACTGGTACGACGACTGGGTGCTCATCGAGCGCGAGCGCTTCCACCAGCTCCGCCTCCACGCCCTTGAGGCCCTCTGCGGCCAGCTCACCGCCGCCGGCCGCTACAGCCAGGCCATCGACGCCGGCCTGGCGGCGATCGCCGGCGAGCCCCTGCGTGAAAGCGCCCACCGCGCCCTCATCCGCGCCTACCTCGCCGAGGGCAACCCCTCCGAAGCCCTCCGCCAATACCACATCTACCGCCGCCTCCTCCACGACCAACTCGGCGTCCGGCCCTCGCAGCAGATGGAGGCGCTCGTCCAAGGCGGGGCGGGTCGCCGCTGAGCGCAGCGGGCCGCAGCCGCCCCAGCATCGCGGCGGCCTCGGTGGTCCAATCGCCTTGTTCCGCCGCGAGCTCGACGAAGGTGCCTCGCGCGTCGTCGAGGGCGCCGACCAGCACGTGGAGCAGGGCCAGGTGATAGCGCGCCTCCTCGTTGCGGGGGTCGAGGTCGAGCGCCCGCGGCAGGGCCTCCCCCACCGTGCCGTGGTCCTGCCGCACGAGCGAGACCACGCCGAGCTGCACCCACGCCCATGGGGACTCGGGAGCGACCGTGACCGCCGGGTGCAGCACACGGATCGCCTCGATCCGCTCTGCGGCAGGCGTCCGCGGCACCAAGCCACGGGCAGGCGCCGGCACGCTGCTCCGGGATGCAACCAGGCGGCACACCTCCGCGTTCCCGGCGCCCCACCGCAACTCGGTCACGCGGCGAGAACAGCCCCTCGCGCGGCTTCGGGACCACGCACCAGCACCTTGGACAGCTCCAGCGCCCTCGCTTGAGGATGAGCAGGCGTCGGCGCCGCCACCCGTCGCCGCTGCGGACAACCTCCCGCCGGAAAGCGTCGGCGCCCGCGGCTGTGGTTCACGAGTGGCTGTGCTCAACGTCCCCCAACGTCCATTCGGTCTGAAGATGTCGAGGCGAGTCCGGCACAGGACCCACCAGTTGCGGCTGGCGCTGCCGGGCGGATTGCCTCTCGCAGTTCGGCCTGTTCGCTTCTGTGCCAGCCACGCAACCAGTCGGTGTTGACAAAGACCAACGGTAATGGTTGACTTTGCCATGGCCAGGCGGCGGCATCCGAAGAAGGAGGTCGAGGAGGCGTTACGCGCTGCCGAGTTGGCCGGGTGGACGGTTATGCCCACGGCGGCAGGTCACCGCTGGGGCGTGCTCCGCTGCCCAGAGTCGAGTCGCGACGGCTGCCAGGAGTCGGTATGGTCCACGCCCCGCAACCCGCATCTCCATGCCCGCCGCCTTCAGCAGGCCGTCGATGGCTGTCCGCATATCCCCGCTCAGAAGAATGATGATGCCAACCCATAGTTTCACGTTGATCGTCACCGGCGCCGATCTCCAGACTGACGCCGCGCAGAACGCGCTGTTCGAGGCAGGCTGCGACGACGCGACCTTCGGAACGTCGGTCGGAGTGCAACGCGCCGCCTTCGACCGAGAGGCACCCTCATTCGGGGAAGCGCTGAGCAGCGCGATCACGGCAGTGGAAACGGCCGTGCCTGGTGCTCGGGCAGTGCGGGTCGAGCCAGATGAGCTGGTCACCATGAGTGAGATCGCCCGCCGACTTGGACGGACCCGAGAAAGCATCCGTCTGCTCGTTGCCGGTGAGCGGGGACCAGGCGGCTTTCCCGCCCCAGCGAACCGGCAGACCGCTCGCAACGCTTTGTGGCACTGGCCCGAAGTTGCACGGTGGTTCCGCGACGACCTCAGTGTGCCCGTGGAGGACGACATCCCCTGGCCGCTGATCGCTGCGATTAACGCCACCCTCGAACTGCGTCGCCAGCTGCCGGTGCTCACCGACGATGAGCGCGGGCTCGTCGCGCAACTCCAAGCGTCCTGACCGCACGCCCCTTCCGCTCGAGCCCGCGGTTACCGCATCCGGCCGAACTCGTCTCGACTGAGCGCCGCGCTGGCGCGAACCTGCGCTCAGCCCTGTGGCGCCTCAACCTGCCCGGACGCCGGCCCGTCGATGCGACCGCGACGCACGTGCGGCTGTGCGCCGATGTGGGTGTGGACCTGCGGGAGACGGAGGCGCTCGCGCGCGGCATCGTCGACCAGCGGGTGGCGTGCGACCACTTGGCGTTCGCGGAGGTCTCGCTGGCCGGTGACCTCCTGCCGGACTGGTATGACGACTGGGTGCTCATCGAGCGCGAGCGCTTCCACCAGCTCCGCCTCCACGCCCTTGAGGCCCTCTGCGGTTAGCTGACCGCAGAGGGCCGCTACAGCCAGGCCATCGACGCCGGCCTGGCGGCGATCGCCGGCGAGCCCCTGCGCGAAAGCGCCCACCGCGCCCTCATCCGCGCCTACCTCGCCGAGGGCAACCCCTCCGAGGCCCTCCGCCAATACCGCATCTACCGCCGCCTCCTCCACGACCCAACTCGGCCTCCCCCCAGCAGATGGAGGCGCTCATCCGCAACGGCGCGGGTCGCCGCTGAGCGTACTGTGAATGGTTACTCCGAAATACCGGACTAACGTTCACAGTGCAGGCATCAGGGTGTTTTATCCTTCGGAGCCGCCGGGACTTGCTGGCAGATGGACGTGGTGAACCCGTTTTCTCGGTTGTGCTGGTCGATTGTCTTCCCCACGCAATCGTTCTGCAATGTAGCGTAGCGGTCCATGTTCTCGCGATAGCGGGCTATGGCGTCGTAGTAAGCGGTGCGAGCACGTTTGAACTGCTCGATCGTCATACCCTTGCCGCCCGTGAATCGAGGGAATGGGTTCTGAGACAGGAACTCGATGAGGTCCAATCCGTGTCGGCCCTCATGGAATCCGATGCTGGTGTCTCCAGCCGCCACGTCAGCGGGTGTCGTTCCTCGACCGTAGCCAGACGGGGAAGACCTCGTGGCGCCTGGTCCATAGGTGGTCTGAATTGCGACGTGCGGAGTGCCTGGGCCAGTGAAATAACTGATCGTCCCGCTTGTGCCGGTCCACTTGATCGCGCCGTAACTGATATCGAAGGTTGTCTTCGCCTGATTGCTCATGGCGATATCGCTGCTGTGGACATCCGGCTTGAGGACAACATTGACCCTGTTCACCTGAAGGTTGGCGCTGCCGTCGGGATTGACACGGGCGTTGATGGGCTGTGGAGTGGTGATCTCGGGCAACTGAGGACTGGGGATCGGCGTTGGGGCGCTGGCGTCCTGGCGGGCCAGCACATGGTGAGTGCGGGCTTCGACCTCGGCCTGGTTGCCGTGAAGCACGTCGGCTGCGGTCGCGTCGGCCTCGCGTTCAGCGGGATCAGCGGGGTGGCTGACCCGGATGTCGGTGGGCGGCTCTGGGTGGGGCTGTCGCTGTTGCTGCGCGACGTGCGTGAGTTCATGGATGAGCAGGCGCCTTCCCTCACCTGTGATGGACGGAGCCCGACCCGGTCCAAAGACCACGTGGTCTCCGACCGTGTACGCCAGCGCGTCGACTGCCCGAGCTGACGCTGCGGCTTGCGTGTCGGTGTGCACCCGTACGGCGCTGAAGTCACGCCCCAATCGTGACTCCATAAACAATCGGGTCGGCGTCTGTAAAGGGTGGCCGGGAGAGCGCAGGACGTCGTGGACGATCGGCGGGGCCGCAGCGCCTCCTTGATGTGCCCTGCAGCCGGCCGGGGAGCAGGGCGATCCGTGGCATCGCTGCAAGAGGCCGGTGTGAACAGGCGCGAGTGCCGGCGCGGATTTTGGGGTTCTTGTCTGCATAGTTCTCCAAACGCTCGTCACGGTGGAGGGGGACAGGCGAGCCGGCCGAACCGGCAGCGGAGGTCCTTGGAGAGGGGGCCGTCTTTGACTAGCGCGAGCGGCGCGAGGTGGTAGACGACGCCGTCGGGCCTACGCTCGGTCGGCTTGCCGTTCGCCTGTGGCCACTCGATACTACCGGTCGCTGTGCGGGCGGGGATCAGCCAGTAGTCGTCTCGCATGTACGTCCCACCCTTCTGGAACTGGATCTGGACGCCGTCCTCGAGGTCGATCCAGTGGACATCGTCGCTGGCCTCCACGATCGTCAACGCGTGGTCTTTCTTGCTCAACGTCGGACCGCTCAAGGCCGGCAGCGGCTCGCGCTGGTCCCAGCGGCGAAGGAAGGGATGGAGGGTAGGGTTCTGGCCGGTGGCGCTCGTCGGTGCCGTCTCGAGTTCGACCCGGCGGTCGAGCGGATCGACCGCCTTCACACGCTGAAGCGGTTCGGGGCTGCCGCTCAGGACGTATCGGTCGTCGATGATCTCGACCCAGTCACCGGCCTCCAGACCGAGGCGGCTGTCCCGGCCGAGCGAGGCGAGGAAGACCTCCGTCTCACTCAGCTTGGTGATGGGGAAGGTCACGCTGCCGTTGTCGCGGGACCACTTGAACGTGGCGGTGCCGGCGCAGCCCCCTGTGTGGACCTCGACCCGGTACAGCTGGTTCTCGGCGCCGCGGTAGCGCGCCTCGGGCGAGGTGATGCACGGGTTGCCGGCAGTGCTCGCGGGTTGTTTGCCACGAGCCTTGAGCAAACCGGTCTGGTCCTGGCGCTTCTGCTCCCATGTCGCGCAGCTGTCCAGGATGTAGTCCCTGTCGACGCCTGGTCCATTATCCGGTTCCTTGCCGAGCGGACGATCGGTGCCGGGAATCTTGTCCGTCGCCACGACTTGCCAGACGACCTTCAGCCGGGCGGCGGTGTCCGGTCCGTTGTCGCCGAGCGCGACCTCGCGGATCGCCGGATCCTCGACCGCGGTGATGAGGCGCTCGAAAACTCGGAGATAGACGAGGAAAGGCGTCTTGGGTAGGGGATCGCACTGGTCGTCGAAGTAGGCGTCGGGCTGGTGGTAGTAGCAGGATCCCGGCTGTTCGTTCTCGACCAGGATGCCGGCGACGTAGTAGCGCCCTCGTCCGATCGTGAGATCGACGAGCTGCTGGCCGTTCTGGCCGAGTTGTAGCCCGATCTCGAAGCCCGCCCCGCCCTCCGGCCCGCCGAACGGCCCGATGATGTCGGCCGCGAGCGTTCTCAGGTAATGGAGCAGCACCGCGCTCTGCTCGTTGGCGTCCGCGTCGAGTTCCACCCGGCCCTGTTGGAGGAGGACCGATGAGTAGTGTTTCTCCGGGACGAACGTGAGGCGTGAGAAATCGCCGTGCATGAGCCCTCCCTATGTGACGAAGAAGATGCCGGTTCCCATCCCGGCGGGGGTGTACTGGTCGAGCCGGGTGCGCAGGTTGGCCTGGCGCTGCGGCTGGAACAGGTCGTGGAAGGCGCCCATCTCGGACTCATCGTGGGCTCCCGTCGTGATTTCGGGCGCGCAGGTCTCCGCGAGCTGCGCGTAGGTGGGTGTGCCGTAGCGGACGCTGTTGAACTGTGGCCGGACCCGCAGCGTCTCCCGCTCCTGCGCGCCTGTGTCCGGCGCCGCGGCCGCTCTCACGAGATCCGGCTGGCAGTGGTAGCGGCGCGGCGTGCGCGAGTCCGGCGTGACCGAGCAGAAGCGCAGGCAGCCGGTTTGGCGCCGGGCGACGCTGAGTTCGTGGACGAAGATCGCGTCCTCGCCGAGTTCGATCGCGTGGACGCAGACCCGGCCGAAGACCGTGCTCCGCAGGATGGTGGCGACCGCGTGGGCGGGACGGCCATCCGGCCCGCTGAGCGCATGGTGGGTGGAGCTGGTCGCGTCGAGGATGCTGTCGGACAGCCTGATCACGATCGGCTCGGTGTCGACCTCGTTCTCGTTCACGCGGATGGCGCCGAGGATGCTGCGCTCGACGAGGAGATCGGCGGGGGTGTCGGCGAGGTCCACGCTGGGTTGCCCCTCGCTGTCGGGCTCGCAGTCCGCGCCGATCGACCAACCGGGCACCAGCGTGCAGTGGCGGATCGTCACGCGGCCGACCAACCCGGTGATCCGTATGCCCCGCCCGGTGATGAGTAGGCCGTCGAGCAGCAGCCGCGGGGCTTGCCCGCCCTCGTCGGGATAGTCGTCCTCGGTCAGGGGCTTGCCGCGGATCTGCATGCTGTCCGGACGGTTGCTGTACCAGTTGAGTAGGCGGATCACTGGCCTGGTGCGCTGCGCAGCCCGTACCTCGAGCCGGTCGTCGGGGTCGAGGTCGATCTCGATCGGCTCCTCGTAGACCCCGCTGTCGGTGATCTCGATGACCGCGTCCCGCTTCTTGGCATCGTCCCGCTTCTCGCGCCGCCACTTTTCCACCGCCTCCATGAGCTTGCGGTGCTGTCCCTCGCCGGTGCCCACCTGGTAGACCGGCCGGTCGCTGGCTGGGGGCACTGGCCGCTCGTACTCGCCCCCGCCCAGCCGGTCGCTGAACCCGTGCGAGTAGCTGACCCAGACCCCGGACTCGGGCGCGTTGCGCGGGGAGAAGACGATGCGGCCGAGGACGGGATCGACGGCGACCTGGGCGCCCTGGGGGCGGTAGGCCCAGGCGCTGAGGTCGGCGGGCACGATCTGCTCCAGCGGCACGGGGTGGCGCTCGGCGTCGCACCAGACGAATAGGCTCCTCGACGGGCCGTAGTAGTCGGGGGTGCGCTCGTCGAAGGCGCGCCGGCGGATGAACGCCGGGACGTTCATCTCGTCGGCGATGTGGGTCGGCTCTGGCTCGGCGATCGGCTGGGTGATCAGCGGCGTGTCGTTGCCGAGAATGCTGAATGTGTAGCGGTTGCGGGCGCGGTCGATGCACGAGGCCGGCGCTTGCGTGATCGAGAAGGGCTGCAGGCGCCAGATGAACAGCCCCACGCTCGGGATGTTGTGGCGGCGGCGGGTCCGCGTCGAGGTGGGGCGCCCGACGCTCACGGTGTGCGCGAGCTCGTCGAAGGGGCCGTCCAGCCGGTCGAGCGCGTCGCCGTCGCGCAGGTCGATGGTGCGGCCACGCTCCAGGCGACGCTGGTTCGCCGACGACGCCCGGGCGAACAGCTTGACGGGCTGAGTCAGACCGAGCAGCGCGAAGAACTCGACGGCGCGCGCCGGCCATTGGGCAACGTCGGCGGCGAGTTGCTCGAGCAGCGCCAGCGTGCCCTTGCGGCGCCGATCACCGATCGTGTTCGCCACGTCGCGCCGCGGTGACAGGATTCGGTTGAGGCGCCGTCCCTCTTCGGTGGCCACCGAGCCCGCCTCAGCCGCCTCATGCAGCGGCTGGTACCCGATGAGGTCGCCGATATACGGCACGACCCAGTCTTCGCAGGTCTCGATGAACCAGTTGTCGTAGAGCTGGCGGATGTCCGCCTCCACTACGTCGACCTGCTCGGTGATCACCTGCAGCAGGGCGCGCAATGGCTCGCCGAGGGCAGTATCGCGCAGGCGGTAGACGTACGGCAGCAGCTCGACGAGCCGGTCCCTGGCGTCGGGTGTCACTGCTTCATCTCCTTGAGGATCAGCGTGTCGGGCACCTTGGGCGACAGCAGCCCGAGCTGCGCAGGCAGGACGCTGACCCCTCCGAGACCGGGGCGCGCGATCTCCAGTGGGATGTGCTGCGGAGCCGGGGGCTTCAAGCTCGCGGCGAGCCCGCCCAGCTGGGCCGCGGTGATCCGCTCCGGTACGGTGGTCAGCCCGTCCACGACCACGCGGACGACCCCGGAGACGCCCTGGATGGTGCTGATCACCTCGCTCAGGACCACGTCCTGGCCGAACTCACGGCGGTCGAAGCTGAAGCGGCTCAGCAGCGCGGCGCGCACCTTCGGCTCCACCAGATCCCAGCGGTGGTCCGCGTCGACCCGCACTCGCGCGGCGATCACTATCAACGCGAGCTCGCGCACCTTGACCTCGACGGGCTGGCTCGGGTCCCCGAACTGGGAGAGCGATCGGCGTAGGCTCTCGAACAGGTCGGAGGTCTCGTCGATCGGGATGTCGTCGACCCCGGCGATCGTGACGTGGACGAGCGTGCGGGTCCCATCAGAGAGCCGGCCGGATGTGGCCTTGCCGATACCGGCTCGCGCCCGCGCGAAGTCCGCGTAGTCCTGCACCGACACGAGGCGGTCGAGCGCGAGCACCGCGAGCGGGGCGTTGCGCCGCGCTTGGTCCAGGCTGTCCCGGTCAGCCCCGCCAGAGGCGCGCAGCGGGTTCGTCACCCCGTTCACGCCGAGGGGCCGCGTCTGCAGCTGGCTGATCTGCTCGGCCTGGACGTTTCCCGGCCGTCCGATGCCGGTGCGATAGGTGGCCCTGACGTTCTCCGCGCCAGTCGGCAGGCGGGCTCCATGGACGCCGTCCCCGAACATAACCGTCGTGGCGTCCCGGTCGTCGGTCCGTGTGACGTAGGCATGGTCAGTCGGGCCGAGGAAGACCAGGCTGTCCGCCTCGTGCCATCTCACCTCGTCGACGCGCACCTCCAGCGCGCTCTCGGCGCCGCTGGGTGTTGCCGAGGCCAGGTAGGTGAGCGGCGACCGGCGCAGCGTGAACGCCTGCAAGGCCTTGCTGCCGTCACCGCTGCCGAGCGCCTCGCCGCTCGTCTCGCCGTGCGTGGCCTTGACGACATTGCCGTAGATCTTCACGGTGTCGCGCTTGTACGTATAGGCCAAGGGTTTAGCGAGCGTGATCGTCGTGTGGGAGGTGTCGCCGGGCCGGTTCGGGCCAGCGGCCTGGACCGCGCCGGCGAGCATGACAAGCTCGCTGGCGTTGACGCCGGTCGTGCCAGGGATGTCGGTGCGCTCGCCCGCCACGATCAGCCAGCGCCCCGACTGCAGGCCTTGGTAGAGCTTGTCGAGGTCGATCGAGCTGCCCTTGACGTCGTCGTTTCGTGGCTCGGGAGCCAGCTCAAGCTGCTCGCTCTGGGCGTACACGGTCGTCTCTCTCACGGCCGAGAGCAGCACGTCGGTCGCGTCGAGCCAGTCCTCGGCCAGGGTCAATTGCGATACCGTCGCCGAGATGTTGTAGGCAGCCTTGGCGACGGTCTCGACCCTCGTCACCCGGATCGAGCGTGGCGACTGGCCGGCGCGCTCGACGACCACCCAGCTGCCCGGGACGATCTGGTCGTAGACCGCGTCCAGGGGGAGGACCGTGCGGGGATCCAGCGGGAGCAGCGTCTCATGGCTGGCGCTAAGCGTGCCGGGGTTGGACCTGCTGGTCCCGTCCAGCACGACCGACATGCGATGCGTCCCGGTCGTGCGGTGGAAGGTCTGTCCGATGTCGGGGCGCCACGTGCCGTCCGTGGCATCACTGAACCCGACCTCGATGCTCCCGGCCCCGCTCGCGATCCCCCCAGCCGGGGCTGGATCGGTGACGATGATCGCGCGCGGTGAGCCTCCCGCGAAGGCGAAGGTAAAGATCAGCGTGCGCACCGTGTTCAACTCGCCCACGGTGACCGTGCTGTCCTGCACCCGGACTGTCCCGAGCGACTGCAGCGGGAATGTGCGGTCCGGTGTCTCGTCGAGCGGGACAGTCGTGGTCACGGTCTGGCCACCGCTAGTGAGCTCAAGGTCAGCGGCGTTGGCCGTCCGGCGGAAGTAGTGGACCCGGACACTGGCCGTCGCGGTGTCGCCGAGCGGCCACTCCTCGGTGTCGATGGGGACGCCGTTCTCGTTGCGGACCGGTTTGAGCGGGGCAGTGGCGCCGAAAGGCGCCGCTCGCACGCGCAAGGCCTGCAGCCGGTCCGGCGGGTACCCGGCAGTGACGGTCGCGTTGGCCCAGGCCTGGTACAGCGCAGGCTCGATCGCGGGGTTGAGCGTGGCGAGCAGCTGAGGACCGACATCGGACCCGAGGGCGAATAGCGTCGAGGGATCCCGATCGAGGTCGCTGGGATGGGTAGGCGGCCGTGACGTCGGCTTTGCGAGCGGCCCGAGCAGCTTGCCTAGGGCGTCGAGCGCGGTCCCGGTCGAGCCGGTCACCCCGGTCGTCGTGGATGAAGGGACCTGCAAGGCCACGGCCGTGCGGTTCTCGGCAGGGTCGGGGGTCACCGACACGACAGGCCGTACCACCTGTTGGCCGACCCCGTCGCCGAAGACGAAGAGAAGGCGGTCGTTGGGCTTCAGCCCAGTCGAGATCCCGGTGGCGTAGAGGGCGTCCGGCTTCGTCGTGTTGTTCGAGCGGGTGATGACCGTCGGCTGGGTCGTCCGTGGGCGAAGGATGTTCCAGGAGGCGCGCGCCTCGAGGTCGTCGGTGGTCTCGAAGGACTGCGGCAGCTCGCCGGGTCCGGGCACGCTCTGGGCACGGCTGCCCCTGGGGATCGTGGTCGTGGTGTCCTTGGTGGGATCGACGTCGAGCGTGTATGCGAGGTAGGTCGTCGCTGCGAGACCTGGACGGAGCTGGTAGCCGATCAGCCGGGCGAGCTCGAGCACGGAGCGGCGCTCGGTGGCGGTGCGCAGGTAGCCCTCGTTGGCGATCCGCTCCTGGTAGAAGGTCAGCACGTCGGCGACCGTGGCCCACGCGTCCAGGAGGGCGATCGACGGGTCGTCGGCGGTGCGCGCCCTCAAGCCCCGCAGCGGCCCGTTGAGGGCATGGCTCGAGAGCCGGGCAAGCATCGTCTCCAGGAAGC
Organism: Egibacteraceae bacterium; assembly: GCA_050743205.1. Lineage (GTDB taxonomy): Bacteria > Actinomycetota > Nitriliruptoria > Euzebyales > Egibacteraceae > JBOGED01. The sequence goes on along the minus strand of JBOGEA010000002.1, from coordinate 31,001 downwards.
CGCCGTGGGTGCCGACCCGGTAGGGAAGCGCGTCCAGGCCCGGTGGGTTGGCGGTCGGTGCGGGGGTCAGCCGCTCGACTCCGGCGCAGCAGCCGCAGTCCTGCGTCATCGCCCACCTCCGATCTTTAGCTGAAGCTGGCCGTTCTCGGGGAACGCGGGGTCGTTGTCGAGCCGCGCGATCTCCAGCGGGCCGAGGGCCAGGAACCCCTGGGTGAGTTCGCCGTGGTCGCCCTCGAACAGCCGCTGGAGCGTGGTCACCTCCACGCTCTCGACCCCTGGGATGGACTGCGCGAGGGCGACCAGCCGGCTTACGTCGATGTCGTCGCCGAAGGTCAGGCTGTCGGGGTGGAAGAACCCGCGTCGGCCGCCGCGCAGCGGTCGGTTGCTGAACGCGTCGAGGAGGGCCGCATTGACGTGAGCGCGCAGGTGGTGCGGCAGGACGCAGACGCTCAGCCCGAGGAGGAGCGGGACGGAGCGGGCCGGCTCCACGACGAGGTCGTGGCCGATGCGCCGGTAGCGGAAGACGCCCTCCCGCACCCGCTCGAGCAGCGCATCGTCCGCGTCCTTGCCGCCCAGGGGATCGACGGCGATCTCGGCCTCGTACCAGCTTCCGTTCCAGCGCAGGCTCGCCGCCGCGCGCTGGAGCCCGGGCAGCTGGCCGGCCAGGGCCGCGTAGTCGTCTGCCGTGACCGCGCGCTGGAGCTGATGCCGGAACGCGCCGGGGGCGAACAGCTTCACCTCGGCCAGTGGCTGCGGCTCGGTGCCGCCCTCGGCCGGGAGCGGGTTGCGCACCAGCTTGACGGCGCCCGGGTCGTTCGTGCAGAAGACGATGCGGCGGATCGTCTCGGCGCCGACGTTGCCGGCTGTCCCGTTGCCGATCCGGTAGTCGGCGAGGAACCTCGTGCCCGGCCTGGGCGCTCGGCCGAGTTCTCCGTCGCCGAAGCGCAGGCAGGTCACGCCATCGTTGTCGAGCTCAGCCACGAAATGGCGATCCTTCGCGCCGCTGGCGAGCAGGCCGCGCCGCGCTGTCCAGTCGGCTTCCTGTGGGTCGGCGCGCAGCCGGATCACCGGGAGCGCGTCGCGCGGGTCGTGGCGTAGGGCGTCGCGGGCCGGGCCGGAGAAGGCCGCGTCCGCCGCCTCCAGCCCTTCGGCGTAGCGGTCGCCCCACGCCATGTGGATCTCGCACAGCTCGTCGGGCCCCAGCTCCAGGCCGGCACGGGCGCGCCGCGCCAGATCCTCCAGCCAGCGGACCTTCTTGGCGAGCAGCCGTGGCTCGTTGGCCAGCAGCCGTCCGAGCGCGCTGGCCTGCTCGGCGGCGGTGGGTTGGCGCCGGGCGCGGGGCTTGGGTATGGGAAAGCGGGCCTCGGCCAGTGCCCGGGGGCCGAAGATCGTGCGGATCTCCTCGACCTGGTCCTCGTCGAGCGCCTGTCCGCCATGTGCCCGCTGCCACAGCTCGTGGAGCCTGGCCCGGGCTTGGCCGGGGATCCGCCCCAGGCGCATGGCCTGCCGCGCGCTCACCGTGCCCGGGGACGGGAACGGGACGCGCTGCGTGACCGGGCGCTCCCGCAGATGGAGGTCGAACGGGGGCTGGACCAGGACTGGGTCGCGCGGATCGCCGACGCCAGCGCAGCCACCAGGTTGGGGGGTTGAGGTCGGCACCTCCTCCAGCGGCTCTGGGTCCTCCCCGCATGCAGCGAGGCTGCGGCCGTGGTCGACGAGCACGACATTGCCGCAGGCGACGCTGGGGTAGACGAGCTTGCAGTCCGGCGGCTCCGCGACGGCTGAGAGGCACAGCGGGAACGTCAGCGCGTCCTCGGGTGGCCACTCGATCTCCACGATGGGCTGGTCGTAGAGCTCGTCACGGCCCGCCTCGACCGTGGTCAGACGGACCGCTTGGCGGTGGGTGGGGTCGGCGTCGGCCGCCGCGCCGGTGCGGGGGCCGAGGACCTCCTCGAAGATCAGGACGTCACCGGGGTGCAGGTCGAGCCGCCGGTGGTGGTCGTCCTTCAGGGTGGTGCGGGTGGCGCCGCGGTTCAGGCAGCACTCCTGGTTGCCCCACGTCCAGAAGGGGATCGCGTTGTGGGCCGGGTTCAGCTCGACGTCGGCGAGCGGCTCGAACACCTCGTAGGCGGTCCGCGGCACGCCGAGCAGGTCCTCGGCGGCCAGCGCTGGGCCGGGCAGGGCGCCGTTGTGGCCGGTGACGAAGAAGAACTGCGGCTGCTTCAACGCCAGCGGCTGGTTGACCTCGATGCACACCCACGCGCGCGCGTTGCAGCCGTCGTGCATCGGGTAGTCGATCAGGCGGACGTGCCGGCGCACCGAGATCCGCTTCCTGGCTGTGTCCAGGTACGCCTCGGTGGCCACCGCGTCCTGGTAATAGCTGAGGTAGTCGCCGACGTAGGCGAGCAGCTCGACCAGCGTGATGCCGAGATCGGGTATGTGGCGCTCGGTCCAGGCCGGCATGACGAGCGCTAACCGGTCGAGGATGAGCTGGCGGAAGCTCGAGTAGTCCTTGGCCAGGTAGGAGATGTCCGGCTCGACCAGGGCCGGCGGCGGGCAGTCATCAACCGCCGCGCAGTCGAGGTCGCTCGGGCAGCCCGCCTTGAACGAGAAGTCGAGCTGCGCGTAGCGCGGGTCGAAGCCGCCGAGCGCCTGTATGCCAGGGCGCCCGTGCTCGTCGGCCTCCACGAGCCGCAGCGTGTAGACAGAGAAGTCGCCGGGCCGGTCGACCGTCACGTCCAAGCGGTCGTCCAGCTCGGGGTCGTCTTCGATGCACCGGCGCACGTCGACGATCCTGATGCCGGTGACCCTCTGGCCGCCGTCGATGCGCGCGTTGGCGGGCGTGAGACCCTCGGGCGCCTTGCCGAGGAACGTCACGGTCAGGACGCGCTGGTCGTCGCTCACTTCTATCGCGTCGATGCCGTTGCAACCCTGGTGGCGGACCTGCCGTCGGCGGCGCTGGTCGTTGCAGGCGAGGCTCGGGATGGCGGGTGTAGCCGTTTTGGTGGTCCTGGTCGTCTCGGCCGGCTTGGTCGTCTTGGCCGTCATCGCGCACCGGCCCGCTGAATGACGTCGGTCCGGCGCGCGCCGGACCGCTTGACGACGTACTGCACGGCGACTTGCAGGGTGGCGTCGTCGCTCTGCACCTCCAGGCCCTCGAGGTCGATCAGGTCGCCCAGCCAGCGCTGGAGCGCGCCCTGCATCGTGAACTGCAACGCGGCGGCCAGCTCCGGGCTGTTGGGCGCGAACACGAGCTCGAGCAGGCCGCTGCCGAAGGCCGGCCGGTTCACCCGCTCACCCGGGTTGGTGAACAGCAGCTGCTCGATCAGGTCACGCACGTGGTCGTCGACGTCCGTCTGCGCCGTCCGCCCACGGCCGTCGAAATGCAGTGGATAGTCGATGTTCATCGCGCTCACGTCCCACTGACCTTGGTCTGTGTCGTCTGGATCTGCAGCGGTGTGCCCGTTGGCGCGCATGTGGCCTGGCTGTTCGCGAGCAGCACCGGTTTGCCGCCCGCTTTGACCTTTGTGGCGGCGCTCGTCCACTGCGCGGTCACGCAGGGACCGTTGCCGGCCGTCGGTGGCGGCAGCGTGCAGCCCGTGACGGTGTACGTGTTGGCCTGGGTGGCCACCGCCTGCCCGCCGACCTTGACCTTGGGGTCGGTCGCCGTCGGCTGGGCCCGCCCCTGGTGCGCGCACGCGACCGTCGCGCCTTGATGAAGAAGAAATCCTGGCATCGTTCGCCTCCTCACCCGACCACTGTGAGGGAATTGCCGTTGATCTTGACGCTGTTGCCGCTCAGCTCGATCGACGCGCCCTTCCCAGTAGAGAGCGTGATGCTTGTGGAAGTGATCACGATCCTCGGGCCGCTCGAAGCGGCCGAGGTCTCCAACGTCATGCCGTCACCAGGCGTGCTGTGGATGACCAGTCGGTTCTGCCCCTCCGACTGGATCACGATCGGCGGATTCGTTGGGGGCGCCGTATTCGCGTCCCCCGGCACGTCACTCTTGGAACCGCGCCAGCACCCGGTCCAAATGGCGTAGTCCGGGTCCCCCTGCTCGAACTCCACCCAGACGCCGGCGTCGACCGGCGGGAGATAAGAAATTCCCATCCCCGAGCCTGCCAGAGGAGTCGCTGGATCTGCCCATATGCAGGAGTGATTACCGAGTACGTCTGGTACTCCAACCAACAGCCGGCCCAACTGCTTAGGATCGACATTGCTGGCGACGATACCACGATACCGACCGAGAAAACGCTTCTTTCCGTTATCGTTCACGGGCTCACCACCGTTGTTTGTGAGACGAGTCCGTCCCGTGCGAGCGCGAAGCTCTGCTTGTACTCGCCACGCTTGATGTCATGCGTGACGCTCTTGACGAAATACAGCCCGTCGTAAGCCAGCCCAGCGCCCCGGACCGAGACCAGGCGGCGCGCCTGCAGGATGTGCCCGTAGCGCAGCACGTCGAGGCGCCCTTGCCCGTTGATCGCGTCCGAGGCCTGAGCGGTCATGGCCAACCCGACGAGGGCCGCCCCAATCCCGGTCAGCTTGGCGGTGTCCGGCACCGGTTCCTGGCGCAGCGCGATCGCCGGACGGGCAGCGAGCGGCGGACGCAGCAGACCGATGTCGGGGATCGGGACAGGGATCGAGCGCTTAGTGACCGGTTCGGTGACGCTGACGGTCATCTGCGTCCGTGCACGGCCGTCGAAGCTGAAGCTCAGTGACTCGACGTTCGTCGTCGCGTCCATGTTGATGCTGAGCGCCGGCTGGGGGATGCCGATACGGATCTCTGGTCCCCAATACGCGATATTTGCACCAGGGGCCGGGCCAGGGTCGATGTAAAAGACGTAGCCTGCTTGGGCGGCTAGCGCCCTGATGTGAGCCAGATCGGTGCTCGACTGGACGCGGATTTTCTCGTTGGGGCTTTCAATCTCGCGCAGCAGCGGAGGCACTGCTGCGGGGATGATTCCGTAGACCGCATATTTCAGGCAGATGACCCGCACCTGGTCGTCGCTCGACATGGCCGGGTAGCACGCGTACTCGTCCACCAGGTCCATCACCAGCGTGAGGTCCTCACCGGTGATCGTGAGCGTGGACGCGCCCGGGTCGTCGCTCGCCGACAGCTCCTGACGGGTGATCACGCCGTCCATCAGCACGGTCGGCGTGCCGTTGAGCACCACGACGATGATCACCCGCACCTTGGGATCGAAGAACCCGGCGGGCAGCAGCGCGCGGTTGATCACGGAGTCCTTGCTGACCGCGAACGTCAGCTGAAAGCCGCTGGCCTGCCCCGCCGTCGTCGTGACCTGCACGCTGGTCAGCGCATCGGTGACAGGCTGGGGGACCGGCACCGCGATCGTGGGCCCCATCATCAGCGTCAACGTGAATCTGCCGTTAGCCATCGGGCGCTCCCGGGATGCCCTCCGGCAGGGTGATCCGCAGCCGCCGGCCTGGGGTCTCGGTGAGTTCGTCGGGTCGCATCGCTCCGTTGGCGTCGGCCACTCGCCAGAACTGCTCGGGGTCGCCCAGATACTTCGCGGTGACGTTGTCGAGCCGGTCGCCGTCGACGACCACGTGCTCTTGGAGCAGCGCGAACCGCTCCGGCGGCGGGACGAAGCGCCGGCGCAGATACTTGACGACTCTGCCGGGGCTGGTTTCCAGCTCCGCGGTCTCGACGGCGGCGTAGCGGCTAGTCGGCGAGAACATTGCTCAGCCCCCCGGGATGCTCGTGACGCCAAGCGCGCCCAGCTCGGCGTTCGTGCTCATGCCGGCGAAGCGCTCCTTTTGCTGCTGATAGAGCAGGAACAGATTCCCACCGCGGTGCTGGAAGCCCAGATCTTCCACGGTCAGCACGCGCATCCCGAGGCTCACCTTCGCCCTGATGGGGTTGAGGGAGGTGTCGAACGCTTCCTCGGTGATACTGAACTCGGTGAGCCGGACCGGCAGAATCCGGCTCTTACTCCAGATGAACAGCGACAGCGGCCCCTCCACCGGCGCGATCTCGATGGTCCCCACCCGCGCCAGCGCGTCGTTCGCCAACAACTGGCTGCTCGGCGGATAGACGATCGTCTCCAGCGCGGCCAGCACCGGCAGCAGCCCGAACTGGGCGACGGTAGGGTTCTGATTGGGAAACTCGAGCTGATCCGTCGCGTCCAGCTCCGCCTCGATCTTGATCGTCTCGTGCGGCGGTCCCTTGAGCCGCAACGCCTCCAACCGATCCCCCGGCTCATTACCAATCCCCTGCGCCTGCAACGTCCTCGTCACCATATCCGGGTTGTACTGCAACGCAATAATCTTCAGCACCCTCGACGTGCCGGGATCGAGCAGCACAATGCCTCCCCTCGTCAACCGCGGCGAACCGGGAAAGGTAGTCATGAGCGCTGTCTTTTCGTGTCACGCAGGAACGGCTCGATCATGGCGTCAGACCCGTTGTGCTGGTGGACCCCAACTTGATCTCGTTCTTCTTGCCACTGGGCGTGTCCACGCGAGTCCAGACGCCGGCGACGTCCGCGACCGAGACGATGGAATGCCAGCGGTGGAGGCCGGGCGTGGAAATACGGGTCCATCCAATGCTGAGTGCCTTGTTACGCGCAATCACCCACTCGGCAAAGCTGTGCTTCCGAACTCCGGCCGTCGCTGTCGCGGAGATCGTCGTTCCGTCAGGGAAAACTTGGCCTCTCGCGTCGAGAGACCCCATGCCCGGAGTGTCAACAACATAGATTTTTGAGGCAATCGGGACCAGGCATTCATCGTCGTCATGGTGATCATCGGAGGTTCCGGCAGTATTGCCACCAAGCCGTGACCAGGTCCCCGCCGCATCCTTCTCCCAAGTGCCGGTTGCCTTCGTGCGGGTTATCTCGAATTCGGTACCCGCGGGTACCGGCCCGGACAGTTTGAAGATCATCTCCATGCCGTTGGCACCAGCCCGGGGCCCGTCCACTCCGAGCGCCGCCGGTTTCACGGCAGCACAGTTGGCCCCATCCGGGGCACCTGAGTTCTTGAAGTCCTCTCGGGTGGCCGTCAGGCCCATGAGCGCCGCAGGCGGACCGACCGGGGGCTGCCGGTTGACAGCCGAGCCGTGGTGCGAAAGGGAGAAGGACACCGCTCCACCAACGACGGCGTTCGCGGCCTGCACGGCCTCGAGCTCGGCATGGTCGGAGGGCGTCGAAACAACGGACGGCATGTCCGTCGGGTGCGCTTGCTGCTGGATCACGTGGGCAAGCTCATGGGCGAGCGTCTGTCTGCCTTCGCGGGAGCCAGGCGCAAACTCGTCGGTGCCGAAGACCACTTCCCGCCCCGCCGTGTAGGCCTTCGCGTTTACCGCGTGGACCGACTCCGCTGCTTTGGCGTCCGTGTGCACGCGGACGTGGCTGAAGTCGTGATTGAAGAGCGGCTCGAAGAACGCCCGCACGTCGGCAGCCAAGGGTTGGCCAGCTGAACGCAGCACCTCGTGCACGATCGGTGGCACGCTTTGCTGGGCGGTGGCCGAGGACTCCACGGCGCTCCGGCGCAGCATACTGCCGTCTTCCTGATCAGGATGGTTGCACGGCACCGGTCGGCAGCGCCGCAGTATGCCGTGGGCTGCTCCCTCGGGAGGGCGACTGGCCAGGAACGCGCTCATGCGACCTCGCTCATTACTCAGGGACTTCAATCTGTACGTCCTCCTTGGGCCTCAACTTCGGTTCTGGGGGGCCCTTCCCGATGTCGAGAGCAAAGTTCTCGTACGAATACGTGTTGTCCTCGGGCTCTTTGGTTGGTGGATAGGCGCCGTCGACATCGACATCACTTTTTGCGCCGTCGTTATGCGCCGCCTCGTGGAGCATTGTCAGGCCGGGATCGCAGGCTCTTTCCCCGAAGCTGGGGCAGATTCTGATGACGTTTCCGGGGATCACACCTCGGGCACACTCGATCTTGTGTTTCCGTGACTTGATACAGCGGCCCAGGCAGACAACTACTTTCGTTGTGAGCGAATCTCGAATGCGCTCATAGCGCGCACGTATCGTCTCGATCTGGGGGTCGCTTACTGCACCGAAGTGTTTTTGCAATGCTTCTGCCCGCCCCGGGTAGGTAAAGCGACTGAGAGCTGTAGCCGCGCTGTCGGCCAGAGATTTCCCCTCCTCTTTGCCCTTTGCGATGAGCTCCGTCTGCGCCTTGGTGCAGACGGTTTCGCGCTCCTTCTCATTCGTCGGAGCCTTCTGCCGTTGTAGCACCCTGGCCGTCGGACCACGGTTCAGCATCAGGGGTGTAGGTGGTTGCAGGAGTGCTCCATTGCAGCAAGGATCGACGTCGGCCAAGCCGCGGGATGTGCTTGGGTAGACCGCTCCCTCGAAACTGCTCAGAACCGGGACACCGAGAGCCTTTTGGATGCCGGGACTGACCTCGTAACGAGTCTTAGTGCTTGATTTGTCTCGCACGTACCCCTGGGTTGAGCTGCCGTTAGCGCAGACCACGTAGCGATCGCCGCACATGGTCAATTTGAACTCTTGACCCGGAACCGCCATCCAATGGTCGTCGTCGTCACAGCCCTTCCGGAGAGAGGTCCCGCAGTTGTTGTCGCACGTGAAGGTGGGTGTCCACGTCGCGCTCGGGCAGCTCTTGCCTGGTTCCGCGATGGATGTGGTGCGACCCGGCCGCTTGTAGCCCCGCCCACGGTCACAGCAGATCCACTTGGAGCCCAGCGCCAGATCCCGACACGTCCCCTCGGCTAGGATCGTCCGGTTACAAAAGCTGCGGAGCTTCAGCGTGGGCCGCTTGCCGGGGGGAAACAGACTTGGTGGCGCTGGTTTTGGGACCTCGAGCGGCGACACCGCGAGTTCGAAGTCAGTGGCATCCAGAGATCCTGGTTCGGCATCTTCCGGCTGTCGAGCGATCTGAGCAGGCGTGCTGTCCGCTGCTTGCTGAGCGGGTCCAGCAAATAGCTGCCGTGCCGCATAGTCAGCACTCCGCTCGGATGGATCCGCTGGCTCGCTGATGGTGAGTAGTGCCCGGTTGGAAGGCGCCTCGCCACGCTGCTGGATGGTATGGACCAATTCATGAGCCAAAAGCTCCATACCGGTCCGGCTCCCCGGCGCCCATGTGCCGGCGGCGAACGCGATGTGCTGCCCCACGGTGTACGCGAGAGCGTCCACTGCTCGGGCGGACTTGGCGGCCTTCGCATCCGTATGCACTCGCACGTGACTGAAGTCATGACCTAGGCGAGGCTCGAAGAATGCCCGTGTCGTTGGAGCCAAGGGCTGGCCGGTGGTACGCAGCACCTCGTGGACTACGGGCGGCACACAGGAGGGCGCTGGCCTGGCGGATGTTCGCCCTAACGTGGTTTCCTCCCGCTCCCCGTGACAGTTGCATCCGGCCATTCCGTTTCGCTGCAGGATGCCGCCAATGGGCGGCATAGCCGTCTTGGCAGCCGGTTGGGCCAGGAGCGCACTTGCATAGCTGCTCATGCGCTCATTCCCCCGTAGACCACGCCCGCAATCTGGGTTCCAATACCGGCGGGGTCGGGCCGGCTGTCTAGTCTCAGGTCAGCGGTGCGCAGATGGGCAACCGAGGCTCCCGATAATAGTCCCGGCGCCAGCCCGTCGGCGGCTAGCAAATGCCCCAGCTCGGTCTCCAACGTGGCGCGTACAGCGTTGGCCTGCGCGGCGGCCAGCGGCAAGCCGTCCAGCACCACCCGCTCGATGTGAACGTGGATGTTCATGGACCCACCCCCGCCGGTTCCTGCCAGGTGAAGTCGCGGTCACGGATCGGCAATTCGAGCTTGCGGAACTCGGTGCGGGCGGCGTCGAGGAGGATGGGCATGGTGACGTGGCCGCCGGAGTGGGCAGCGACGAAGGCGGCGTTGAGGGCGATGGTGTGGATCATCCCGCCGGTGGCCGGCAGACCGGCGAGGCGGTCGAGGTCGAGGGCAGCCGTAGGCGTCTGCGCGGGGAAGACCCTCTCCCAGATCGCCCTGCGCTCGGCCAGGCCGGGGAACGGGAACGTGACGATGAAGCGCAGGCGGCGCAGGAAGGCCTGGTCCAGGGCGCTGCGCATGTTCGTGGCGAGCACCGCCAGGCCCCGGTAGCTCTCCATGCGCTGGAGCAGGTAATTGACTTCGATATTCGCGTAGCGGTCGTGGCTGTCCTTGACCTCGCTCCGCTTGCCGAACAGGGCGTCGGCCTCGTCGAAGAACAGCAGGGCGGCGCCCTCCTCGGCGGCGTCGAAAAGGCGGCGGAGGTTCTTCTCGGTCTCGCCGATGTACTTGCTGACCACGGCGGACAGGTCGATGCGGTACAGGTTGAGGCGCAGCTCGTTGGCGATGACCTCGGCGGCCATCGTCTTGCCGGTCCCGCTCGGCCCGGCGAACAGCGCGTTGATGCCCAGCCCGCGGTTCATCCTGGCGCCGAAGCCCCAGCGCTCGTACACGGTGCTGCGCTGGGCGACCTGATCGGCGATCTGGTGAAGAAGGGCCAGCTCGGGGGCCGGCAGGACCAGGTCGTTCCAGGTGGCCTTGGGCTCCAGCCGCTGGGCGAGCGCGTCGAGCCGCGGCCGGGTGCTGGCCAGGCAGGCGTCCCAGAGGCGCGCGCCGAACCCAGCCTCAGGCTCGACCGGCACCGTGCGCGCGATCTGCTGGATCGTCGGCAGGTTCAGATCGAACTGGCCCGCCAGCGCGTCGGGGATCGCCTCCGGCACCGGACCGAGCACGAAGGTCCAGGCCTCGCGCTGCTCGGCTCTGCTCGGGCGCTCGACGTCGATTGCGAGGACTGCCCGGTCGAACCCCGCCCACGGCTCGCGGGCAGCGAGGAACAGCACGCCGTCGGTGCGAGCCAGGAAACGGGTGACGAGACCCTGCGCATCCTCGCCGGCCCCCCCGCCATCGATCTCCTGAGCGTCGACGTACAGCGCACCGTCGAGCAGGGTGCATTCGCGTGCCCACAGCCGGGCCAGCGTCTCGAGGTCGCCGGCCTGGCTGGGCAGCGCCTCGGTGGGCAGACGGTACAGCCTGAGGCCGACGCGGGCTGCGGCCTCGGCGGCCACGAGCCGCTTGCTCAGGGTGTCGGGCCCGAGCAGCTGGACCACCGGCGGCCGTGTCGCCGCAGCCGTCCGGCTCCAGCGCTCGGTGATCTCCTGGACGGCGGCGAGCTGGGAGGCCGGCAGCGCTATCCCACCCACGCCCAACGGGGCAAGCAGCGGCTCCAGGCGATCGTCGAGCTCGTTCAAGCCCTTCACGTAGCTCACGATGCGCTCGTCCGCTCGCAGCGCGCTGGTCACGAGCGGCTGGCCGCCCGGCTGGTTAATCTCGACCAGCCGCCACCAGCGCAGCCCCCGCTGCGGTGAGAGCACGTCCCATGCCGGGTCGGGCAAGGCGCTCAGGGCGAGCGCGAAAGTCGGGTAGGCGAACCGCAGGTCGCCCCGCGCCTCGGCGCAGCGGGCGCCCATGTCCGGGTCCAGCTCCATCGCCGCACAGAGCAGCAGGACCTGCCGCTCGAAGGCCGAGAGACCGAGCAGCTGGCCGAGCCGCACGAGGGCTGGTGGGGGAGTGCAGCTCTCGGCGGCCTGCATGGCCGCCTCCGCCTCTGCCATCTGCTCGTCGAGGCCGCATCTGGGAGCAGGCGGGGGCAGCGCCGGGATCGGTCCCGCAGGGACCAGCGCTGGGCCGGCCACCCCCGTCGGCGAGGCGCGCTCCGACGGCCCACGCCAGCGCCACCGTTGCGGCCGGGGCTCCTCGGGCGGGGGCTCGGTCGCCGACGGCACGATGATCTCCGTGCGCTGCGCGGCGGCGTACGACGCGAGGCGCAGCCTCAACCAGCTCAGCGCAGAGGCGAGATACTTGTCGTTGCCGGCCTCCCAGTCCGCGAGGTTGCTCATGTGATCGTCACCGTTTGCGTTGTGTCGAAGATGGGCGGGGTGACGGAACGGTCGACGAGCAGGCTGTCGACGCCGTCCACGCGGAGGCGTACGAGGTAGTCCCCCGGCTCGGCCTTGGTGACGAGAAAGCGCAGCGTGCCCGTCGGAGAGGCGAGCACCGACTCGAGGGGGATCTGTCGCTCGCCGAGTAGCAGGAACGCACGCTGGCCGGGGAGCACTTGCGGGCTGCAGCCGAGTACCACAGTCACGTTGTCCTTGGTTTTGGGCGCCGTATCGCGTGCCAAGGACGGGGGGGACAGGCCGGACGTGATCTGGGGTGCCACCGCGAAGGGGAACCCGTTGCTGGTGTGATCTGGCTGGTCGGGCTGGCCGAAGAGGGCGGCCACGGCGCAGACGCCGGCCGGGAGTTCACCGGGCACGGCCACCTTGATCTCGGCGCCGCTCACCGACGCCGGCAGGGCCGGTGGCACCTCGACCAGCGGGTGCAAGAAGCCGACGGCGCTCGCGCCGGCCAGGTGGTGCCCTGTGAGGGTCAGTTCGTCGCCGGACAGCGCGCTCGGCTGGTCGTGCGGCGGAACAGCCGCCTCCAGCGTCGGGAACGGCGCGACGGTACCAGTCTGGGTGACCGCCCCACTGTCTCCCTCTCCCCGCGTCAACACGGGCAGCGGCGTGCGCTTGGGTTGCGTGCTCTCGATCAGCACGACGGAGACCTCATAAGCCGCCGAGATCCGGTACTGGGTCTGGAACGCCGTCCACAGCCGGTACATCTCGTCGACGCTGAGTGGCTGCGGAGTGATACGCACGCGCTCGATCTGCTGATCCAGGTCGGTCCCCGCCACCACGTCCTTGAACTCGTCAGGCCCCAGGATGGGGTGGTCGTGCAGCACGCTCATGGCCCGCCCGAGCACCGTATGTGCCGCGATGTCGTCGTCGTTCGCGCCGTAGGCCGTGAGCACGTAGTGCAGGACGAGTGGCAGCGGCGGGAAGCTGGTCTCGCCAGGACGCACACTGGGCATGTCCTGGTTGCGCCAGGCCCCATCGATGGTGGTGTGGTAGAGGAACACGTTGAGCTGGTTGCCGGTCAAGGTCGCCCGGGCCTTGTCGGGCGGGCGGGTGGTGACATCCCCGGTCACGGCAAAGTTGTTGAGGCTCGCCATGAGCAGGTGCTGGAGGGACTTGGTGACGGTCGCGACGGCGAGGGAGTTGCTCATCGCCCGGTCTCCCGAGCCCGCAGGTATTCGTCGAGGCTCATGACGGCCCGCGTCTCGCGCTCGCGACGCCCCTGCTCCACTGGCGCGGGTGTCGCTCGTACCTCGATGCGCCCGATCGTGACCTGCACGATGGTCGGCGGTGGCGGGGGCTCGCGCCTGAGCGGGACGGGCGCGAGGCGGTCGAGGGGGGGCGTCTGGGGCGGGACGACGAGCGGGAGGTCGGCGGCCACGAGGCGTGGCGCGGGGAACGCCGCTGCGTCTTCTGACATCTGCGGAACTGGGCGAGAAGAGGCCGGGGCGCCGGGGAGGTCCGGGCGGGCCCGCACGACGACAGGTCCTGTGGACGCGTCAAGTGCCGCGCGGAGTGGTGGTCCCGCCTGCGTCGGGCGCGCCTCCGGCTCATCCACTGGTTTGGAAAGCGGCGGGTGGTCGCTTGTAGGCACCCGCGCGCTGCGCCGCGGCTGCCACGGGGCCGGCGCCGATGGCTTTATGGTGACGACCTCCCTGCGCTGAACCGGTCCCTCAGGCGCCCTGTGGCGGTCGTCGGCGTCCCGCGCAGCAGACGAGGGCTCGGCCGGGTTCACGTGCCGGCCCGAATCCACAGACCGTGCGCGGCTCGTCTCCTCGCGTCGCGCCGGGGTGGGCGCTGGTGGACTCGAGGCCGGGACCGGCGCGTGCGCCGGTGCGCTCGGGACCCCGGGCGGCGGCAGGACCGCCACCGACCGCTCAGCCGCCCGTGGAAGATGTGGCCTGGACGACGCTGGCCCCTCAAGCCAGGCCTCACCAGCCGCCTCACGTCGCCTCGGGGTGGGAGCCGGCTCGTGCGCCGGGACTGGCGCATGAGCCGGTGCGCTCGGGACGTGCGCCGACGGCTCCTCCCGGCCCGGAGGCGCGGGGAGCTCCACGGCCCGCACGAGCCATGCCTCGGCCGCATCGTTGATCGGTCCAGCGGGCTCGAACAGCGATGCCACCCGCGGCCGGACGGCCTCGTCAGCCGAAAGACTCCGGGCTGCCAGGTGACTGAGGTAAGCGGTCATCCGTTGACCGCCTCCAGATAGAAGCGCCGGCGCGCGGGGGTCAGAGCCAGGACCTCCGCCTCGCGCCAGCCGTAGACGGAGGCGAGCAGGTGGACGTCGTAGAGGGTCCGGCAGGCCCAGGCATCAAGCTCGCTCCACAGGAAAGTGGTGATGTCGAAGCCCACCTCCCACTGGTGAGCGCAGTCAGGGCAGGTCAGCGCGAGGCGGATGTCGGCCTGTGGGTCGACCTCGGCCATGCGGGCCTCGACGAGCTCCACCACCTCCGTCGGCAGCGCGGTCGGAGTCGCTGGCTGATCCTCCTGCTGGGCGGAGACCAGACAGCGCTCGAGCAGGGACTGGCGGGTCGCCACGAGGTCGCCAGGCCGGACGCTGGTCAGCACGTCGAGCGTGGTGGGCAGGCGGAACCGCACCTCGTACCCGGCGGCGCACAGGCTGAGCGGCTCGGAGGGATCGATGTCCTCGGCCGGCGGTGCCACGCGGATGTCGGCGACATCGAAGTCCAGCTCGAGCTGCTCCTGACAAGCCGGACAATCGGCGAGGCCGACGACCCGAGGGCCGAAGCTGGATTCACGCAGGTCGAGCAGACGGGCATCGCGCTGGCCGATGCAGAGCTGCGCCAACGCGTCGGTGGAGGCGTCCGGCCAGGCGACGCCCAGCAGCGCCAGGGCGCGCTGGGGCGGCGGTTGGCCCAGACCGCGCTCCCACGCGCTCAACAACTCAAGGGTGGACGGCGGGAGCATCGCTAGGCCGGGTCGGTGTAGGTGGGCTCCGTGGGCTCGACCACGCTGGTGTCACGGATCCAGCCCTCGTTCTCCAGCTTGATGTGCTGGATGGCGACCGCGTTCGCGTTGGCGTCCAGGTCGGACAGCGATTGGTACTCGGACACCCAGCAGCGGAAGACCTGGTAGGACAACACCTTCTGCCCCGCCTCGTTGAAGACGTCGATCACGATGTCCTTGCGGAAGTCGGCCAGCGACACCTCCCGCACGCGCTGGTCGGGCCCGGACTGAGCGTTGCTGTAGTCCCACACCTTGTTTGCCCACCGCTCGAACTCGACGTCGTGGGTCACCCCGCGCTCGAGCATGATGGCCTCGTACTCGGTCCGGCCCGGGGACTTGCGGCTGCTGCTCTCGTCGCCGCCGTCGCGGTGCTTGACCACCTCGGTCGTGCGCTTCAGCGCGCCGACTTTGCTCACGCCCGCGACGTAGCGGTTGTCCCACTTCACCCGGAACTTGAAGTTCTTGTACGGGTCGAGGCGGGTGGCGTTGACGGTGAACTGAGCCATTGCGTCCTCCTCAGACCTGCAACTGACCGGCGAGCTGCTGAATGTGGATGATCACGAACTCCGCCGGCTTGAGGGGAGCGAACCCGACGAGGATGTTGACGATGCCCCGGTCGATGTCGTTCTGCGGGTTGTTCTCGATGTCGCACTTCACGAGGTAGGCCTCTTGCGGGGTCCGTCCCTGGAAGGCCCCCTGGCGGAACAGCGTGTTCATGAACGCGCCGACGTTCAGGCGGATGGCCGCCCACAGCGGCTCGTCGTTCGGCTCGAACACCACCCACTGCGTCCCGCGGTACAGGCTCTCCTCGATATACAGCGCCAACCGCCGCACCGGCACGTACTTCCACTGGTCCGCGAGGATGTCGGCACCGCGCAACGTTCGCGCGCCCCAGACGACCGTGCCGATGACCGGGAAGGTTCGCAGGCAGTTGACGCCCAGTGGGTTGAGCAGCCCGTTCTCCAGATCGGTAAGCGTGACGGATAGCTGCCGCACCCCGCTGACCGCTGCGTCGGTACCGGCGGGAGCTTTCCACACGCCCCGCTGCCCGTCAGTTCGCGCCCATATCCCTGCGATCGCGCCGCTGGCCGGCCAGTCCCCCAGCCGACCGTCCTGGTCCGGCAGCTTGATGCGCGGGAAGTAGACGACAGCGTTGCGGGTGTCCGGGCCAGTGATCGGTAGCGCGCCGGTCTCACCTCGTGCTGCGCCCACCGCCTTATCGACGTCGGACCAGCTCGGCGGGGGATCGACGATCAGCATCGCGCGCCGGTCGACGCACAGCTTGAGCGCATCGGTCAATGTCTGCCCGAACGTCGTATCGAGGCCGATCGGCGGGATGCAGAGGATGGTGAAGATGTCGGTATCGAGCAGCGCGTAGATCCCGGTCTTGGCCGTCGGGCTCCCCCGGTAGTCGGCCTCGGTCGGCAAGTCGCCGTCGGCGCCGCCCACGGCCTGGGCGTAGCGGTGCTGCGCCGGGTCGTACGCGGGTGGCGGGGCCGGGGGTGCTCCGGCGGCCGGCTTCGACTCCTCCTCGTTCTCGAAGGGGTCCTGGCCCCGGTCGAGGTCCTTGTTCTTGCCGGGGCGTGTGCTGAGGTCCGTGCCGCCGGCCGGGGCGACGAGCCGGGACCCCTCGAGCACCTTGTCCAGGCTTTGTGGCGAGTTGGCGTCAGCGACAATGTTGCGGAAGCTCTCCTCGGCGCCGGTCCCCATATCACGGATCGTGAGGTTGTAGAGGTCGCCCGCATCGGTGGCTTCCCGTGGCCTCGTGTCGTGGTCGACACGGACGCGCAGCTTTTTGCCCCACGCTCCTGCGTACTTCGCCGTAAGCGTGACGTTGCTGCCGAGGTCGATCGTGGCGCGCGCGGCGCCGACGCGCTGGGTGGTCGCCTTGATGAAGAGCGTGGGCTGGCCTGGGGATGGGTCAGCGAACGGATCAGTGATGCCGGCCGGGACTGGCGGGCTCGCCTCGGGGGCGGTGTCCGTCTTGGCGTCGTCGGCGAGTTTGACGAGTGTCGAGCCCTCCAGCTTCTTCTCCAGGCTGTCGGTGACATTCGGGGCGGCGCCCGCCTTGATGTTCTCGAACTTCTCATCGGCGCCGCTGGCGGGGTGGAGTATCACGGTATAGACCGTGGGATCGCCCGCCGTGGTATGCTCGACGCGGGCACGGAGCGCGTTCCCCGCAGCGCCGGACGCTTTGGCCTCGAGCTTCACATCGTTGCCGAGGTCGAGCACCGCCGGCCTGTCCTTGCTGACGACCCGGACGATCTCGGCCTCGCTGCCGCCGTTCTGGTAGTAATGGAAGACGGCGTAGCTCATCAGGCTGGTGTCCGAGAGCCCCCCGTAGATGCGCTCGAAATCCGCCCAGCTCGTGAGGTGCCGGGCCTCATTGTCGGGCCCGCGAACGGCCGGCCCGACGAACGCCGCGACCGCAGTGGGCACCCCGATGATGGTGCGAACTTGGCTGGGCAGCTCGTCGATGTAGACGCCCGGATAGGTGACGTTCACGGGCATGGACAGGTCCTTTCTATCCGCCGAGTCTGGACACGAGTCAGCGTGGAGGTGCCGCTGGCTTCTGCCCGCAAGGGTTGACCCATGATGGGCCTGGCGGGTCACGCGAGCGTCACCGGACCATCACCGCCCTGACAGACGCCGTGTTTTCTCGGTCAGTGCGGCGGCGGCCGTTTGAGCAGCTCGAAGTGCATGAAGTCTCTCGTCGCGTGCTCGGAGCTGCCCAGCCAGCGCAGGTCCCCACCGTCTGCGGCTCTCAGCGCGACGATGACCTCGGCCGGAATCCCGATGAAGCCTCCCGCCTTCGGCGGGAACAGCAGTCGCACGAGCGCGTCATGCTTCTCGCCCTTGGGAACGCGCCTGGGCGTCTTTTGCGGGCGGCGTACAACCAGTTGATTTTCGAGCCCTCTTTGGCGGCTTCACGCACCGCCGTGAGCAGCGCGTCGGCGCTGACCGAAGCCGGCAGTCCCGCCTTGCGCTGCGCGACCTCCCACAGCCCGCGCTTGAGGCTCTCCTCGTCCTTGAACACCTCGGTCAGCCGGCGGCTGATCTCCCCCAGCCGCTCAGCCTCTCGCAGTGCCGTATCCCTCGTCCCCTCGAGCAGCCGTTCCACCACGGCAGCGAGGTTGAACAGGCTGGTCTTTCTCCTCCCCTCCTCGGTGACCATGACGTCCATCCCGGTGACCTCGGTGATGAACTCGGTCGGAATGTCGGGGATGTTCGGACTGAAGCGCGTTGATGTCGACATCCGCGCCGAAGCTGTGCTCGGACAGGGTGAGGGGATTGTTCACGTCGGGCCGGATGTTGATACCACCGATGGTCCTGATCGTATGGCCCAGCCCACCCTTGCCGGCCTTGCGCAGCTTATCCGCCGCGCCCTCGAGACGCCGCTTCATCTCCTGGTGGACCCCCCATATCTGGTGGCCGAAGAACTCCGCCCGCACGATCTCCTCCTCGTAAAAGGTATTTAGCCGGCGGATCGCCTCCGTCCAGCCGACCTCCAGGGCACCAAATGCGGCAAACAAGGCCGACCGCACGTTGCGGTAGCCCTCAAGCCCGCCGTCGACGTAGCGCCGCATGGCCGTGAGGTCGTGCTCCCACTCGCTCGCGGGGTCCGCCGCCGGACGCTCCGGGTCCTCTCCTGCGGCGACCTCACGGGCCGAGAGCAGCGCGGTGAACACATGTTTCAGTACTGCCGCTCTCCTGCGGGTCAGTACCTCCAACCGCTCGCGCTGCACCTTCGCCGCCCCGGGCTCTGAGCTGGTCTTCTCCTGCGACGCGAGGTCGCACAGTGCAAGTGAGCGCATCGAAGGAGGTTCGGTTGATATCGAAGGTACAGCTCCAGGCCAGTGCTCAAGGCCTGTCCCTACCCCTGACCTGCGTCGCCGGTTAACGGCGGGGTTGGAAGCATCAGGGGGAAAGCCCAAGGGCCCCTGTTCCATCCGGGGGCTACAGGTCAGGGAAGACCGGACGGGTGAACGCCAGTGAACCCTTGCTGATGCCTCGTTAACACCAGCCCCGCCGATGGGATGCGCCAGTGGGGTAGAGGAAGGGCCGCTGGAATGCGGCAGGCGCCAGCCGGAACAGGGAAAGCTGGCTGGGAGAGCACCGCCGTCCCGGGGTAGACAGGGCGCCCTCCCCGGTCGCGCCTTGCGTGTGCGGAACGTGGAAACCCCGACGGGGTCCGGACCTGGTCCGGTAAGCCGACCGTAAGGAAGGCCCAACCCCCCGGCCGGAGGGGATGCCCAACAAGCGAACGCCGGCGCGTCGAAAGGCGACAGGAAACCGGGACAGCCATGGCTGGCTCCTCCGCCAGCGGTTTCGGATAACTGGCCGGATACAGGCGTAGGCCTGGCCCGATAAGGGCGCTGACGTGGGCAGGTGGCCCGGCCGAGCGAAGACGGACACAAACCCGAGCCGAAGGACAAGTTAGACGCCGCGACCCAGCAGACGGCGGTTGCCGCCTGTGTGGTTGTGGTGAACGGACCGGAGGACTTCCTCGTATTAGGGGTATGGAGGGTGAGCTGCCCGACGGGTCTTGGTCAGGCTGCTTGAGCCGTGTGCCGCGATGAGTGGCACGCACGGTTCTGAGGGGGCTCCGGCGCAGCAATGCGCCGGAGCTACCCGGCCGACTCTAGAACACCCGCCCGGATCAGCGGTGGAACCACCCCCAAACGATAGTGGCCAGGGCACTAGTTGACTGCAACAGGCACGAACCGGGCGGAATGTCCTTTCCGTGATTCGGTCAGATACCCGCGAAAGCCACAGGTCGCCCGTACGCGTCATCCGCTGCCCTCACCGGCCCCGATTGGGCCTTCTACCAGCGGTTTCCCCGTCCCCACCTCTCCAAGGACCGATTAGTTGTACAGGAGGGCCACAATTTTTTGTCGATGACGGTTTTTCAAGCGCCTATGTCGCATGCACGAACTCGTTCCTCACAGCGCTCACGGTGCTGGGCGAGGACGTCGACCGTCACCTTGTCGAGGGCAATCCGGCGGGCCTGGTGAGTCTTCGTGTCCTTCTCGACGAGGGCTGAGCCGGCATGGACGTAGTTGCGGGCGATCAGGAGGTCTCCCTCGGCCAGGCGCACGCGAGGCCAGCGCAGGCCGCACAGCTCACTGCGGCGGACGCCGCTGATGATCGCGACCCATAGAAAGAGTGCCGAGGTCCGGGTCCTCCTCCCAGGCGACGTCCAACAACCGCATCACGCCCTCGACCGTGGGCGGCTCGATCTCCTTGCGGGCAAGACGAGGCGGGGAGGCGAGCACGGCCGGATTCTCGTTGAGCCAGCCCCATTAGACCGCTTGCCCGAGCGCGGAGCGGAGGATGAAGTGGACCTGGCGGACCGACGAGTTCGCCATCGGGCGGCCTCCCTTGCCGCCGGCCTTGCGCAGCCGGGCGTAGAAGCGCTCGAGGATCTCGACGTCCACTTTCTTCGCGGGCAGCTTGCCAAGCGCCGGGAGGATGTGCCGGCGTATGTACGCCTCGTAGCTGTGGCAGGTCGTGGCCTCCAGCTCGGCGACCTCCAGCCAGGCCTCGATGATCTCGGCTACGGTCCGGCGAGTGGTCGGTCGCTTGCCGGCATCGGCCTGAGAGAGGAGCTGTGTGCGGAGCTTCTCGGCTTCCTCCTCCGTCGCGGCGGTGCCGTTCAGGTACCGCCGCTTGCCGGTCAGCGGGTCCTTGCCCACGTACACCCACACTCGGTAGGTGCCGTTCGCGCGCCGCGCGATATGTCCCCGTGCCATGGTGATGACGATAACAGCCGGTGGATCCATCACCAAGGACCTCACCACGAGTGGACGAGCTGTCAGCCACTCATCGCAAACCTGCTGCTCAGCTACGAGGCCGGGGCGGGAATCGAACCCGCGCGTAGTGGATTTGCAATCCACTGCCTTACCGCTTGGCTACCCGGCCGTGAGGGGGTGTTACGGGGTGCGGGTGAGGCGGATGCGTCCGACCACGACCCACGTGGCCGCGAATCCTAGCGCGAATCCGGCGTTGAGCCATGCGGCCAAGCGCTGGCCTCTCAGGGCCCACCCGAGCGCGACGCAGCACGCGCCGACCTCCAGCGCCACGAACGCCCACAGCCAGCGGCGCCAGGCGATCCGCAGGAGCATGAGCGCTGCCGGCACCGACAGGACATAGCCGACGGCGAGCAACGCGGTGCTCATGCTCGGCCTCCACGGGGCCGCTCGGCGCGGAGGGCTCGGCGGAAGGACCCGCCGAGCAGCGCTGCCCAGGCGAGCGCACCCAGGACCTGCGAAAACTTCGGGAGCGGCCGAGACTTGGCCGGGTCGATGCGCCGGAACCGGCCCAGGCGCGTGATGTAAGGGGCGATGCGCTCGTCAGCCCGGAGGCGCGGCGCCCTGCCGGGCGCGGGCGCCCGATCGCGCAGTGACCCGCTCACATCCGCTCGATCATGGCCGTGGCGAACTCGCTGGTCGCCACCTGTGTGGCCCCGTCCATCTGACGGGCGAAGTCGTAGGTGACGATGCGCTCGGCGATGGTGGCCTCCAGCGCCTTCACGATCAGGTCGGCGGCCTCGCCCCAGCCCAGCCGGCGGAGCATCATCTCGCCGGACAGGATCACCGAGCCCGGGTTGACCTTGTCCTGCCCGGCGTACTTCGGCGCGGTGCCGTGCGTCGCCTCGAAGATCGAGTGGCCGCTCTCGTAGTTGATGTTGCCGCCGGGCGCGATGCCGATCCCGCCGACCTGGGCGGCGAGCGCGTCCGACAGGTAGTCGCCGTTCAGGTTGGTCGTCGCGATCACGTGATACTCGTCGGGGCGGGTGAGGATCTTCTGCAGCATCGCGTCGGCGATCTCGTCTTTGACGAGCACCTTGTCACCGGGGTCGCCGCCGCAGTCGTCCCAGCCGACCGCGACGTCGGAGAACTCGTCGCGGACCAGCTCGTAGCCCCACCGGCGGAACGCGCCCTCGGTGAACTTCATGATGTTGCCCTTGTGCACGAGCGTCACCGAGGGCCAGTGATGCTCGACCGCCTCGCGGAGCGCGGCGCGGATGAGGCGCTTGGACGCAGTCTCGCTCACGAGCTTCAGCCCCAGGCCGGAGTCTGCGGGGATGTCCCAGCCGTATGCCGTCCTGAAGAAGTCGATGGCCCGCTGGGCGTCGTCGGTGCCGGCCCGCAGCTCCTTGCCGGCGTACACGTCCTCGGTGTTCTCCCTGAAGATCAGCATGTTGACCTTCTCGGGGTGTTTGACCGGGCTCGGCACGCCAGCGAACCAGTGCACGGGCCGGAGGCACACGTACAGGTCGAGGAGCTGCCGCAGCGCCACGTTCAGGCTGCGGATCCCCTCCCCCACCGGGGTCGTGAGCGGCCCTTTGATCCCGACCAGATGCGTGCGGAACGCCTCGACCGTCTCGTCGGGCAGCCAATCGCCGGTCGCGTCATAGGCAGCCTGACCCGCGAGCACCTGCTTCCACGCGATCCGCCGCCCGCCGCCGTACGCCTTCCCGACGGCGTCGTCGAAGACGCGGACCGACGCCGCCCAGATGTCCGGTCCCGTTCCGTCACCCTCGATGAACGGGATGATCGGCTCGTCGGGGACACGGAGGCCCCCGGCATCCTGCGTGATGATCTCGGCCACATCTGCTCCTGTCGTGTTGCCCAGAGCGAAGACTACCGAGGGCGGTCAGCGTCCCCGCTCCTTTGCGTACGCGCGCATCGAGCGGTGGATCTGCTTCCAGCGATCGACCTCGTCCCTGCGCAGCCGGGCGTCCTGCTTGCGCGCAAGGTAGGCGGCCTCGCGCTGGAGTTTGCGGTAGCTCTCCAACCGCTCGGCGGTCAGGTGCCCCTCGGCCACGGCGGTGGTCACCGCGCAGCCCGGCTCGGCCTGGTGGCCGCAGTCGCCGAAACGGCAGGAGCCGGCCAGCTCCTCGACGTCGCTGAAGGTGGAGGCCAACCCCTCGTCGGCGTCCCACAGCCCCAGCTGGCGCAGGCCCGGCGTGTCGATCAGCAGGGCGCCACTGGGCAGCCGGAGCAGCTGCCGATGCGTCGTCGTGTGCCGGCCGCGCCCGTCGGCGCGCACCGCCTGGGTGGCCAGCGTATCCGCGCCGAGCAGGCGGTTGGCCAGGGTCGATTTGCCGGCCCCGGACATCCCCAGCAGCACGGCGGTCCTGCCCGGTGCCAGATGCGCCTCGAGCAGCTCGACGCCCTGGCCGGTCAGGCCGCTCAGCGCGAGGACCGGCACGCCGAGCGCGGTCAGCTCGACCTGGGCGATCACTGCCTCGACGTCGTCGCAGCGGTCGGCCTTCGTCAGGACGACCACTGGGCTGGCGCCGCTGTTCCACGCGAGGGCGAGGTAGCGGTCGAGACGGCGAAGGTTCACGTCATCGTTGAGGGCAACGACGATCAAGGCGACGTCGACGTTGGCGGCGAGCACCTGGGCGTCGGCCAGCTGGTCCTGCGGCGCCTGCCGGATGATCACGCTTCTGCGGGGCAGGACGGCTTCCGCCACACGGTCGCCGTCGATCCGGTCGGTGCCGAGCACCACCCAGTCGCCGACGGTGGGAAGCTCGGTCGGATCGAGCCGCCGGAAGCTGGCGGGCAGCCGAGCCCGCCGCGGACCGTCGGCGGTCTCGACGATGAGGCTCCCGCCGCGGTCAGCGCGGCTCACGCGGGCGGGAATGGCGGGTTGTGCGTGCGGCGCGAATGCGTCCGCGAATGCGTCGTCCCAGCCCAGCTCATGCAGGGACGACGATGCGATGTCGTGCAAGGGAGGTTCTCCTCGAGTCGTTGCGGCAGTGTGGTGCGCGCCGGCTCGAGGCGGCGGCGGGGACTGCGAGGATCAGCAGGCGGCCGAGGCGAGGAGCCGGCAGGGAGTGCCCAGTCCACAGACGGGCACGGCAACGCAGAACATCACCGACATCGGTCCTCACCTCCTCAGGGCTGGCTTTTTGTGGAGCATCGACGACATGTACGTCGCGGATGCTCCACAAAACTGTCGTCAACCTGCGCGCGACCTTCCTACCCGCCCATGACTCGTCGGCTGGGGCGAAGCCCCGCTAGGGTTGTGTGTTGAGCGTACGCCCGAGATCCTGCCGCGACAAGGCTCAGAAGAGAACCGGCGGCCGCTCCCGCGCGTCTACTCTGTGAACCAGCGGAGGAAATCTCGATGATCAGATCGCTTGCCCGTCAACTGCTCGCGCTCGCGGCGATGGCAGTCCTGCTGCTGCCCACCGCCGCGCATGCCCAGTCACAGGTCGATGACGCCATTCAGGCGCTTCGCGGTGATCCCGTGTACGTCGACCCGTCCGCGGAGAGCGCGCTCGACCCCGCCGCGGCGGACCGGCTGCGGGGGGCCATCGCGGAGTCCGCCACCCCGATCGCGGTGGCGATCTTCCCCGAAGGCGCGGGTGAGCCTCGGGAGCTGATCAACGCAATCGCTTCCCGGTTCGGTCAGCCGGTCACTGTCGCGGTCGTAGCGGGCCGCAGCTTTGGGGCGATGAGCACAGCGATCGACGGCGTCGGGACGCTCGCCGACGCTGCCCTCGAGCAGAACAGAGTTGGGGGCGCGGAGGCGATCCTGCTCGATTTCGTGCAGCGCGTGGGCCAGGCCGGCTCCGGCCAGCAGGCAGCCCCGCGGCCCGAGCCGGAGCCCAGCGGCATCGGTGGTGGCCTCGTACTGCTCGGTGTCCTGGCCATCGGCGCGAGCGCGCTGGGGTTCTTCGCGCTGCGGAGCAGACGGCGCCGGGACGAGCGCCAGCAGCGCGAGTTCGAGGACGTGCGGGTCGCGGCGGAGGAGGACCTCGTCGCCTTGGGTGAGGACATCCGCGCGCTGGACCTGGATGTGTCGATGCCGGGAGCCGACCGGCGGGCGGTCGAGGACTACACCGCCGCGCTGGACAGCTACCAGCGGGCCTCCGAGACGTTCGACCGCGCCCACCGGGCGCGAGACCTGGCGCCGGTCACCTCCGCGCTGGAGGAGGGGCGCTACCTGATGGCGTCGGCCAAGGCGCGGCTGGGCGGCGAAGAGCCGCCGGAGCGGCGACCGCCCTGCTTCTTCGATCCCCGCCACGGCCCATCAGTCACCGACGTCGAGTGGGCGCCCGAGGGCGGCGCCCCCCGCCCGGTGCCGGCCTGCGCCGCCGATGCGCAGCGCGTCCGCGACGGCCTGGAGCCGCAGTCCCGCCAGGTCCTGGTCGGCGGCGCGTCCATGCCCTACTACAACGCCCCCGGCTCGTTCGCCCCGTGGGCCGGCGGCTACTTCGGCGGCGGCAGCGGGCTGTTCACCGGTCTCCTGCTCGGCCAGGCGCTCGGTGGCTGGGGCGGTGGCTGGGGCGGCGGGGACTCCGGCGACGGGGACTCCGGCGACGGGGACTCCGGCGGTGGCGACTTCGGCGGTGGCGACTTCGGCGGTGGCGACTTCGGCGGTGGCGACTTCGGCGGTGGCGACTTCGGCGGTGGCGACTTCGGCGGTGGCGACTTCGGCGGTGGCGACTTCTGACCGTGAACCGTGTCACCGTCGACTCTTCTGCGCTGCGGTCCGTCGGCTACGACCCCACCCGCCAGGTACTGCGGATCGAGTTCACCAGCGGCGCCGTGTACGAGTACGACGACGTGCCGCCTGAGGCGCACGACGACCTGATGGCCGCAGACTCTCACGGCCAATGCTTCAACGCCCTCGTCAGAGACCGTTACCCGTACCGCCGGCTGGGGGCGCCCGACCGGCGGCAGGGCGATCAGGAGGGCTCGGGGCCCGCAGCAGGAGCCGGGGAATCGGGGCCCGCAGCAGGAGTTGCGGATCCGGGCCACGACGCTGTAGACGCGTCGGGGCCCATCCCGACGAGGTAGCCGTAACGGCGGGTGAACTCCGCCGGGGCGAGCTTGGCGGTCGCGGCGATCGGCGCGAGTTTGGCCTGGTCCTCCATGTCCTCCCGCTCAAGCTGGATCATGTACTCGGTGGCCACCCGGTACGAGCCGCCGTC
Source organism: Egibacteraceae bacterium (assembly GCA_050743205.1). Taxonomy (GTDB): domain Bacteria; phylum Actinomycetota; class Nitriliruptoria; order Euzebyales; family Egibacteraceae; genus JBOGED01. The sequence continues at coordinate 5,182 of JBOGEA010000002.1, read as the reverse complement.
CACGTTCACCTCGCGGATTCCAGAACTCCTGAGACGGTGCGATAATTAGTGCGGTGTCGCCAGAGGGGAGCCTGCTCACGTCGCTGCCGTCCGGCACCACACCCGACCGCGCGGTAGCACGCTCACCCACCCGCGGCTTTCCTCCGCATGAGAAGGAAAGCCGCGGCTCAACCACGTTGCCGATCCGCTCGACCCCATCTTTCCTCCACATCCAAAGGAAAACCGCATCCCAGCCCCCAGCCCCAGGAACCGTCTCACCCGCAGGGTCGCCAAACCGTTCACAGACCTGCACTAAATAACGTACAAGCCGGCAGAAAGTCCGGACCGTCAACGCGCTTACCAGCACATTCGCTGTTCCGGGTCAGGAGGTCGTGATCCTCATGCGGCCGGTCTGGGGATCGGCGAATGAGCCAAAGGGGCAGCGCAACCAGATGGTCCTCCTGGTGGGTGATGATCATTCCTCCCCGCTCCTGCGCGCCCTGCTCTGTCAGCCGCACAGGTACTCCACGGCCGTAGCGCAGTTCGCGGGTGTACTCGATGTCGCCTGGGCCTTGAACGCACTGTGAATGGTTAGGCCGGTATACCGGCCTAACCATTCACAGTGCACGCGTCGTCACCTTATCCTCGACACGCAGTGCGATCCACCTCTTTCATTGGAACCTTGCATAGCGCAGACTGGCCCAGCGCCCTGCCCGCCGTACTTCGTTCGTACAGAACAGAAGCCCCGAAGCCGGCGCTCTCCCAGCGCGTACTTCCGTCGGTTTGCGCCGAAGGTCTCCGCCGCCGCCGTTCCTGGGCGCACAACCCTCGACGAACCCACGGACATGCAAGAAGAGCTGATCTTTCAGCGGGGCCCCAGTCGCTGCCGCATGCGTGCCGAGAGGCTTCGTGTCCCACGGACCAATACCCGCCAAGCGCGGACGATCAGCGGTGCGGTGACATGCCGGCCGGCCAGCCACTCTCTGTAGATACGAGCGAGTTCCTGGGGGCCCTCCGGATCCTCCTCCCATTGGACCAGCCACTCCAGCAACTGGTGCTGGGCGCCGTTTTGGGCAAGGTCGTCCATTAACGCATCGAGTGTCTCGTGCCCAGCACCGCGCTCCTGCACATTACTGAGCCAGCCTTTCAGCGCTTCCCGCAGATTCTCGTGGTCGCAATGATTCCATACACGGCGCCACAGCCCGACCACACGCTCCCGATGCACCTCGTTTTCGTCCGCGAGCTGCAGGAGCAGCAGTGGTTGCGGTTGCGGTTGCGGTGTGACCACGGTCCACCGGGTCAAACGCAGGAAAACCGCCAGCGATCTATTCGCTCGGTCAGGATTCTCCTGGTCGTCTGCCCAACCCGACAGCGCATCCAGTACGAGCCCGCCAAAGCCGTTGGCGCATAATTGTGCCAACGAGTTTGCAATGATCAACTGACGCTGCAGGTTAATCTCCAGCACAGCGGGGAGGTCGTCCAGCGCCTGCTTGACGAATGATTCGCGGTAGACAAGTCCGTAGACGACAACAGCCACTGCGGACATGCGAGACCTCGGGGACGCCTCGACTATGTTGTGCAGCAGGCGGAGTACGTGCTCGCCGCGTTCGGGGTCCTCCGCCAGCGCGACAAGGGCAGCGGCGGCCGCGTCACGAGTACGTGCCCTCCCAGTTTTGGCCCAACGCTGGATGCGGTCGAGCAGCCACCCCATGTCCTCGCGGCCCAAGAAGCCCAACGCAGTCGCCGATCTGACTGCGACGGCGTCATTGTCGTGCTGGGCAAGCTCGGTGAGCCAGTCGGTGACGCCTCGACGCGCGTCGTCGTGCTCCTCCCAAACGTGTCGAAGGATCGCCCCTGGGCGCCAGGAGGGCTCAAACTGCACAACCCGCGTAGGTACATATCCCCACTGGGTCGACTCGCTTGCGTCTGCTGAGTGCGCACCGATCGCGCGAAGTCGCCGTTCCCGAGGGCTGAACAACCGCCAGGGCTGCGCGCTCCGCCCGTTCGTGGTTGCTTGATTGGCCGCCGCCAATGGGCATGCGACCTCCGGCGCCGGAGGGGCGATACGACTTCCAGCCGCTGCGCAGCGTCGTCGATATGCTCGAAGCTGGTGCCCTGGAGGACTGCGGCAGCGACGATGAAACACCGGTCCCTGAGGGCTGAGCGCTCGAACAACGCTGCGACCTCGTGTGCTCGACCCTGATCGAAGCGGGCTCTCGCATCCGTACGGTCGATCTTGGACTCTCCCACCTCCACAAGCACCGCGACCAGCCATGCGACAGCCGACGGCATAGGCCGCGCGTCGAGGAAGTCCCGGACCCATGGCTCCTGCCTGACCTGCTCGACGAGTGGGGGGACCACTCCATCAAAGTGTGCACTGAGGCCTCTGTTCAGTATCTTCTCGGGGTCTGGCAGCCCGGTGAGGGGCACCAGGAACGGCGCAATCCTCGCTCGGGTGATTGGGACCTCGTCATCGATCGTCACCACCAAGAAGCTCTTGGCCGCAAGGGCCTGATCCTGGTATTGACGGATCCGTTTGATGTCGAGTTGGTCGGTGTCCTCGGTGTTGAGGTCGTCTATCAGGTAGCCTGCGTGCTGTTCCAACTTCCGTGGGATCGCGGACAGCGAACGCACGCGATGTATCGGCTGCACCCCCGCGGAATGCAGGAGCCGAATCCCCAGCCACGTCTTGCCGCAGCGCCAGGGCCCCTGCAGCACGACCACACCCTCACCCTTTAACGCAGCCTCGGCAGTGGCGTACTCAGGCGGCCGCACAAAGGTCGCCGCGAGCTTTTCCAGCGACACCGAATCGATGACCGTAGTTTCGTCGACTCCCTTTACCAAAGGTCCAGCTGCGCCGACCGTACCCATGCCCCATGCGTCGCCAAGGATGATGCCGGTATTGACCCAGCCGACCCCGCTTAGATTCTGTGCGATGGCCCGAGCTTCATGCAGGTTTGAGAGTTCCCGTTCCGCCGGGTCGGGGTTGTCATTATACTCCCCATGCGGCGCTCCAGGTTGGTTCGCCTGACGCAGACGGGCTTGGTCGTCCGTGGCAGGGGTGGCAGTGTCCGTCATCGGCCTGCATCTCCGCGACCCTTAGCGGAGCCCCAAATCGTGCCGGTGTTAATAAATCCGACCCCCTTCACGTCTCTGATCTTCATCGTTGGACGAGCGTGAGGAGAGTCGCTCAGGAGCGCGCCGAGTTCATCGGCGAGGTCGGAATTCTCGCGCAGAGCTTCTTTGAGGAGTAATCGAAAGATGTCTTTCGGGTCGGAGCTGTCTGGCTCAGCGGCGATGGCCTCTGCCCTCCCTTCCAGCTTCCGTCGGGCCGGTTCAGAGGATCGGAGGGCGCCCCACACACGCTTCGCCTGTTCGAAAGTGCCATCAGCTATGCTCTTGCCTGTCTGCTGCACGACCTGATCGGCCGCGACACCTAACAGCTTGGGAAGCCAAGGAGCGAGTAGCTCTGTGACAGTGGCTGCTAGGCTTGCCAAGTCAATCATTAATATCATCCTATGGGGGTAAGGCTGACTTTGCCTGTCATGGTGATCGCAAATCGCAGTTCCTGGCCGTCCCTCTTGTGTGCGGTGCCCGACCTCCTATGTGTCCTTCCAAAGCCCTGGCACGGCCCGGAAGCTGAGGCCGTTCGATACGGCAACAAATGGGGTCCCGATGGCAAGCCCACCTCCTGGGGACGGACGCGGCTGACGCTCTCGACAATCACGAGTCCAACTGCCGTCCTTCTGATACGCCGATCTTCCCCTCTGTCGCGTCTGTGGTACCTTGGCACGCTCACATATGCTGCAGTACAAAAGCTTCAAAGTCGTCTGAAGGGGATTCGAGGCAGATATACGCCTCAATGCCCTGTTCGGGTAGCTACCTGGCCACCCGTGCGACTCTCCATGCACGCTGATCCCGCCAACATCGCGATCAGCGTGGCGCGCAACCTCTTCGTCGTCATGCTGATGACCGGCGTCGGCTTCCGACGCAGCGGCAGCTTGATGGCGCCGCTCGGCTACACATCCCTGCTCATTGCCATGCTCGGCTTTGCGCTGAGCTGGCTGCACATCTTCGTCGGCCTGGGGGGCGCCCAATGCCAAGACGGCGCAGGCGATGGCGATCGTCGTGACATCCCCACTGGTCCTCGCCAGCTCAGCGTTCATGCCAGTCCAGACCATGCCCGGCTGGCTCCAGGCCATCGCCAAGGCCACCCCCATCCTCGGCATGATCGCCGTCTTCGTCCGCTCGCCGTGGCTCGCTTCACCCGCCTCGAGTAGGGCCATCGCCGCCCAGCGGTCGGCATAGCTAGAATTCTGGCCATCTCTGCCCTACGCTGCGCGCATGAAAACGCTGCCGCTCGCTGAGGCCAAGAACCGCCTCTCCGCCGTGGTTCATGAGGTCGCGACCACTCACGAGTCCGTCACCGTCACGGTCAACGGTCGACCGCAGGCGGTGGTGCTGGCCGTCGACGACTACGAGTCGATCATGGAGACCCTCGCGCTGCTCGAGAGCGACGCCGACCGCGAGCGGCTGGCCGAGGGCGAAGAGTCGGTGGCCGTCGGCGACGTCTCCACCGGGGAGGAGATGGCCGAACTCCTGCGCGCTCGCGCGACGCGCGAGAGCCGCGGCGGGTGAGCGAACGGTACGAGCTGACCGTCGCCTGGCCAGCCCGTCGAGCGCTCACCGAAGAACTCCCCCTCAAGATCGCCACGGCGGCATGGGAGCTGATCGACAGAGCGCTGCGGGACGACCCTCGACGAGTCGGCAAGCCACTGCGCGCGCCCTTTGCTGGCCATTGGATCGCACGCCGCGGCACCTACCGGATCCGCTACCGCATTGATGAGGACAAGCACACCGTCGTCGTGCTCGACATTGTCGGCCGGGCGGACGCCTACCACCGGGGACGTCCGTAACCAGAGTCCAGACCTCCTGACATGCGATCTTGGTGCAGTGCCGTCGGACGCCGTCTATCGCGTCCCTGGCCGCCCCGCCCCGCCCCGCACCATCGCACACTCCGGCGACCACCCCAACGCCTCGCGTGACGTCCCCACCACACGGCTTTCCGTCGGATGGAGGCTGTTGCAAAATCTCACGGGCCCGCCAGTCGGGGCGCTCGAGCCAAAGATGCAGGTTTCCTCCGAATATGAAGGAAAGCTGCGCCTCAAGCCCAACAACGCACGCCTGACCCGCAGGTTTCCTC
>JBOGEA010000001.1:0-55860 GCA_050743205.1 Egibacteraceae bacterium | reverse complement strand
GCGAACGACGACGCATGACTCGGGGTCACCGTGGGTCGCTACTCCTTCGGTGTAGAGCTCTCTCATCTCCTTCTCCATGCCGGTTTATCCCGGCGCTCTAAACGTCCAGAAAAGTGTGGAGGAGAACCGCGGCCAGCCGCATCGCCGAGCCGCCTGAGGCCCAGGTTCGGCGAACCACGCGCGGCCTCGCAGGAAATAACGCACAAAACCGTCAGAAGATGGAGGACCCCACCCTTTCTACCAGGACATTCATCCCTCTAGGTCAGGAGGTCTGGAGGCAAGCAGACTTTACTGCCAGCGCTCGCCAGTGCATTTCGCTGACCAGATCTCCTGCCCAGTAATCCTGTTCCAGGGTTTGGAGTTGGAGGATGAGATCGTGCCACCCAGCCAAGCGGAAGCGATCGTCGAGGCGCCCCGGCGAAACAGGGGTCGCGCCTCGTCCCGGGGGTGGTCGGCGAGGGGTGGCTGGGTGCCACGGGGTCAATGTCGGCGTCATCGTCGGCGGTCTTCCACTCGCGCCGATGGGTCTCGAACAAGACCACGTAGTGCACCAGCACGAAGTTTGCGTGCCGCAGTGGCCCAGATCCGGGCGCTGCCCGGCTTCGAGCGCCTTCTGGCTCGCCCAACGTTCGACGACGTCGCCGCTGCCGCGCGGCCCGGCGAACCGCTCGTGTACCTCCTGAACGCACCGCCTGGGTCAGCCGCCCTGGTGGTCTGGGGCGACCGCACCGCGTCAACCCCACCCACGAGGGGCAACCGGAAGGCAGCGCCTCGTCGGGTGCAGCGACCGACCGCACCAACCTCCCCCACCCACCCACCCTAGAGGAAGAGCGGAACCCGACGAGGCGCTACCCGAACGCCATCCCGCTACACGTTGAGACGAGCGGAAGACGACCTGTCAGGCTCGAAAGTGCGCAGGGCCCACATCGTGACCAGCACTACCTCGAATCTGACCGAGCCGCCGGCGATCCCTGGGTCGACGAGGCCGCTGAGGGTGATCCAGGCCAGAAGGCAGATCAGTTGATGGAGGAGAATCCGTGAGGGGCTTGACAGGGGAACGGACCTATAGAGCAAGAGCATCCCCCGCCAAGCTGAGATCAGCGCGATCAGCAGGATGAGCGCCCCCACCGCGCCGAGGTCGACGAGGACCGTGGACAGCATGTCGTGCCCCGCGCCGATGCCCAGCCCTGTCTGCTCCACGAACGGGATGAGCGCCGCGCGGGTGCCGGCGCCGAAGCCGTAGCCGACAACGGGCGAGGACTGCCACTGGTCGAGCAGGTAGGTGAACGCGACCGTACGCCCTGAGAGGTCTTCCAGACCCTCACCCTGGCGGGTGAGCACCCCGAAGACCGACTGGCCGAAGGCGGGCACGAGCCCTAAGAGCGCGACGACCGCGATCAGGCCGAGCAGCGCGACCTTGTTGCGCAGGCGCGGGTGCGCCAGAGCCATGATGACGAGGAAGAGCAGCCCGGAGGCCATCGTGGACCGCGTCGCGGACGCCACGATCAGGCCCCAACTGGCGATGTACCCGGCCGTGCCGACGATCCGCTGCCGCCTGGTGGATCCGAACAGCAGCAGGGTGAGGAAGTAAAGGCCTACGATCAGCGCGGACGCCCCGTAGTCGGACAGCACCCCGCCGGTGAGCCGGAACCGAACCCCTCCATCGATGCCGCCGACCAGCGTGGGATCGATGAGGAACAGCACGCTGATCGCGACCGTTTGGAGGCCGAAGACGAGGAAGGCGAGGCTCAAGAGCCGGCGCGCGCCGTCAGGCCCCCCATGCCAGGCGATCAGGGCCAGCACGGCCATGCCCACGAAGATCCGGAGGGCGAAATACAGGGTGTAGAGCGGCGAGGCCGAATACGCCGCAGAGGCGACCGCCATCAACCCGAACAGCAGGTACCACCTGACCGGCCGCTCTGAGAGCAGCGAATCCAGGGGGAGGGTCCCACGCCCGAGGTGACGGACAAGCCAGAACCCCGCCAGGACGGCCGCGAGCAGCCAGCTGGCTACTTGCAGCAGCGCGGCTGGGTCGAGCGAGAGCGGGCTGTCGAGCGCGGCGCTCAGTGGACGATCGGCTGTCGCGCGCCGGATCGCGGGCGGACCCCAGATGATCAGCGCGCCGGCCAGCAGGACGAGCGCGTTGTCGACCGGGGGCAGCCTGCGACGGCGCGCGCTGACGAGCGCCCGGCTGGGTCTGAGCCCCAGTTGGCTCATGCGGCCACGCTCTCGTATGCCTCCAGCAGCTGCCGCAGCCCCTGGCTGGGCGTGAAGCGCTGCTCGTAGACCGAGCGGGCTCGCCCCGACATCGCGTCGACGAACGCGTCGTCGCGCAGCCGGTGAAGCCCTTCGACCCAGCCATCGAGGCCGCTCCCGGAGACGCAGCAGCCGTCGCCCACCAGGCGCGCGAGCTCTCCGCCGGCTCCCAGGTCAGAGGCCAGGGGTGGAAGCCCTGCCGCCATCGCCTCCGCCAGCACCAGGCCGAACGTCTCATAGGCACGCGAGGGAAAGACCAGCGCCCGGCTGCGCAGCATCGTCTCCCGCAGCTGCTCGCGGGACACGCGGCCGGTCAGGCGGACCCCAGCCGGCAGCCCGCGGCCGAGCTCTGAGCGCAGCGGGCCTTCGCCAAGCAGGAGCAGGTCGAGGCCGTCCGTCTCCGCGGCGCTCCAGGCGTCCAGCAGCTCCGCGAGCCCTTTCTCAGCGGAAAGGCGGCCGACGAACAGCACGGTCCGCGCAGTCGACGGCGCGGCCGGCCGGGGGCCGGGGTCGGCGACGAAGTGGGGCTTGACCCGCACCTGCTCGCGGTCGAGCCCTGAGGCCACGAGCTGCTCGCGCGTGAACTCCGTCGGGGTGAGAAACAGCGCCACGTTGTCCTGCCACGTCCGGAGCCTGCGGTGCACCTCGATGCTCGCGGCCGCGACCGTCGAGGCCACGACCGAGCTCCGGTAGCAGCGATGGCGCACGGCCGGCCACGGCCCGCCTCCGATGCAGTCATCGCACACGCGTCCGTCCCTGAACAGCAGCCCGTTGACGCACACGAGCCGGTAGTTGTGCAGCGTCATGACCACGGGGACACACGCCCGCCGCAGTGCCGCGAGCACGGACGGCGACAGCGCGAACCAGGTGTTGTGCACATGCGCGACGTCCGGGCGCCGCCTGCGCGCGACCTCGCCCACCCCTCGAGCCGCCGAAGTGTTCCATGCGGAGCGCGCGAGGTCCGCCGCCGCGGCGAGCGGCTGCGCCGGGTTCTCGGCGTGCCACTCGATCACGTCATGCCCAGCGGCCCGCAGAAGGGCCGCCTCGGCCTCGACAACGAGATCCTCACCGCCGGCCTGGCGGTAACGCGTGTGGATCTGCAGGACTCTCACCGCGGCGTCGGAAAGGCCGTCAGCCTGAGACCAGGCTGTTGTTGTACCGGTAGCGGTATCCCGGCCGCCGGCTGTCCCCGCGGTTGAAGACGTAGCCGAGGACAGGCGTGCCGGCGCGATCGAGCTGCTGGCGCGCCTCCTGCAGCACGCGCAACGGCGTCCCCCGCCGAATCACGACCACAACCCCGTCAGCGTGCGCGGCGATGCTCAACGCGTCCGAAGCCACCAGCAGGGGCGGAGAGTCGATCAGCACCAGGTCAGGCCTCTCCTTCAGCTGATCCATCGCCCGGCGGAAGGAGACCGTGCGCAGGAAGCCAGCGACGTCGCCGACCGCCGAGCCGGCGGCGATTGTGCTGGGCACCGGCGGGTCGGCCAGCCCGCATTCGGTCACTGCCTCCTCCACGCTGGACTGCCCGGCGGCGACGTCTGTCAGGCCGGGTCGGTCGCTCACCTCACACAGCCGTGAGAGTCCACGCTGCCGCTGGTCGCCGTCGATCAGCAGTACGTCGCGACCGTCCCGACCCGCGGCGATCGCAAGATTGAGCGCGGTGACCGTCTTGCCGTCGCCAGCCACCGGGCTTGTGATCAGCACGGTCTTTCCGCCGTGCCGCTCCAGCGCGTAGCGCAGCGAGGCCACAACGAACTGGTACGCCTCAGCGGTCGCGGAGGCGCGATGCGTCACCGTCGGGACCGGAGCCCTGGCGTGTGCCTTGCGGAACTCCGGGATCTCACCGAGCAGCGGCGCGCCGATGACCGACGCCGGATCGCTTGGGTCAAGCGCGTCGACTCTCCGCTCTCCGCGCCAGAAGGCCAGCACCGTCGCACCGAGCAATCCGAGGATGGCGCTGATCAGACCCACCTGGACCGGCCGCCGCGCGGGCTCTCTGGGCGGGAGAGCCGGCTCAGGGAAGCTGACACCAGAGCCGAACGCGGCCGCGTCGACCCGCACCTGGCTGATCTTCTCCTCGAGGGCAGCCAGCCGCTCGATGGTCACGTCACGCTCAGCCAGGAGCCCGGTGTCCGTCGGAGCGGCCCTGACGCGCCCGGCGAGGTCGGCGAGACGGCCCTGGACATCTGTGACCACCTGCTGCAGCTGGGCGATCGCGGCGTCAGTCCTTGCCTGTGCGCTTTCACCCGTCACCTGCTGGTAGGCATCCACGACCGCGTTCGCGATCGCCGCGGCGCGCTGTGGGTCGCGGTCGCTGGCGATCACCTCGACGTTGCCGAACTCGCCGCTCGCCTCGACCCGCACCCGCCGCTCCAGCTCCTCCGCGGTCATGCCTTGACCCAGAAGCTGCGCAGCCCGCTGCTCGACCGGGCCGGACCTCATGACCAACAGCTGGCCGTCGCGGTACTGACGCGCCTCCACCGAGGCTTCGCCCAGCTCGGCCCTGAACGCTCCCGTGGTCCCTGGATTCGTGAGCAGCAGCCGAGCCGTGGCCTGGTACTGAGAAGGAAACAGCAGCACGCTGCCGAACCCGATCAGGCCACACAGGATCGTGACGAAGAGCACCATACGACGTCGACGCCAGACGGACTCGAGAAGGCTGGGACCTGGGTCCCACTCCTGCGCAGCCGGCAGCTCCATATCTCTGCTCCCACGATGAACCGGACCGGCCAGGCCAGAAGAGCCTGAAGGTGTCGTTCCGTTCAACCGATACATGCAATCTCCCCCGGTGCATCAGATCCTCCGCGAAGCATCCCGCACCTGAACGCCCACCCGAGCAGCAATTCGATGTGCGATGGACCCGCCTCATTCCGGATCAGCCTTCGCCCCATGCGGTGAACCTCCCCCACCGCCTTGCAACACCTCACCGCCAGACGCTTCCGCAGTCGAGAGGCCTAAGACCAAAGTGTAGACCGTCCGCAAGGCACCCGCGCGAGAATCTGCTCATTAATGTCATGAGGTCAGAACACGAACGCATGCGAGCTGAGCGGCATTTCAGGGTTCACTCAGTATGTCATCTGGACATAAGGGGTCCAGCGCCCGCTGGCAAGCCGAGGCACGGGACTGCGCCCGCGGGCGGGTGGCGACGGTATGTGGTCAGCGAGTCGGCGCCGGTGCGCCGTCTGCGGGGTGCTTCCTGTGGCCCCGGACCTGCTTCTCGATCCAGCGGTACGTCGGCACGAGCCCCTCGGCCAGGGAGATGCTCGGCTCCCAGCCGAGAACCTGCCGGAGCCGCGTATTGTCGGAGTTGCGCCCACGCACACCCTGCGGCCCTTGGACGTGTTTGAGGCCGATGTCCCGCTTGCCGGAGATCTCAACGACGAGCTGCGCCAGCTCGTTGATGGTGACCAGCTCGTCTGTCCCCAGATTCAGGGGATCGCGGTGCTCCGACCGCATCAACCGGTAGATGCCCTCAACGCAGTCGTCCACGCAGCAGAACGACCGCGTCTGCTCACCATCGCCCCATATCTCGATCTGCGACCCAGGCTCGGCTTGCGCTACCTTTCGGCATATCGCCGCCGGGGCCTTTTCGCGACCGCCCGAATAGGTGCCGTAGGGACCGTAGATGTTATGGAATCGCACAATGCGCGTCTCCATCCCATACTGCCCGTAATAGTACTCGCACAGCCGCTCCGAAATGAGCTTCTCCCATCCGTACGCGTCCTGAGGCTGCGCTGGATACGCGTCGGATTCCTTGAGCGGCGTCACGTCTGCGTCGGTCTGCAGATGCTCCGGATAGATGCACGCTGACGAGCTGTAAAGATAGCGGCTCACGCCGTTCACCCTGGCCGCCTCCAGAGTGTGGAGGTCGATCAGCGCATTGTTGTGCAGGATCGTCGCATGGTTCGACGAGATGAACCCCATCCCGCCCATGTCTGCCGCCAACGCATACACCTGGTCGATGCCGCGTGTCGCCTGCAGGCAGCTGTCCCAGCGCCGCAGGTCCAACAGCTCGAACTCGTCGGCGTCCACGTCCGTGAACTCAGGCACTTTGAGGTCTATCCCTCTGACCCAACAGCCACGTTCCTTCAGATACGTGACCAGATGGTGCCCGATGAATCCACCCGCCCCAGTGACCAAGACCCGCGCCATGTTCCCTCACTCCCTCGCTGTCCGCTCACGCCCTAAGGGGGGTGCTGACCTGATCACGAAGACGACCGCATGCGGTCTGCGGCCAACAATGCCGCGAGTCTGGCGGCCCGTCTTGGAACCAGTTCAGCGCCCTGCTAGCAGCCGACCGATTTGCCCAATACTGCACTGATGGTGCGAAGCATGATCTGCATATCCGTTTTGAATGATATTTGGTTGACATAGTTGAGGTCAACCTCGACGTGCTCGTGCATCAGACCATCCCGAAGTCCGGATATCTGCCAGAGTCCGGTGACTCCCGGTTTCACCGCGTGACGTCTATGCTGCCACGGCTGATACCGCTGTACGATCTCAACGAGCTCTGGACGTGGACCGACCAGTGTCATATCTCCACGCAGCACATTCCACAGCTGTGGAAGCTCATCGATCGACCACTTCCGCAGGAATTTTCCGATGGGCGTGACTCGCGGGTCGTCAGGTGATTTGTGTCGCTGGCGACGCTCAGGCCCTTGGTACTCCTCCAGGCTGTTCTTGCGGCGATCCGGCAGCATGGTACGAAATTTGAAAATCGTGAAGATTCTGCCGTTTATTCCAACCCGCTGCTGGCGGAATATCACTGGCGAACCCATCGTCACAGACAGCGCGAGCCCGACCGCAATGAGCAATGGGAGCGCCAGCACCGAAAGAATGGCGCAGACCAGCACATCCATCACCCGTTTTACGAAACGCTCATAAAGGCCTCGGACCCGAAGGCTGGGCGGAGCCAGCAGGGCCAGAGCGCTCGCGCCCACTGGGACTCCAGCCGGTGGATGAGGTGCACCCACTGCCCTTTCGCCGTCGCTGTTCACCGCCCCCGCTATCTCGAACCGATGGGCCAATGCCTGCTTGTCCATATCGACCCCTAAGCTTTCCCCCAGCCCCACCCCCGAGCACCGACCTGACACGAGATGCCTCGCGCTGACGGCCACCGAAGATGGGGAAGCTACTGCTCCAAATTACGGCTCCCACCACAAGATCAGTAATCGTGAAACTTTCGAGACCCCCGTCTCCACGCCATCTTGAAACGCTTCACCCTGGTCATGAAGGTGCCTGCGCACCGGATCCGTTGTCACGACCTGCGTGCACCACGTGAGAACTGCAACAGCGGTCGGCGGCTGTGCATCCTCGCTTCGTTCGGCTGCTCCTGACATCCCTACCCGCGCCGGCACGAGGGCATGTCGCACCGCGTGCTGGGGGGGTAGGAGCATCCTCGGTATGGCACCGAATGCCTGCCGCAGAGCGACGGAACATGGATCCTGCTCTGCCGTTCCGGGAAACAGTTCATCCCCGTACCACACTTTCACCCAGGGTTCTTGAGGATGTCAACCCCCCTTCTGGCCAGTAGGTCATATGGCCACGCCTGCCTTGCGTGGCAGCTCACAGCTGATCCTTCCGCAGACGCGGTGGACGTCGGAGGACGGCGACCACGAACCTCGGGTTGTTGTACAGGTAGCGACGCCACAGCCGGCGCGGCTCGATGATCAGCCGGTAAAGCCACTCGGTGCCCGAGCGCTGCATCCACCGCGGCGCCTGGCGCAACAGCCCTGCATGGATATCGAAAGCCGCGCCGACACCGAGCAGCGCTGGCGCCCGGACACGACCAACATGGGCAGCCATCCAGCGCTCCTGTTTGGGTGTGCTCAACCCCACCCATACCAAGTCCGGCTGCGCCTGATTGATCCGCTCGACGACCTGCTCGTCCTCCTCCGCGGTCAGTTCGCGGAACGGCGGTGAGTAGGTGCCAGCGACGATCAGGCCGGGGAAGCGGGCTTGCAGGCAGTGCGCCAACCGTTCCCCAACGCCCTCTTTGCCGCCGTAGAAGAAGGACCTCCAGCCCTGCTCGGCTGCCTCGGCGCACAGGGCGAGCATGAGGTCAGGGCCGTAGACCCGCTCGACTGCTGTAACCCCCGCCCACCGGCTGGCCCAGACAAGCGGCATCCCGTCCGGGCTCGTCAGCCCCGACTCATTGTGAATACGCAGCAGTGCGGGGTCACGTTGCGCCTCCATGACGCCGTGCACACCCGTGACGCAGACATAGCGCTGATACCCGCGCTGGATCCAGGACGCGATCTCGCGCACGGCGACGTCCATCGTGATCGCGCTGACCCCGACACCCAGCACATCGACACGAGGGATCGCATGACCCCCGTTCGCATCGGCTGGACGGGCCATGGAGACCCGCCTCACTCGCAATCTCACTTGCGCCAACCCGCCACGCCGCTTCACTCGACATAAGTAGTGCCGTCCGCACTACTCCTTGCAGCGAGCTTAAGGCCCCCCAGTCGGCGGACATACGATGTTTGCGGTGTGTTTTCTACCGCAGCGGAAGGTGCCGTCCGAACTGTCCTCTGGCGGGCTGAGTGGTTCAACCCCGCGCGGTCGGTCACTTTCGATCAGTGACTGAGCCCGACGCATCAGCACCCATTGCGCGGTCCGGCGACGCTCCGCCCAATGCGACGGGCCGGCGCTCCACCCAGCGCGTGTGTGCACACTGCCCTGGATGGGTCGCGCCGTCCGCGTGCTGGGCAGGCGCGCAGCCGCCGAACTGTTCCCGCGGGCAGGGAAATTCTCAGAAAATTGTATCTTCAGAAAAGCCTGAAGGCTCAGGTAGCTGAAACTCAGGCCCAGTACCTGGAGGAGCATGAGATGACAGAGACCCTGTCCTGCCCAGTGACGCTGCCCACCACCCGCAGCCGCCCCCTCGACCCACCCGACGAGCTGCGGGAGCTGCGCGAGGAGCGGCCGATCACCCGCATGGCCTATCCCGACGGGCATGTGGGTTGGCTGGTGACCGGATACGCCGCCACGCGGGCGGTGTTGGCCGACCCCCGCTTCAGCTCCCGCCAGGAGCTGCTGCGTGTCCCGATCCCGACTCCGGCTGCCGAGGAGTTCGAGCGGAAGCCGGCCGATCCCGGCATGTTCCTTTTAATGGACCCGCCGGACCACACCCGCTACCGGCACCTGCTGACCGGCCAGTTCACCGTGCGCCGGATGCGCCAGCTGGAGCCGAGGGTCGAACGGATCGTCGCCGACCACCTGGACGCGATGGCCCGCACCGGGCCGCCGGTCGACCTGGTGCAGGCGTTCGCGCTGCCGATCCCCTCGCTGGTGATCTGCGAGCTGCTCGGGGTGCCCTACGCCGATCGGGAAGAATTCCAGCACCGCACGGCAGTGCTGTTCAACCTCAGCTCCACCGCCGAGCAGGTCATGGCCGCCTTCTCCGGGATCCGCGAGTATCTCGCCCAGCTGGTGCAGCGTAAGCGGTCATCACCGACCGACGACCTGCTCAGCGGCCTGGTGACCGGTGGTGAGCTGACCGACGAGGAGTTCGTCAGCATCGCGGCCCTGCTGCTCATCGCGGGTCATGAGACCACCGCGAACATGCTGGGGCTGGGCACCTTCGCCCTGCTGACCCATCCTGACCAGCGCGCGGAGCTCAGTGCTGATCCGTCGTTGATCGCCAACGCGGTCGAGGAGCTGCTGCGCTGGCTGACCATCATCCACCTCGGCGCGGTCCGCACCGCGGTGGAGGATGTGGAGCTGGACGGGCACCTCATCAAGGCCGGGGAGTCCGTGACGCTCTCACTGGCGGCGGCCAACCGCGACCCGGAGCGGTTCGCAAACCCTGAGGCGCTGAACATCGCCCGGCCGGCGGCTGGGCACCTGACGTTCGGGCACGGCGTGCACCAATGCCTGGGCCAGCAGCTCGCGCGGATCGAGATGCGGATCGGCTTCGCCGCGCTGCTCCGCCGGTTCCCGACGCTGCGCCTGGCGGTGCCGCCAGAGGATGTCCCGATGCGCCACGATATGGGCATCTACGGGGTGCACCGGCTGCCGGTCACCTGGGAGGAGGCCGACCGATGAACATCACCGTCGACACCGAGCGCTGCTGCGGCGCCGGCATGTGCGCGCTGACCGCGCCGGAGGTGTTCGACCAGCGTGAGGACGACGGCAGGGTCCTGCTGCTCGATCCCCAGCCGCCCGCCGAGCACCACGCCCCCGTCCGCGAGGCCGCGCAGCTGTGCCCCTCCGGGGCGATAGCGATCCAGGCCCGATGATGAGCACATCGTGACAGATGTGGCTGGAACTGCTCATTCGCCTGGAAGTGCACACAGACGGGTCGCCGCGTACAACGCCAAGCCGGCCACGAGCAGGAGCAGGGTCCGGATGACGGTGGCGGCGGTCTGCTGGGTGAGGACCAGGAGGCAGGAGAGCAGGCCGAGGACGGGCATGATCGTGGGCGCCCGGAAGTGGGGCACATCGACCGGCCGGCGCCGCAGCGCCAGCGCCGAGGCGTTGACTGCCGCATACACCAGCACCAGCAGCATGACCGTGGTCTCGGCGAGTGTCCTGAGGCTGCCGGTCGCGATGAGCGCCGCCGCGAGCAGCGTGGTCACCGCGATCGCCAGCGGTGGGGTCCGCCGCCGGGGCAATAACGTGGCGAACACGGACGGCAGGAGGCCCTCCCGGGCCATCCCGTAGAGCAGCCGCGAAGCGGCGATGCTGAACAGCAGCGCGCCGTTGGACACCGCGAGGAGGGCGATGAGCGCGAACAGCCAGGGCGGGAATGCGATCGGCGCCGCCTCGATGATCGCCAGCAGCGGCCCGGACGAGGACGCAAGGGCCTCCACCGGCGCCACTATCGACAGCGCCAGGCCCACCAGCAGGTAGACAACGCCGGCGATCCCCAGCGCCGACAGCAGCGCCCGCGGGTACATCCGCCGTGGATCGACGGCCTCCTCGGCCATGTTCGCCGAGGTCTCAAACCCCTGGAAGGCGTAGAAGGCGAGCACGCTGCCGCCCAGGATCGCCAGCGGCACGCTGGCGTCGCCGGAGAACCGCAGCGCCCGCGCGGGATCGCCTCCACCCGTCGCCACGGTCGCCCATCCCAGCGCGATGACGAGCGCCAGCCCGCTGACCTCGATGATCGTGAGGACGACGTTGACGCGCATCGACTCCTCGATGCCCCGCAGGTTCAGCAGCGCGACGGCCACGATGAAGACGAGGGCGGCCAGCGTGCCCGGCACGGCGACGAACTGGGCGAGATAGTCACCCGCGAACGCGACCGACAGCGACGCCGCCGCCGTCACCGCCGCGCTCATCATCGCGAAACCGGTCAAGAAGGACAGCAGCGGGTTGCCGAAGGCCCGCTGCACGAACACCGCGGCTCCGCCTGCCCGCGGGTACTTCGTCACCAGCTCGGCATAGGAGAACGCGGTGAACGCCGCGAAGCACAGCGCCAGCAGGAAGGGCGCCCACAAAGCCCCGCCGACCTCGCCCGCGACCTGCCCGATCAGCACGTAGATGCCCGCGCCGAGCACGTCGCCCAGAATGAACAGCAGCATCCGCGGGAACGTGATGGCCTGCTTGAGGTCGGTGAGCTCCTCCTGCCCGGCGGTGGCTGCCACGTCAGTCATCGCGGCGTCCTACCCATTGGGGGGCTTTGCCATGCAAAGCAGCGCAGGCGCACCAGCCCGCGCGTCCTGCATGACCGCCGGCGTCCGAGCCGGTCGTACGGCGGCCAGCCTTGCAGCGGCCAGATGACGACGAGGTCAGGCGCCCAGCCCTGCCGGTCACCGGCTGGCGGCGCTTGGCGGCGGACGGCTTTGGGGAGACCCAGTGCGTGCGGTAGGCGCGCTCGATTTCGGCTGCTCCGCTGACGCTGAGGCGCAGCGGCTTGCGGGGTCGCGGTTCGGGCGGCCACAGGCGGTCTCGCTGGGCGCCAGGCCACGATGCTGGGCACTCACCGATGGCGGCAGATGCTCGCCTCGGCCGCTCGCGCCACGCCCTGCTCGACAGCTTGGCGCTCATGCCGCCCTCACTTCCCGGGTGGCCTACGCGGTGCACGCTCGGCGGTCTGCTAGACGTGGAATATGACATTTGACACGATTGACACGATGCCCGACGATGAGCTGATCGCCCAGGTTCGCCAGCTGCGCGAAGCGGGACGATCCCCCAAACAGATCGCCCGGACCCTGGGCGTGCGATTCGCCGCTGTCGCTCCGCTGGTGCGGGCCATCGCCCAGCAGGCCGCGGACACCGAGCTGGAGCCCGCGGTGGTGGGCTGCTGGGTGAGTCCCGGCTGGAGCCGGGGCCTGTCCGTGGACGGGCATGAGGACTGGCCGGACGTCGGCCAGACGGACGCCGGCGCCAGCGGGCTGGCCTGCGTCGCGATCGCGCGGCGGCACCGGCCTCAGCGGGTGTCGGTGTGCGGCTACCTCGCCGATGTGTACTGCCTCGGCGTGAAGGACGCCCTCGGGCCTCGGATCATGAACGAGCGTGACGTGCCGGTGTTCCTGCGCCGGTTCTTCGGCGCCTTCGAGGACGAGGCGCCGCTTGCAGCGCCGTTGGAGCTGGCCCGCCACCTGGTGTGGGGAGCCGTCGACTACGCTCGCGGGCTGGGCTTCGAGCCACACCGCGACTTCCAGGCAGCAGCCGGGCACCTCGGGCCGTGGCGGGAGGCCAGCGCTATCACGTTCGGCAGCGACGGCGCCCCGCTGTACATACAGGGCCCCTACGACGACCCGGACAGCGTGTTCGCCACCCTGACCAGGGCCGTCGGCGGCGGCAACGTCCATTACCTGGTGTCGGTGGGGCCGTAGGGGCTGGTGAGCCGCCCCCCGCGGTCAGTCACGGGAGGCGGACCAGGCGGCCCACAGCGCGGCGTAGGTGCCCCCCGCAGCGACGAGCTGGTCGTGCGTGCCGACCTCGACCACCCGGCCGGCGTCGAGGACCACGACGCGGTCGGCGTTCGCGGCTTGGGTGAGGCGGTGGGCGATGACCAGGGCGGTGCGGCCCTTCAGCGCCTGGGCGGCGGAGGCCTCCAGGATCCGCGCGCCGACGCTGCCGGCCTCGGCGGTGGCCTCGTCGAGGATCGCCACGGGCGGGTCAGCTAACACGAGACGGGCCAGCGCCAACTGCTGCGCCTGAGCGGCGTCCAGGTAATGGCCACCGTGACCGACCACGGTGGCCAACCCGTCGGGCAGGGCTTGGACCCACCCCAGCGCCCCCACCCGGTCCAACGCCTCAGCCAGGTCCGCGTCGCTGGCGTCGGGACTGGCCAGGCGCAGGTCGGCGGCCAGTGGACCGGCGAAGGTGTGCACCTCTTGGGTCACCAGGACGACCGCGCGCCGGGCGGCGGCGGGGCCGAGCTGGTCCAGGCTCACCCCGCCGATGCGGACCTGCCCCGCGGTCGGCTGGTGCACGCCGGCCACCAGCTTGGCCAGCGTGGTCTTGCCGGCGCCGCTGGGACCCACCAGCGCGACCCGCTCGCCGGGCGCCAGCGACACATCGACGCTGGCGAGCACCTCATGGCCGGGCACGTAGGCGTGGTGCAGGCCGATGACCTGGACCGAAGCGTCGGCGGGAGCGGCGGGGCGGGCAGGCTCGGCAGGGATCGGAAAGTCCGCGACGCCGACGAGGCGAGCCAGGGCCGCGATCGCGGACTGGATGTCGTCGACCAGGAACAGCAGCTGATTGAACGGGCTGAACAGGCGTTGGAAGTACAGCGCGGCGGCGGTCGCCTGGCCCAGACTGACCCCGCCGGACCGCACCAGGAAGAACCCGGTCACCAGGATGGCGGCCAGACCGCCGAGCTCCGCCCGGTTGAGACGGTGAGCGAACCACGCCTGCGTGACCATGGCGCGGAACGAGGTGTCCATCGCCGCCCGCGAGCGGTCGGCGACCAGCCGCAGGTGCGCCGGGCCCAGCCGGAACGCCCGCACCGTGGCCGCGCCGCCGATGCTGTCGAGCAGCGCTTGAGCCTGCGCACCCTCGGCGACCCGTTCCGCGGCGTACATCGGGCCCGTCCGGGGCACGTACCAGCGCAGGGCCAGCAGCTGGAGCGGCGCCGCCACCAGCCCAGCCAGGGCCAGGCGGGGATCGAGCACCCCCAAGCCGACGACCGTTCCCCCGATCGTGAGCGCCGAGGTGACCAGCCCGGCGATGGCGTCCCGGAACGCGTAGGACACCACCGACACGTCGCCGCTGACCCGGGCGATCAGGTCGCCGGAGCCAGCCCGCTCGATGTCGTCGAGCGGCACCCGCAGCGCCCGGTCCACCACCCGCTCCCGCAGATCGGCCAGCGCCAGCTCACCCAGCCGGGCCACACGCGCGGTGCCCAACGCCGTCAGCAGCCCGTGGACCCCCGCCGCCGCGAACAGGGCGACGACCAACGGGGTGATCGCGGCGGCCGGCCTGCCCTCGGCGGCCACGTCGACGATCCGGCCGAGCAGGGCGGGGCCGGCGAGCTCGGCGACGGTGGCGGCGACCAGCACGGCCAGCGCCACGGCCAGCGGCCCCCACCGCGGGCGCAGCAGCGCTCGAACAGCCCGGCGGGTCTGGCGCGGGGACGCGGTCGGCAGCAGAGCCCGATCACCGCTCACCGCCGCTCCCCACTGTCAGGCTCGCCCAGCGGCCCCCGCCCGGGTGGGCGCAGCAGCGCTCGAACAGCCCGGCGGGTCTGGCGCGGGGACGCGGTCGGCAGCAGAGCCCGATCACCGCTCACCGCCGCTCCCCACTGTCGGGCACACCCAGCACCGCCGCCCGGTAGCGCCCGTCGGCGCGCAGCAGGGCGGCGTGGGTGCCCTCAGCGGCGACCTCGCCGCCGTTGAGCAGCACGACCCGGTCGGCCGCGGCCAGCAGGCCAGGGCTGGTGGTCACGACCAGCGTGGCGCGCCCCGCCCGCGCGGCGCGCAACCCAGCGGCGATGCGATGCTCGGTGGCGGCGTCGACCGCGGTGGTGGGATCGTGCAACACGAGCACCGGCGGATCCACCGTCAGGGCCCGCGCGAGCGCCACACGCTGGCGCTGTCCCCCAGACAGGGACCGACCCAGCTCGGTCAGGACCGTGCCGGCGCCGTCGGGCAGGCTGCTGGCGACCTCGTCGGCGGCCGCCGCGGCCATCGCGGCGTCGACACGAGCGCCGTCAGCGGCTCCGCCAGCGGCCACATTGCCGGCCAGCGTGCCGTCGAACAACCGCGCGTCGTGCGCGGCGACCAGCACCGCCGCCAACACGTCGTCGAGATTCAGCGCAGCCAGCGGTACGCCGTCGACCTCGACGACACCCGCCCGCGGATCCACCGTTCGGCCCAGGCAGGCCAGCAGCGCGGCGGCGTCGGCGGGGTCGGGCGCCACCACGCCGACCAGCTCACCCGGTTCGACCCGCAGGTCAAGCGACCGCAGCCCCGCGTGGGCGACGCCGCGCAGCGCCAGCGCACCCCGCACCGGCCGCGCCAGCGCCGTCCCGCCGTCGGTCACCGCCGGGGGCGTGGACAGCAGCTCGGCCACCCGTCCAGCCGACGCCCGCGCCCGGGCCAGGTCGCCCGCCAACGACGACAAAAAGGAGAACGGCCCGACCAGGAACTGCGTCAACCCCACCGCCGCCACCAGCCCCGCCACGCTGATCGACCCCTGCACCGCCAGCCGTCCCCCGACCCAGGCCACGACCGCCAAGACCACACCGGTCAGCGCGACCGTGAACCCGCCCAAACCGGCCTGCATTCCGACCGCGCGCAACGTGCTCGCCAGCGAGGACCGGCTGGCCTGCCGGTACCGCGCCGCGGCCGCCTCCTCCGCGCCCAGGCCTTTGAGCACCCGCAGCCCCGTCACGAGATCCGTCGCCACCGCCGCAGCCTGTGCGGCGGCTGCCTGCTCCGCGGCGCTGCGCCGCTCCAACCCCTTGGCCGCCAACTGGACCGCCGCCAGCACCAGCGGCACGCTCGCCAACACCACCAGGCCCAACACCACCGAGACGCTCAGCAGCGCCCCCGCCGCCACCCCCAGCGCAGCCACCGCGGCGGCGCCGAACACAGCGGCCTGGTGGACCTCAGCGACCCGCCTGGCGTCGGCGGTCGCCGTGCTCAGCAGCGCGCCGGGCAGCGCGGCGCCGGCACCGCCACCCGGATCCAGAACCCGCCGCGTCACCGCCATCCGCACATCGTGGGCCGCGCCCAGCAGCCCCCAGAAGTACATGCGGGCCGCCATCAGCCACGACCCCGACAGCCCGGCGAACAGCACGGTCAGACCGATGATCCCCCACACCAAAGACCCCAGGTCGCCGGTGGCCACAGCCCGGCCGATCACCACCCCGACCATCACCGGCACCCCCGCCTCCGCCGCCTGATGCAGCATCGCGAACACCAAGGCCACCGCAACACGGCGCCACTGCCCCCTGATCACCCTCCGCAGCAGCCCGCCAGCGGCCAACCCACGTCCCTTGAGCCGGTCCGTGGGCTCCTCAGCGACCAAGCCGGCTCCACGGCCAGCAGTCTTGGCGCGATCTGCCATGAGTCTCCCGCTCCTGCCTCACGCTCCAGGCACCGTGGGAAAAGCCTAACGTCAATTCCACGGCGGGAGAACACAGCATCCCGTCCGAGCAGGCGCGTGACCTGGCGGTTCGTGCGGCTTGATCCACCTGGCGGCACGAGGTCGGGCTCGCGCTGTTGACCGCCTCGACAAGCAGCTCGATGTCCTGGGCATAGGCCCTCCAGTACTCGCCACGCGACGACCCGCCCGGCCTCTGATCCCCGGACTCGGTGCGACAATCGGTGCGGTGTCGCCGGTCGGCGGCTCGACTGCAGCTAATAGGGGTAGATCGGATCTGACGGAAACCCGCAGCTAACGCGGCGAGGCGGCGGCTCGACCACAGGTTTCCGTCGGATCTGACGGAAACCCGTAGCTGACGCGGCGGCGCTCTGTTCGGGAGGGCCCGCGTATCCTCGTCAACTGTGGACAGGATCGAGATCAGGGGGCTGCGCGTGTTCGGGCGGCATGGGGTGTTGGAGCGGGAACGGCGGGAGGGGCAGCTATTCGTCGTGGACGTGGCGCTGGACGTGGATCTGTCCGGCGCGGCGGCCAGCGACGCGCTCAAAGACACCATCGACTACGGCCTGCTCGCCCAACGGCTGGCGGAGGCTGTGGGCAGGACGCGTTTCGATCTGATCGAGGCGCTCGCCGGACACCTGGCCGACGTGGCGCTTGAGGACGGGCGGGTGCGGACCGTCGAGGTCCGGGTGGCGAAACCCGATGCGCCGGTGAGCGTGGACCTGGACGAGGTGGCCGTGGTCGTCCGCCGCGGGGACGGCGTGTGAGCGCGGTCCTGCCCCCGCTGCGCGACGAGATCGCGTTTCTCGGGTTGGGCAGCAACGTTGGGGACCGGCTCGACTTCCTCCAGCGAGCCGTCGATCTGCTCGATGCCGACCCAAAAGCGTGTGTGGACCAGGTCTCCACGGTGTATGAGACCGAGCCGGTCGGCGGCCCAG
Source organism: Egibacteraceae bacterium (assembly GCA_050743205.1). Classification (GTDB taxonomy): domain Bacteria; phylum Actinomycetota; class Nitriliruptoria; order Euzebyales; family Egibacteraceae; genus JBOGED01. The sequence continues at coordinate 38,155 of JBOGEA010000001.1, read as the reverse complement.
CGCAGGGGCCGTTCCTGAACATCGCCGTCAGGGTACGGACGCGGCGGTCGCCCCGGCGGCTTCTGCGGCTGTGCCACGAGGTCGAGCAGCGACTGGGGCGGGTGCGCCAGGGATCCGAGGAGTCCCCGACCGAAGCGGTGCGGTGGGGGCCGCGGACCATCGACGTCGACATCCTGCTGTGGCATGGCCGGGTCGTGGCGACCCGCTCGCTGCAGATCCCGCATCCACGCCTGGCGGAGCGGGCGTTTGCCCTGGTGCCGCTGGTCGAGGTCGCGCCGGGCGCCACGCTGCCCGACGGCACCTCGCTCGCCACCATGCTCGCCCGGCTCGCGCCGATCGACGGCATCACCGCGATCGGGACGCAGGTGCGTGCCCCCGCGCGTCACAGCGCGGGCTACCCGTGAAGCCCCCGGTGACCACCGCCCCCGCACGACGGCGGAACGGGACCCCGGTCACGGACGCAGGTGCGCGCCCCCGCGCGTCACATCGCGGGCGACCCGCGGAGCCCCCGGTGACCGCCGCCCCCGCACAACGGCGGAACGGGACCCCGGTCACGGACGCAGGTGCGCGCCCCCGCGCGTCACATCGCGGGCGACCCGCGGAGCCCCCGGTGACCACCGCCCCCGCACAACGGCGGAACGGGACCCCGGTCACGGACGCAGGTGCGTGCCCCCGCGCGTCACATCGCGGGCGACCCGCGGAGCCCCCGGTGACCACCGCCCCCGCACAACGGCGCGGAAGAGGGCCGCGGGCATGACCCGGGTGGCGGTCATCGGTCCTGGCCGGGTGGGGACGGCGCTGGCGATGGGGCTGCCGCGGCCGGCCTACCAGATCGTCGCGGTAGCCGGACGCGGGCAGGCCGCGCTGGCGGCGTTCGCCGCGCGGTTGCCGGGCGTCGAGGTCCGCCCGCTTGCCAGAGTGGCCGTGGACGCGGAGCTGGTCCTGGTCTGCGTGCCCGACGACACCCTGGCAGCCGCGGTCCGGGAGGTCGCCAAGGCCGACGGCGTTGCCTCCTCCAGCCGGTGGGTGCACACGAGCGGCGGGTACGGCACCGAGACGCTGCGGCCGGCCGGGCTGGCCGGCGCGCGGGTGGCGGCCTGCCACCCGGCGATGACGTTCCCGGACCCGGATCGGGGCCTGGAGCGGCTGCCGGGCGCGTCGTGGGCGGTGACCGCCGACCGCGACGAGGACCTCGTCTGGGCGTGCGGGCTCGTCGCCGACCTGCGGGGAAACCCCGTCACCGTGCCCGCCCACGCGCGCACGCTGTACCACGCCGGCCTGGTGGTGGGATCGAACGCGACGGCGACGGTGGTGACACTGGCGCGCGACCTCCTGCTGGGGGCCGGCATCCCCGACCCCAGCGCGTTCCTCGGCCCGCTCGCCACCGCCTCGGCCCGCAATGCCGCCGAGCGCGGCGCCGGGGCCCTGACCGGCCCCGTCCGCAGGGGTGACGCGGGGACAGTGGCCAGGCATCTGCGGGAGCTGCGGGCGGTCATGCCCGAGGCCGTCGACGCGTACGTGGCGCTGGGCAGCCTCGCCCTGCGCTACGCCCGGCGCGCCGGCCTGGCCGACGAGGCGGTCGAGGCGGTCGCCAAGGCGCTGGAGCCATGGACCTGACAACCACCGCCCCCGACACCCGCGCCGCGCTCCGACCGCACCGCCTCGCCGGCCGCCGCATCGGGCTGGTCCCGACGATGGGCGCGCTGCACGAGGGCCACCTCTCCCTGGTCCGGCGCGCTGAGGCCGACTGCGACGCGGTCGTCGTGAGCATCTTCGTCAACCCGCTCCAGTTCGCCCCGACGGAGGACCTCGACGCCTACCCGCGTGACCTCCAGCGTGACCTGGACCTGCTCACCCCCCTGGGCGTCGACCTCGTGTTCGCACCGGAGCCGTCACAGTTCACCCCGCCCACCCGCCGCACGACCGTGACCGTGCGTGACCTCACCACCGGCTTGGAGGGCGCCAGCCGACCGACCCACTTCGACGGCGTCACGACCATCGTGGCCAAGCTGCTGGGCGTCGTCCAGCCCGACCTCGCCTACTTCGGCGAGAAGGACTTCCAGCAGCTCGTGGTGATCAAGACGATGGTCCGCGACCTCGACCTGCCCGTGCGGATCGTCGGCTGCCCGACGGCGCGCAACCCCGACGGCCTCGCGCTGTCCAGCCGCAACGCCTACCTCGCCGCGCGGCAGCGGACCCAGGCGCTGGTCCTGTCCGTCGCGCTGCGCGAGGCGGCCGCGACCTGGAACGGCGACGCCGACCGGACTCGTGACCTGCTGCGACGCAGAATCGAGGCCGCGCCCGGTGTCCGCCTCGACTACGCGGACATCGTCGACCCCGAGACCCTGCAGCCACTGAGAGGCGTCGTGGAGCGCCCAGCCCAGGCGGTCGTCGCCGCATTCGTGGGCACGACCCGCCTGATCGACAACCGCCGCCTGGCGCTTGGCCGCGCATGATCCAGCCCAAACGTTCGGTAGCGCGCCAAGAACGCCCGCCACGGTGCTCTCCCGCGACCGCACCCTGGGCGTCCGGAGGCTCCGCTAGGGCGAGCGGCACCGCCGTCTCGCCCTGCGGTCGCAGCGTGGGGACAGGATGCCGCACGAGTCCTCAATCGTGGCTTCCAGCTCGGCTTTATGGGTGGCCAAGGGCGGGGTCGAACCGCCGACCTCGTGATTTTCAGTCACCTCCGGGCCGTCTGCCCCGCTCCGCACGAGCGCATACGCGCTGGTCAGGCGTCTGCTGACGGCCATCGGGATCCGCATGCGTGCAGGCTCTGGGAAGCCAGTTGGCTGTCAAGACATGTCGTCGGCGAGTTTCGTGGTGCTGCTCGTGACGGATCTCGGCCTGGCGCGCCGATGCCGCGAGCGTTTCCCTTCACCATGCGCGTGCTCCGCATCACCGGCAGCGGCGTGCCCATACGCCGGGGTGTCCCTGGTTCGCCACGGCACACTGGCTGGCACCGACTAGCGGGGCTTCGCCCCGGCCCGACGAGCCATGGACGGGAGGGGCGATGGCGCGCCGGTTGACGGCAGTTTTGTGCTGGATCGCGGCGGTATTCCGCCGCGATCCAGCACAAAACCTTCCCCGACGTGGCCCGCGACGCGTGCAACCCGAACCCACCAGAATTGGCTCGCGCGTCCCGCAGGCTCGACCTTCGTCAGCCACGACACCGAGCGGTCCACCTGGCCTGGCAGGACCTGCTGAGTCAGGTTGAGCCGCTTGCGGGACTGGGCGATCCGCTCCCCGATCGGGGTGTTGTCACCCATGACGAGGAAGCCCTCTCCCTCGCGGGACGGACGGTCGGACCGAACACCGCCGGCGCGGGGAAGTCAGGCCGGCAGGGTGACGACGAAACGGCAGCCTGTGGCGGTGTTGGCGACCGACAGCTCGCCGCGGTGCGCCTCGACCAGGCCGCGGGCGATCGCCAGGCCCAGGCCGGCGCCGCCGTCGGCGGCGGTCGGCGTGCGGGCGGCCTCACCCCGGAACCCGGCCTCGAACACGCGGGACAGGTCGTCGTCGGGGATGCCCCCACACGAGTCGGACACCGCGAAGAAGGCCCGGCCGCCGCCGCCGCTCGCCTCCACGCTGACCTCACCGCCCGGGGGCGTCTGGCGGATGGCGTTGTCGAGCAGGTTGCGCAGCACCCGGGCCAGCTCGGGAGGCGAGGCCTCCAGCTCGACCACGCCGTCCATGCGCCCCTCCACCGTCACGCCCTTCGCCTCGGCCACCGGCCCCGCCGCGGCGAGCGCGTCGGAGATGAGGTCGCCCAAGCTGACTGGCTCCATGGTCAGGCGCAGCGCTCCCGCGTGGATCCGCGACAGCTCGAACAGGTCGTTGACCAGCCCCGTCAGCCGGTCCGCCTCGACACGCAGGGTCACGAGATAGCGACGCACCGTCTCAGGATCGTCGACAAGGCCGTCCTCCAGCGCCTCGGTCACCGCGCGGATGCCCGACAGCGGCGTGCGCAGGTCATGGGACACCCACGCGACCAACTCGCGGCGGGCGGCCTCGGTCGCCAACTCACGGACGCGCGCCTCCTCCAGGCGCGCGCCGGTCTCCTCCAACTCGGCGGCCAAGCGCCGGAACTCCAGGATCGACGGGGGCGCGCTGCGCGGCGCCGCAGGGTCGCCGATCCGGCGGGCGGCCTCGCCCAGCGACCGGCTGGCCTGATCCACCCGAAAGGCGAGCGTGAACGCGGCGAGCACGCCCACGAACCCGGCAACGACCACGACCACCGCGAGCGCGTTGAGGTCGTGGGCGCTGATGAACATCGCGTAGCCCACCGCCAGCGTCCCCGCCGCGACCGCGACCGTCGAGGTCAGCGCGACGACGCTGACCTGAGCGAAGAACGACCGCCGCCGCAGCAGGTGCAGCACACCGCCGCCGACCCCCCCGGTCACGAGCGCGGCGAGGCCCGCGAACGCGGTGATCGCCAGCGAGTCCCGAACCGGCAGGTCGACGAGCGCGATGCACGCGACGACGACCGCCAGCCCGACGGCCACAACCCCCGATCGCATCATCACAGCGATGCCTTCACTCGCCGAACCGGTACCCGACGCCCCACACGGTCTGCACGTAAGTCGGGGCGGACGGGTCCGGCTCGATCTTCTCGCGCAGGCGGCGCACGTGCACCGTCACCGTCGAGGTGTCGCCGAACGTATAGCCCCAGACCCGGTCGAGCAGCGCCTCCCGCCGGAACACCTCCCCGGGATGCCGTATGAAGAAGGCGAGCAGGTCGAACTCCCGCACCGTCAGCGAGACCGGCTGGCCGTCGATTCGGACCTGGCGGGAGCGCTCGTCCAACTCCATGCCCAGAAACGTCCTGGGCCGGTACGGCTGCGGCCCCGACACGGAGCCGTCCCGCGCCATCTGCGCCCGACGGAGCACCGCTTTCACCCGCGCGGCCAGCTCGCGCGGCGAGAACGGCTTGACCACGTAGTCGTCCGCGCCCAGCTCCAGACCGTTGATGCGCTCGACCGCCTCAGCCCGGGCGGTGAGCATGATCACCGGGATCCGGCTGTGCTCGCGCAGGCGCCTGCAGACCTCGAACCCGTCCAAACCGGGCAGCATGACGTCGAGGATGACGAGGTCGGGGGGCGCGGCCTCCAATCTGGCGAGGGCGACCCTGCCGTCGGTGACGACCTCGATGCGGCAGCCGTCGCGCTCCAGGTACCGGGCGACGACCTCGGCCACGGTCGGGTCGTCCTCGACGACCAGAATCCGCGGCTGCCGCTCTGGGAGAGGCGTGTGGACGGGCTCTTCGATCACACCCGTCACAATAGCCGCCCGCCCCCCATTCACCCGCAGCCAAGGCGGGCATCCGCCACTTGACCAGGAGCCAGAGGTGATTGACAAAGACCAACGCTTGCGTTCGACTCACAGTGGGTCCAGGCCTGGAACGCCCATGATTTGGACATGGTCCTGCGGCACTATGACCAGGACGTCGAGTTCAGGCCGCCCTATGGAGCAGCGCTTGGCTTTGACCCGTCGGGAACCCTTCGCGGCGTCGAGACGCTCCGCCACCGCTATTTCGCTGTCGGGCTGCGTTCGTTTCCTGACCTGCGCTTCGACTTGCATGGCGTGCTCCCCGGGATCGACAGCGTCACGATTGTCTACACGAGCGTCCGTGGTCAGAAGGCCGCCGAGATCATGGTGCTCCGCGACGGCCTTGCGGCACAGATCCGCTGCCATGATGGGGATCTCCAGGGTTGGCTCCGCTGGCTTTTCGCTGTACAGCGGTCGTCAAGAAAAGATTAAGCGGCGCAGCCCATAGTGGCAGTGCGGACGAGCGTGCGGGCGTCTTGCCTGCACCACAACACTCGATCCGCATTCCAACTAAGAAGGCTATGAAATGCCACTTCTCCTTGACCAGACGCTGCAAGCGCAGGTCAGCCGCACGTACAACGTTTGCATTCCTGACAACCCGCTCCAGATGGCCGTACCTGCCATCGTCGTGTTCCACGGCGGTGGCCAAGATGCCGAGACTATGGCCCGCCGCTGGGGTATCGACCCGGCGAACCCGACTAACCCGCCGCCGCTCCCGTTGAGTCGCTACTTACTGGTCTTCCCGGAGGCCGACCCACGGCTCAGCGACGAGTGGGTCCATTTCAAGAAGGGCGACAGCGCGTTCCCGACGTACGACCTTTTGTTCGTCCAGCAGCTTCTCGCGGCCATCACCGACCCCATCGCCGTGTATCCCACCGGCAATGTGGCGGTGCCCACCGTTACCGTCGACCCTAACCTCATCTACGCAGCGGGCTTCTCCAACGGTGGGGGCATGGCGTGGCAGCTCATGAACTCCAACCTCGTCTCGAGCTTTCGTGGTTTCGCCGTCGTCGGTAAGGCACTCGATCCCGAGAAGGCCCTGCATTACAGACAGCAGCTCGCACCCCTCCTGCCCGCCTCGGTACCGGCCATATACGTGCACGGCACCGCCGATTTCGGGTTCCGCTCGCCGATGACCCTGCAGGAGGTTCCGCTCGATACCACGCTGCCGGCGAACACCGTTCAGGAGATGCTGACGCGCAACCTCATCCCCAACAACGCTCCGTCCGTGACAACGCTCGTTCCCGGCAGCACGAACATCACCGAGGTCGTCGTTCAGCTGTTCCAGGGGGGAGCCGAAGCATTCGAATATGTCACCGTGGTGGGCGGCGGCCATAACTGGCCGTCATTCGGAGCAGCGGGCAACCCCCCGGTCGCCACGCATTTCAACGCGACCCGGGAGATCGTCGAGTTCTGGCAGAACCACGCTGGACTGCCGTTGTGAACGCGAGCGGCACGCCTGCCGTGTCAGCGCGTAGCACACGCTCACGTAACGTCGGCACCGGTAGCCCCCATCTGAGGTCGCCCCAGGCATCGTAGACGCTTGAGCGGCGGACATCCCCCGAGCCGTGCCTCACGGCACGGCTCGGGGTGTCAACCAACCAACTCGACTTTCGCATTATGCTGCTGCCTGTGCCCAGGCCAGGCATAACGGCGGTGACTTCTGATGTGGAGGTGGTCACGTGAGGGTGTTATGAGTGAGGTTTCGCGGTGATCAGCACCCGCCGGAGGACAGCAACCATGTCCGCCGCCGACGGATCGACCTTGCTCGTATACCAGGGCGCGTGGCGCCGCCGCTCGGCGATCACCCGCAGGCTGCGCCCGCGGGTTGCGTACCAGACGATCGATCACCAGACTCTACACAGCACCTCGAACGGGCACGGTCCGCTCTACGACCTTGCGGGTGCGGTTGCGGGCCTGCCCCACCTCCGCGGCCTGCTTGGCGTTCAAGATCGTGACCTCGGTCGAGGATCGGCTGGCGCCACGAGATCGGCGACGGAAGCGTTCAGATCCGTGGTGACCAAAGCCAGTTCATACCCCTACCCGTCGTCTTCGTGGCCGGACTCGCGGACCAGCACCACCCGGACCCTGCTGGGTGTGGAAGATCAGCCGTAGTACCGGGCGACGACTTCGGCCACGATCGGGTCGTCCTCGACGACCAGAATCCACGGCTGGCGCTCGGGGAGAGGCGTGGACGGGCTCTTCGATCACTGCCGTCACAATAGCCCGCCCGCCCCCCATTCACCGGCAGCCAAGGCGGGCATCCGCCACTTCACGAGGGGCCGGAGACGTCAAATTCGGGCCGCGCCCTATCGCTGCGCTGGCTTCCCGCTGTACAGCGGTCGTCAAGCAAACGCTAAGCGGCGCAATCCACAGTGGCAGCACGGACAAGAATGCAGGCATCGTGCCCGCACAAACGCTTGATCCGCACACCAGCCCAGGAGGCTATGAAATGCCCAGAATCGCAGATTACACCGTACTCATCGACAACTCGTTCTCGCTGAGCTTAGCAGGCTCTATCACTAGGAACTTTGATTTCACTCTTCCTGCGGATACCCAGCTCGACAATGCTGTCCTCTTCTTCATGGTGGAGACAGGCCCTGCGAACGTGCAATTCAGCGTCGCAGTCAACGGTGCAGTGCAGGCTGTTCTCACCTACAATGACCGCGAACTCCACTCTGCGCATGAGGTGGTCGACGGCTTGCTGCCGGTAGGAATCAATACCGTGACCTTCACGGTCCTAGCCGGGGGTGGCACCGCAGAAATTGGGGATGTGGTCCTCTTCTTCCAACGCGACATTCCGTAGGCAACAAGTGCTCTGCCGGGAGTGGCCCACATTGGCGCTCCCGGCGGATCATTGCCGGGCGGGCGGGCGGCTTACACTCCAAGCGGTGTCGATGTTCTGCGAGGGATGCGGGCGGTCGCTGCGGGCCGCGCTCCACGACGGCTGCGCGGGGCGGCTGCCGCTGGACCCGCCCCGCTACTGCGGTGCCTGCGGGTTCCGGCTGGACGTGCAGGTCTACCCCGACCGGGCGGAGATCACGTGCCGCGAGTGCCGTCGCAGAGCGCGACGGTCGCAATCTCCACCCGGTGGGGCCGAGGGCGTGCCAAGTGACCAGCGCCCGCGCGCCGTGTGAACGCGGACGCGGGCTGGCCTCCCTTCCGGAGATCGGAGAGCCTTCCCAGATGTAATACCGGACGTTGCAGAAAACGCAAGGGGTGATGGCCGCCTTGCCTCATGACCATTCGGCCACTACAAGCCGTATGGACCTATACTGAACCGCATGGCGTCATCTGGAGCTGGAGGGAATACCCTCGCGGTACGCACGTTCCGCGTCTTGGTTGTGGACTCCCAGCCGATGCTGCGTCATGGCGTCGCCGCCCTGCTCGGCTCGCAACCCGGCATGGCGCTGGTGGGCGAGGGCTCCACAGCCCGCGAGGCTCTCACGCTGGTCCGCGAGCATGAGTCCGACGTCATCCTGCTCGACGCGCAGCTCCCCGACCATCCCGGCGCCGAGACCTGCCGGGCCCTGCGGCGGGAGCGCTCGGGCCTCGGTGTCATCCTGTTCAGCGCGCTCGACGACGATCGGGCTCGGTTCGACGCGATCCTCGCGGGAGCGGCGGGTTACCTGCTCAAGAGCACCCCCGCGTCGCATCTCGTCGCCGCGCTCCGCCAGGTCGGCGGCGGCGAATCGCTGTTCGACCCCGACGCCGCCGCCGGGCTGCTCACCAGGCTGGGCCAGCAGATCTCCCAGAAGGACGCGCGGCTGCAGCGGCTGAAGCCGGCCGAGCTGCGGATTCTCCAACTGATCAGCCGGGGTCACACGAACCGGCAGATCGCCACCCGCGTGAGCCTGTCGGAGCGGACGGTCAAGAAGTATGTATCCAACATTCTGGCGACGCTCGACGTCGCCAGCCGCGCCGGGGCGGCCGCGTACCTGGCCGAGCGCTCGGCCAGCGAGCCGTCGTTCGGCGGTCTCCAGGCGCCGATCCCGCCGGAGGCCGCGCGGACCCTGCCGAAGATGCAGGATACGGACTCCTCCGCGATCGCCGAGCTGACCGCCACGCTCGAGGAGCAGCAGGCGCTGCTGGAGGAGTGCCGGCTGCAGACCGCGCAGCTCCTCGACGAGCGGGACGGGCTGAAGGTCGATCGCGAGCGCTACCGCGACCTGTACCAGCTCGCTCCCCTCCCCTACCTCGTCACCGATCCAGTCGGCCTCATCACTCGCGCGAACCGCCAGGCCGCCGAGCTGCTCGGCTACTCCGAGGACCTGCTCGAGTGCCGCCCCCTGGCCGCGTTCATCTCCAACGGAGCCCGGCGCGAGTTCCGGAGGCGCCTTGAGGCCATCGACGGGGCCACGGGCCGCGCCGAGTGGACGCTCCTCGTGCATCCCGAGCATCGGGCGCCGTTCACCGTCGCCGCCACCATCACCGCACGGCGCGACTTCACCGGCATCGTCGAGCTGCGCTGGATGTTCTCCCGCTCCACGCCCGACCCCGCCAGCCCCCAGCCCCCGATGGAGCGGGCCTTTCCTTAGGGCTCATGCGGTGTCTGCTGGGCGGTACCGGCCGAAGACGCCGCGCAGCGTGTCGCACACCTCACCGACCGTCGCCATCCGGCGCAGCGCCTGCTTCATCGGAGGCAGCAGGTTGCCGGTGCCGCGGGCGACTTCGGAGACCTCGGCGAGGGCTGCCTGAACCGCGCCGGTGTCGCGCTCGGCCCGGATGCGCTCCAGGCGCGTGACCTGCGCGTCTCGGACGGCGTCCTCGACGCGCAGCAGCTCGGGCTCGACGTCCTCGTCGATCGTGTACCGGTTGACGCCGACGACGACCTGCTCCCCCGCCTCCACCGCCTGGGTCAGCTCGTAGGCGCTGCGCTCGATCTCACCCTTCTGGTAGCCCTGCCCGATCGCCTGGACCGCGCCGCCCATCGCGTCGATCTTCTCGATGTATTCCGTGGCGCGGCGCTCGATCTCATCGGTCAGGGACTCGACGAACCAGCTGCCGCCCAGCGGGTCGGCGGTCAGCGGAACGTCCGTCTCGTGGGCGATCACCTGCTGGGTCCGCAGCGCCAGCCGCGCCGCCTTCTCGCTGGGCAGCGCCAGCGCCTCGTCGAACGCGTTCGCGTGCAGCGACTGCGTCCCCCCCAGCGTGGCGGCCAGCGCCTGGATCGTCACCCTGGCCATGTTCACCTCGGCCTGCTGGGCCGTCAGCTGCACCCCCGCGGTCTGCGTGTGGAAGCGGAGCATCTGCGACTTCGGGTCTTGCGCACCGAACCGGTCACGCATGATCCGCGCCCACATCCGCCGGGCGGCGCGGAACTTCGCGACCTCCTCGAGCAGGGTCGAGCGGGCCACGAAGAAGAACGACAGCCGCGGCCCGAACGCGTCGACGTCCAGGCCCGCGTCGACCGCCGCCTGGACGTAGGCGATGGCGTTGGCCAGCGTGAACGCGACCTCCTGCACGGCCGTGGCCCCGGCCTCGCCCATGTGGTAGCCCGAGATCGAGATCACGTTGAACCCGGGCAGCCGTTGCGCGCAGTAGGCGAAGACGTCGGTGACGATCCGCAGCGACGGCTCGGGCGGGAAGATGTAGGTGCCCCGCGCGATGTACTCCTTGAGCACGTCGTTCTGGATCGTGCCGCGCAGCCTGGCCGGCTCGACGCCCTGCTCCTCGCCGACCAGCTGGTAGAGCAGCAGCAGGATCGACGCCGGCGCGTTGATCGTCATCGACGTCGACACCTGATCCAGCGGGATCCCGTCGAACAGCCGGCGCATATCCTCCAGCGAGTCGATCGCCACCCCGGCCTTGCCCACCTCGCCGGCCGCGATGGCGGCGTCGGAGTCATACCCCATCTGCGTCGGCAGGTCGAACGCCACCGACAGCCCCGTCTGCCCCTGCTCCAGCAGGTACCGGTAGCGGGCGTTGGACTCACTCGCTGAGGCGTACCCCGCGTACTGGCGCATCGTCCACAGCCGCCCCCCATACATCGTCGGGTGGATGCCCCGCGTGAACGGGAACTCCCCCGGCTTTCCGCCCTCCACCGGCCCATACACAGGGCGCGCGGGGATGCCAGACGCGGTCGTGTCGTCGGCGGCCATCCCGCGATAGTAGCCACGCAAGCCAGGCCTACGCTGCCCGACATGGTCCACGCCCACACGACCGATCTCACCTGGCGCGACTTGGACGAGCTGTCCCCGACTTTGACCGCCGTGAGCTGCACGCGCTGCACGAGGGGCACCTCTCCCTGGTCCGTCGCAGCTCACGCCGCCCACCCAGCACATGACGGTGACAGGTGCGCGATCTCACCACCGGCTTGGAGGACGCGCCAGCGGACCGACACACCTCGACGGCGTCACCACCATCGTGTGCTCCAACCGAACGCGCCTGCTCAGGACTCCCAGCAGTTCCACACCCTACGGGACGGCGGGTGGCAGCTTGGGCAACGAGCGCAAGGCCTCTTACACTCCTGTCATGTGTGAGTGATCGATATTTGGGATCGAGGCAGCGATGACGCCGGCCGATATTGATATAGAGGTCGTCACTCCTGAGGAACTGCATCAGGCGATTGAGAATGCCCTGGCAGAGCTGGGAATGACATTTGAAGAGCTGCGCCGCGAAGCTGAGTGTGGAGAGTTCAGCTCGGAGCGGGCCTGGCTGACCTGGTTCATGATCGCCCCCAACCGTGCCCAGGGGCGCTGACTTACAAGACCAGGCCCGCCAGTTCGCTGGTCGTATCACAGCGCTACTGAACCGCACTGTGACCAACGGCGTCCGCCTCGGCGTAGTCCTTGATCCACACAGCGGGTTGGTCCGGGTCGGCCGGGGTGTGACGAGGTCGAGCATTACGCCGTGGCCTGTGCCACTTAGGACCTGGGCATGAATAACGTGGCGGAAGTTACGGTCGCGTGACTCGCTGACCAGGTCAAATCCGGATGAAAGCGTCAAGTTATTTGTGCCCAGGCCCTTACCGTGTCACAGGCTCTTCCACGCGCCTGGCTGCTTGTCGCCTACGTCCTTCCGGAGCGGGAGTACCTGACCGTTCTCCAGTCGGCATGCTCATTGTCCGTGGACGAGAGCCTACAGTCGCCGATTTTTCGGTACGAGTACGTTCGCGAGCCGCGTGGATCCTATCCCGCCGCGCATGTCCAGGTGCATGGGGTCTGCGCAGCGCTTGACCAACTCTGTGACAGAGCCGGATTCCGCAGGCAGCTGCACCGATTCCATCTTCCGGTGGGCGGGCGTCGCTACCGGCCATGTGTCGAAGATGTGATCGAATTCCTTGTGGTCGAGGGGCTTGTCGAGGCTCACGACGGATGGCGGCACGCTGTCGAGGACGAGCGTGCGCTGTTCCACAAGATTCAGCTAAAGGCGGCTGTTCGCCGGATCCGGATACTGCCCGGGCTGCTCTGAGGCAGCTACGGGAGCCGGGCTGAGGACAGCAGCGCCACCTGGCACCCTGGAACGGCTGCTGACCGCCGGCACCGAGCGCGGCTTGTGCGCTCGCCCCGCGCCACACCTGGCCAAGACACATGGTGGCCTCGTGCTCCCGCTGAGGACCCCCGCCGGCCTCACCACTCCCGTTGAACGCGAGCTGTGCCAGATGCTGACCCCCCGCGCGACGAGTGCCCGACCCGTCCCCGCGTACTGGCGCATCGTCCACAGCCGCCCCCTCTACATCGTCGGGTGAATCCCCCGCGTGAACGGCAACTCCCCCAGCTTTGCGCCATCCGCGGGCCCGTACACAGGGCGCGCGGGAAAGCCCGACGCGGTCGTGTCGTCGGCGGCCACCGCGATAGCAGCGCCCCCACCACCGCCGACGCCTGCGCCGCTCCAGCTGGCATCGGCGTAGGCTGGCCTTGTAAAGTCCCGCGATGGCTGATGGAGGTGGCACCCTATGGGGACGGTCGATGTCAAGACGAGGGACCTCACCTGGCGCGACTTGGACGAGCAGTTTCCCGAACTCGACCGCCGTGAGCTGCACGACGGGGTGCTCGTCGTGAGCCCCTCGCCAGCAGTGGGGCACCAGCGCGCGATTGGGCAATTCCACTACCCACTAAGGGCCTGGACTGATGAGCACGGCGGCGAGGTGCTCGTCGGGCCGGTCGACGTCGTCACCTCCGAGCAGCGGGTCTACCAGCCCGACCTGCTGTTGGTCCTCGCCGAGCATCTCGAGTGGTTCGAGGGCAAGAAGGTGCATGAGCCGCCGGACCTCGTCATCGAGGTGTCGTCGCCGTCGAACCGATGGTTCGACCTCGGCCCGAAGCGCGACGCCTACGCGGCCTTCGGCGTGCCCGAGTACTGGTTCACCGACCTCAAGCGGCGCGCCGTGCTCGTCCATCGCCTCACCGGCTGGCGCTACCCCGAGCCCATCATCGTGGGCGAGGGCGAAACGTTGACCTCCCCACTGCTGCCCGGCTTCGCTCTGCCGATCTCCACCCTGCTCGCCTGAGCCCCCTCCCCTGCCAAACCAAGGCAGTACGGTGGGTGACACTGGCTGCGACGGGCAGGGGCGGTTGTGGAGCTGGTGGACCTCGACGTCCTTGACTACACGGGCCAGACGCGGTGGCGGTGGCGGCTGACCGAGCCCGGCGGCGCGTTCGTCGCCGACCACACCGTCTGCCTCGACGAGCGCACCGCCGAGTATGAGGCGTTCGCTGATCTGTACCGCTATCTGCGCTGGAATGCCGCGCCGGACCGCCGGCGGGACAGCGAGACCGAGATCCTGGCGTGGCTCGGCCGCTGGATCGGCGAGGAGGTGCTCAGCAAGGTCGGCCCGGCGATCGTGGCGCGAGCGCCGGTCACGGTGCGGGTGCGCCTGCCCGCCGAGGCCGCGGCGCTCGGCTGCCGGCCGCTGGAGCTTGCCTGGGTGGACGGCCGGCCGCTGGCCTTGCAGCAGGTCAGCCTCGTCATCCAAGGTGCGGGCGGCGCTGGGGGTGGCGGGAAGCGGCCGGTCGGCGAGCGGCTGCGGATGCTGGCCGTGTTCAGCCTGCCCGTGGACGCCGCCGCGCTGAGCCTGCGCCGTGAGCGCTACGAGCTGGCCCGCCTGGTGGACCGTATCGCTCAGGTCAACCACAAAACGATCGAGCTGCGGGTCCTGCAGTACGGCGTGACCAGGGAACGGCTCGACGACGTGCTGTTGGAGGACGACGGCTGGGACGTCGTGCACATCTCCGGCCACGGGCTGCCCGCCGGGCTGCTGCTGGAGACCGCTGACGGCAGCCGCGACCTGATCTCCAGCACTGAGCTGGTCGACCTGCTCGACCCTGCCCGAGCCCAGATCAAGCTGGTCACGCTGTCAGCGTGCGAGTCTGCGGCTGCCACCGCCGCCGAGCATCTGCGCCTGCTCGGCATCCCTGTGCGCAGCGACGACACGGCGCCCCGTCGAGGGGAGCCGCTGCCCGCGCTGGCCGCTGCGCTCGTCGACCGGTTGGGCTGCGCCGTGCTGGCGATGCGCTACCCGGTCGACGATGAGTTCGCGATCACCCTCGGCGCCCAGGTCTACGAGCTGATGCTCGGCAAGGGCCACCCCTTGCCCCGCGCGCTGCGAACGGCACTGCCCCGGCTGTGCACCGGAGCGTCGTCGACGTCGCCGCTGTCGGTGGCCACCCCGGCCCTGTTCGGCCCGTTGGCCGACCAGCTGCGGCTGCTGCCGCCGGCCGGGGGGCCGCTGGTGTTCGACGTCGCCAACGTCAAGCTGGCGGACTTCCCGCCCCAGCCGGTCCGGTTCGTGGGCCGGGTCGGCCCGATGGCCCGGGCCACCGCCGCACTCGCCCCGGACAACGAGCACAGCGCGGTGCTGTTCCATGGCCATGGCCGGGGCGGGCAAGACGGCCTGCGCGTTGGAGCTGGCCTACGGCCACGAGCAGACCTTCACCCACCTGGTGTGGCACAAGGCGCCCGACGAGGGCCACGACATCACCGCCGCCCTGACCAACCTGGCACTGGACCTGGAGCGCCAGCTCCCCGGCCTGGCAATGGTGCAGGCGGTGGACGACATCGCCGCGCTGCAAGCGTTCCTGCCCAGGCTGACCCAGCTGCTGGAGACCAACCGGGTCCTGATCGTGTTGGACAACCTGGAGTCGCTGCTGACCGAGCAGGGCGACTGGCGCGACCCACGCTGGGAGCTGGTCGTCAACGCGCTGGTCAGCCACGACGGCTGTCTCGGGTGGTCCTGACGTCGCGGCGGCGGCCCGCAATGCTGGATCCCCGAGCGCGGGTCGAGGCGATCCATGCGCTGTCGCTGGAGGAGGCGATGCTGGTCGCCCGCGAGCTGCCCAACCTGCGCGCCCTGTTCGACAGCGACACCGGGAGGGCGCTGCTGTCCCGCACGCTCGCGGTGGTCCAGGGTCATCCCAAGCTCATCGAGCTGGCCGACGGCCAAGCCACCGACCACACCGCCCTGGCGGCCCGCTTGGACGAAGCCGACCAGGCCTGGCTCGCTGGCAGCACCCGGCTGCAGACGTTCTTCGACCACGGCGAATCGGCGGCTACCGACGACGACTTCGTGCGGGTGCTGTCGGGGTGGACCCGCGCGGCGACCGGCGCGCTGCCCGAGCCAGCGCGGATCCTGTTCCACTTCCTGTGCGCCCTGGAGGAGCACGACCGGCGCGGCTGGATCGTTGAGGCGAACTGGGCCGACCTGTGGGAGCGGCTGGAACGGCCCGGTGACCCGCCCGACTTGCAGGCCACCCTCGTCTCGCTGGTCGGTCAGGGGCTGGTCGTGGTCGAGCCCGGCGACGACCAGGACCGCCGACAAGACATCTACCACCTGCATCCGGGTGTGGCCGAGGCCGGGCAGGCCGCAGCCGACCCGGACTTCCAGGCCGCAGTCGACACCAGGCTGGCCGCCTTTTGGAAGTCTGGTTTCGGTCAGAGGCTGGCCAAGGAGACGCATGCGCAGGGCTGGATGGTGCGGCAGTCCGGCCGCAGCGTCGCCTCCTACCTGCTCCGCCTGGGCGAATGGGACACTGCGGCCTGGGTGCTCGAGACCGTGCTGAATCGCGACCATTCGCCGGGCACGGTCGCCGCCGTGCTGCCGCTCCTGCGCCGCGTCGTCGAAGCCACCACAGGCACCGAGGACGAACTCGACTACGCCGCCTTGCTTGCCCGAGCGCTGTCGCTCGTGCAGCCGGCCGAGGCCGAGACGCGCCTCCGTGAACTGCTCGCCGAGGCAGTCGCACGCGACCGTTTTGCCACAGCAACGATCCTTGCGGGGAATCTGATCAACCTGCTGCGAGACACAGGCCGGTTGGACGAGGCGCTGGCGATGGTCGAGCAGAAGAGCGGCTACACCCGGCGCGCCGGCTTGGGACCGTGGACCCAGCTAGCTGACGAGGCCCGGCAGCTACAGATCTTAGTCCGGCAGGGTCGCAGCGAAGAGGTCCTCTCCTCAGTCCAGAAACTCTGGGAAACCATGGCTGCTCTGCCCCAGCAGCGCGAAGCGAACGATCCAGTCAATCCGTGGAACGTACGTGAGGCCATCCTGAGCGTCGGCCGCTCTGCAGCTGCCGGCCAGGAACGATGGGAAGAGGCGCTGGCCCTCAACGCCGCGCTGATCAAGTCCACACGCCGGCGCAGCGCACCCCCCCTCGAACTCGCCGACATAGAGTTCAATGACTATGGTCCGCTGCTGCGCCTTGGTCGCATCAACGACGCTAAAAAGCTGCTGCTGGATTGCCGAGCCGTGTTCGAGCAGGAGAAGGCCATCGGCTCGCACGGCCAGGTGGTCGGCGCCCTGGCCGACGTTGAGGACAGACTCGGCCACCGCGATGCCGCCGTCAGACTTCAGCAGGACGCGCTGCGCTACGCGTACGCCGCCACAGACCCTGAGCCCATTGCGGGCATCCACCAGAACCTGGCAAGCTATCTGCGCGGGGCTGACGCCGATCCGGCGGTCGCGCTGGCCCACCGGCTGGCCTCTGCCATCATCCAATATCAGACCGGCGCGGGGCTCTTGGCCTTGACGCTCGACCGGCTCGCCCGCGACCTAGCCAGCTTCATTACAACCCCTCCGCTCCCGGCCTCGTTCGCCGTGCTGTGTGGCCTCGTGGGTCGGGTGGAGGGCGTGCAGCTCGCCCAGCTCTTCGAGCGCCTGCCCAGGCGGGCCCCCGACGGCGACGCGGCGCTCGCCGAAGTGCTACGCCTCGCACGCCAACGCCACTGACGACATCCGCACAAGGGCGCAGCAGCGCAGCACGACGACTGTGCGGTCCTGGTCGAGCGGCTGCGGCGCATCCTGAGCAGCGAGCGCGGCCAGGACATCCTCGCGGGGCAGGACCTCCTCGAGGGGCTGGACCCAATCGACACCGCGGTCGTGCAGCGCACCCTGGACGTGCTGGCCGGCCGCGCCGAACTCGAACAGCTCCCATCGGGCGTGCCCGAAGAGTTCACGCCCCCGGTCGACGCGGTGGTCGCAGCCGCACGCGGCGACCAGCATGCCGCCGCCGATCCACAGCCGGTCGTCCTCGCCGACCTCGCCGCCCAAGAAGACTGGGCCGCCGCTCGCCGCCACCCTCCGCCGGATCCTGTCCGAAGAACGCGGGCGGACCTTCACCCGCGCGCCGCAGCATGGGTGGTTTACCGCTGGTGGGTCGTCATCCCACCGTGCGGAGATCTCGGCGAGGTCCAGGGTCAACAGGTCGCCGAGGAGCTGGACATCGTCACCGATCTGGTCTACCCGCTGCCGGTGATCATGATCGCCGGGCTGCTTGGCCTGCGCGCACGCGCAAAGGCGGCGTCGGCGTCCCGCGATCTCGACTAATCAGCGGTGCTCTCCATGCTCGTCGGTCGGGGCGAGGTCAGGCTCGTCCGGCTGTTGTTCCGCAAGCGCGAGTTCGGGATCGACTTGAGGCTCTTGGGCTCGATCTCCCAAAGGCGCCCGGTCGAGGGCCGTCTCGGCGAGAAGGAGGACGGCGGCGGCTGTGGCCACGGCCGTCTCGGCATCGGTGGTCGTGGCTTCCTCGAAATCGTCCGGATACCGGCCTTCGATCGCCCAGCGAGTGAGCCCCTCGAGATCGAGCGGTGCCAATCCCTCGCTGACAGCCGCCGGGACCAACCGTTCGAGGTGCATCAGATTATGAATTTTGGGCGGATCAGTGTTTTCTGACACGATGAGCGCTTTTAATGCCTTCTCCGCCGCCTGCTGTGCCCATACGCACGCACCTCGGCGAACGACGTCGGGGTCCGCGAGCGCGTGCTCGGCCAGAAGCAGATCCTCACGGGCGAGCCGCAGCCATCGCTCGACACGCTCGGCGAGCGTCTCAGGCGGCCTGCTCATGGACCACCTTGCCCTCCCGCAACGCCACCCGAAGCACGCCAGGCAGCTCCGCCGCCTCCGCGAGGTGCCGCACGTCAGTGACCATGACGTCCACGGGAGCCGGCAGATCACGCAGGGCACGAAGAATGTCCACGGCAGCGTCGTGGCGTCGGCCCCTGATTTCCGAGAGCACGACAAGCAGATCGATGTCGCTGTCGGCGTTGTCGTCACCCCGAGCCACAGAGCCGAACAGGACGATCCTGACCGGCGCGAACCCCTCCACGATCCGCTCGACCGCGTCGGGCACCCACTCCGACAGCCACCGACCGTTGTAGCGCGCTTTCCCTCCGACGACCTCCCACCTCACGCGTGCCGCCACCCTGTCACCTCCCATCGCAGCCAACGCAGCCTACGCCCTCTGCATGGTGGATCTGTGGATCGTTCGAGTACGGTGGGTGGGGCTGGCGGCGATGGGCAGGGGGCGGTTGTGGAGCTGGTGGATCTCGATGTCTGTGACTACGAGGGGCCGGCGCGGTGGCGGTGGCGGCTGACCGAGCCCGGCGGCGCGTTCGTCGCCGACCATACCGTCCACCTCGACACCAGCGCCGCCGAGTATGAGGCGTTCGCTGATCTGTACCGCTACCTGCGCTGGAACGCCGCGCCGGACCGCCGCCGGGACAGCGAGACCGAGATCCTGGCATGGCTCGGCCGCTGGATCGGCGAGCAGGTGCTCGGCGCGGTCGGCCCAGCGATCGTGGCGCGAGCGCCGGTCACGGTGCGCGTGCGCCTGCCCGCCGAGGCGGCGGTGCTGGGCTACCGGCCGTTGGAGCTTGCCTGGGTCGAGGGCCGGCCGCTGGCGCTGCGGCAGGTCAGCCTCGTCATCCAAGGCATGGGCGGGACCGTCGGCGGGGCGAAGCGGCCGGTCGGCGGGCGGCTGCGGATGCTCGCCGTGTTCAGCCTGCCCGTGGACACCGCCGCGCTGAGCCTGCGCCGTGAGCGCTACGAGCTGGCCCGCCTGGTGGACCGTATCGCCCAGGTCAACCACAAAGCGATCGAGCTGCGGGTCCTGCAGTACGGCGTGACCAGGGAACGCCTCGACGACGTGCTGCTGGAGGACGAGGGCTGGGACATCGTCCACATCTCCGGCCACGGGCTGCCCGCCGGGCTGCTGCTGGAGACCGCCGACGGCAGTCGCGACCTGATCTCCAGCACTGAACTGGTCGAGCTGCTCGACCCTGCCCGACGCCAGATCAAGCTGGTCACGCTGTCAGCGTGCGAGTCCGCGGCCGCCACCGCCGCCGAGCATCTGCGCCTGCTCGGCATCCCTGTGCGCAGCGACGACACGGCGCCCGTCGAGGGGGAGCCGCTGCCCGCGCTGGCCGCCGCGCTCGTCGACCGCTTGGGCTGCGCCGTGCTGGCGATGCGCTACCCGGTAGACGACGAGTTCGCGATCGGGCTCGGCGCCCAGGTCTACGAGTTGATGCTCGGCAAGGGCCAGCCGTTGCCCCGCGCGCTGCGAACGGCCCTGCCCCGGCTGTGTTCCGGGGCGTCGTCGGCGTCCCCGTTGTCGGTGGCCACCCCTGCCCTGTTCGGCGCGCTCGCCAGCGAGCTGCGGCTGCTGCCGCCGGCCGGGGGACCGCTGGTGTTCGACGCCGCCGACGTCAAGCTGGCGGACTTCCCGCCCCAGCCAGTCCGGTTCGTCGGCCGGGTCGGCCCCATGGCCCGTGCCACCGCCGCGCTGGCTCCGGACAACGAGCACAGCGCGGTGCTGTTTCATGGCATGGCCGGGGCGGGCAAGACGGCCTGCGCGTTGGAGCTGGCCTACGGCCACGAGCAGACCTTCACCCACCTGGTGTGGCACAAGGCGCCCGACGAGGGCCACGACATCACCGCCGCACTGACCAACCTGGCACTGGACCTGGAGCGCCAGCTCCCCGGCCTGGCAATGGTGCAGGCGGTGGACGACATCGCCGCGCTGCAAGCATTCCTGCCCCGCCTGACCCAACTGCTGGAGACCAACCGGGTCCTGATCGTCCTCGACAACCTGGAATCGCTGCTGACCGAGCAGGGCGACTGGCGCGACCCGCGCTGGGAGCTGGTCGTTGGCGCGCTGATCGGCCACGACGGGCTGTCTCGCGTGGTCCTGACGTCGCGGCGGCGCCCCGCAACGCTGGATGCGCGTGTGAGGGTTGAGGCGATCCACGCGCTGTCGCTGGAGGAGGCGATGCTGGTCGCCCGAGAGCTGCCCAACCTGCGCGCCCTGTTCGACAGCGACGCCGGGCGGGCGCTGCTGTCCCGCACACTCGGGGTGGTCCAGGGCCATCCCAAGCTGATCGAGCTGGCCAACAGCCAAGCCACCGACCACACCGCCTTGGCGGCCCGCTTGGACGAGGCCGACCAAGCCTGGCTCGCCAGCGGCGCCCCGCTGCGGGCGTTCTTCGACCACGGCGAGTCAGCGGCCACCGACGACGGCTTCGTGCGGGTGCTGTCGGGGTGGGCCCAGGCGGCGGCCGACGCGCTGCCCGAGCCAGCGAGGGTCCTGTTCCACTTCCTGTGCGCGCTGGAAGAGAACGACCGGCACGACTGGATCGTCGAAGCGAACTGGGGCGACTTGTGGCGACGGCTGGAACAGCCCGGCGACCTGCCCGACCTGCACGCCACCCTAGCCCCACTCGTCGGCCAAGGGTTGGTCGCGGCCGAAACCGCCGACGACCAGGATCGCGAGGGCAAGGTGTACCACCTGCATCCCGCCGTGGCCGAGGCCGGTCGGGCATCAGCCGGGCCAGACTTCCAAGCCGCCGCCGACACCGAGCTTGCCACCTATTGGATGACCGGATTTCACCAGGGGCTGGCTGAGGAGACCCAGGAGCAGGGCTGGCTGGTCCTGTTGTGCGGTCGCAGAGCCATCCCATACCTGCTGCGCCTCGGTGTATGGAACATAGCGGCCTCTGCCCTTGAGAAGGTGCTGCACCGCGACAGTTCGGCGGGCACGGTCGGCGCCATGCTGCCGCTGCTGCGCCGTGTCGTCGAGGCCACCAAAGGCAGCGAGGACGAACTCGAACACGCCACCCTGCTCGCTAGGGCCTTGCGGTACGTGCAGCCGGCCGAGGCCGAGAGGCGCCTGCGCGAGCTGCTCGCCAAGGCAGTGGCACGTGAACGCTTTGCCACAGCAGCCGTCCTTGCGGAAAATCTGGTCGACATCCTGCGAGACACAGGCCGGTTGGACGAGGCGCTGGCGATGGTCGAGCAGAAGAAGGACTACACACAGCGCGCCGAGTTGGGACCATGGACCCAACTCATGGCCGAGGGGCAGCGGCTGCAGATCCTCGCCCTGCAGGGCCGCAGCCAAGAGGTCCTCTCCGCAGTCCATAAGTTGCGGGAAACCATGGCCACCCTGCCCAACCAGCGCGAAGTCAACGAGGCAGTCAATCCGTGGAACGTGCGCGAAGCCATCTTGGTCGCCGGCCATCGTGCGACGGCTGACCTGAAGCGATGGGACGAGGTGCTGGCACTCAACGCCGAGCTGAGCGAGTCCGCACGCCAGCGGAGCGCAACCCCTCTCGAACTCGCCACCCTACGATTCAGGGACTATATCCCGCTCCTGCGCCTCGGTCGCATCAACGACGCCAAAAAGCTACTGCTGGCCTGTCGGGCCGTGTTCGAGCAGGAACAGGACGTCGCCTTTCTCGGTGCGGTGGTCGGCGCCCTGGCTGACATGGAGGAAAACCTCGGCCACCGCGATGCCGCCATCAGACTCTCGCAGGACGCGCTGCGCTACACGTACGCCGCCGCAGACCCTGAGTCCATCGCGGTCAGCCACCAGAACCTGGCAATTTACCTCCGCCGGGCTGACGCCGATTCGGTCGAGCTGGCCCACCGGCTGGCTGCCTCCGTCATCAGGTATCAGACCGGCGGGGGAGGCTTGGCCTTGACGCTCAACCAGCTCGCCCTCGCCTTCGCCAGCTTCGACTCAGCACCACCGCTACCGGCTTCGTTCGCTGAGCTGTGCGACTTGGTGAGCCAGGTCGAGGGGGTCCAACTCGCGCAACTCGTCGAGCGCCTGCCCAGGCGGGCCGCAGACGGCGACGCGGCCATGGCCGAGGTCCTGCGCCTCGCACGCTATGGCGCCGATATCCGACGACACCTCGACGGCTGGGCCCCGACCATCGCCCGCATCGCTGAGTTGGACCGTGCGCTGGCGGCACAAGCGCAGCACGACGACTGGCGGCTCTGGTCGGGCGGCTGCGGCGCATCCTGGGCGGCGAGCGCGGAGAGGAGCTGCTCGACGGGCTGGACCCGATCGACACCGCGATCGTTGCGCGCACCCTGGACGTGCTGGCCGGCCGCGCCGAACTCGAACAGCCCCCACCCGGTGGCCCCGAGGAACTCACTCCCCTGGTTGACGCGGTGGTCGCAGCCGCGAGCGGCGACCAGCAGGCGACCGCCAGCCTCGAGCCGTACCTCACCGATCTCGCTGACCGCGACGACTGGGCTGCGCTCGCCGCCACCCTCCGTCGGATCCTGGGCGGCGAGCGCGGTACAGCGCTGGCCCAAGGGCTCGACGCCACCGATACCGCAATCGTCACCGCCATCCTGGATCGCCTGGGTCAACCGGAGGACTAGCTCGACGAGCAGATAGCCGACCTGTCCGATCAGCACGCAGCGGCGGGCGCTGCAGCTCGTGCTTGAGCGCCAAGGCCACGCGGTCGACGCGCTCACGCTCGATCAGACTCAGCTACTGCTGCGCGAGGCGCTCTCCCAACCCGACCTCGCCAACCTCGCCACGCCCGACCCGGCCGCGACCCCAGGGGCGCTGGCCCGCACAGCGCTTGCGCACCTCGCCCGCCGCGACGCCGACACCAGACAACTGGTCGAGCAGGCCATCGCCGTCGCGCCGCCAGCCGGTCAGCGCGCCGACCCGGCGACCCTCGCGATCGGGGCGCTGGTCCTGCTGGCCTTCCACGCCGAGATCACACTCGAGCGCGACCCCGCCAAAGGCTGGTCGTTCCGCTTCCACACCAAACCGCTGCGCAACTCAACCATCGGCAAACTCCTGGGCAAACTCATGGGCGTCTGCCTTCACCTCGACGAGTAACCAGAGCGACGAAGCCAGGGTCTCAGCCAGCATGCGCCATGTTGTCAAGTAAATCCTGCAGACAACACGACAGAAGGAGAAAGATATGAGGAAAGTCCACAGCCTCCCGGTGGGTGCGCTCACGGTCGCGGTCCTGCTGCTATCGGTCATCGCGTACATAGGTGTATCCGGCGTAGCGGGACCCACACAGAGTTTGGCACTCGCTCAGACACAATGTGGGGCAGATCAATTCTGCATCTGGCCGGAACCAAACTTTCAAGGAATACCGGCGGTAGGGTTCGTAACAGCGCCTGATCCCGGTTGTGCAAACTTACAATTCCCGACTCGCTCCGCGATCAACAACACCAACTTTAACTTGATCTTGAGCGAGAACCTCTGCGGTGAGACGGGTGGGCGGGCTTTCTTTCTCGACGGTGGAGAGCAGAATGCCAACTTTCCTTACGTAGCGAGATCCGATTCCCGTTGCACTATATGCTGAACGCTGATCCAACACTCCACGACTCCGGTACCGGGTAGACGTCGGGCTCAGTTGCAGGATTCCTCCGTATCCGGAGGAATCCTGCACTTCTCGGCCTGCGGCCGGTGCGCGGCCTTCATGCCTGGCGCGGGTCTGGCAGACGAGGAGGCGCACATGACCGTGCTGCGCTTATCGACAGGCTTGACGATGTCGCAGGCACGAGACAGCACGACCCAGGCTTGACCGCCGTACTGGAAGACGTCCCCCTGCCGCCAGTCGTCAAGCACCACGCCGCTCAGTCTCCACCGACGTCATTCCGCTCTGCCCAAGCGCGCGGTTCGGAACTTGGACGGGCTTCACTGATCTCAGCCAGGAGGGTCGCGAACGGCGACAGCTGACCAGGTGGCGATGAGAACAGCCGGTCCCTTGTGGCCTGCGGAGTGGCCTCGTAGCAGGCGCTGACGAACTGCTCGACCCGGCCGAGCCGTTCGAGGTTGGCGGCGGACATACGGCTACCTCCCACCCAGGCGTGGACGGCTCGACGGCTGACACCGAAAAGGCGGGCAAGCTGTGACCAGGTCAGGTTCGATCGCTCATGAATGGCGCGCAGCCGGTCTGCCGGACTGATCGGGATGCTGCTCGAGATGGCCCCGATGAGCTGAGCGAGCAGAGCGTCGGGAAGATCTGGGAGTTCTGGCGAAATGCGCACGTGGATGTCACGGCCGAGCGGCCTGGCTAGGACCGTCACCGTCATAGCACGGCAATGATCCCACTCAAGGTACTTGCGAGTGCGCGCGGTTCGCGCGCTGAACGTGGGCTCAGGCCCGAACCAGTCAAGATCCCGCTCATGCCTCTGGGAAACCGCGGTTGAAGCGTTGGCGAGCTGAATCATGACGTTCCCCCGAAGTGCCTGATGAATTTGTCGGTCACGGACCACCGGAACAATTGATAGGCCGACGTTGCCAGCTGCTCCGCGCGGTCTGCGAGGTCGACAGTGAACGGGACGGCGGTCGAGTCGAACACGTCGATGTCCAGGATCCAGGATGCCTGGTCGATGCCCCCAAGGCTGGGATCAAGCGCCGTGGCCGGCGGAACGACGCCGCACCGCGACCGCAGGTGCGTGTTCCCACCCAGGTCTAGAAGGCTCTCGGTGAGCGCGTGGACGACAGCGACGCCGTCGCTGGCATCGAGCGTAAGAACCCCGAGGAGCGCCGGGTTGACGAAGGTCGGCAGGTCACTGAGAACGGCCGCGTCCGCGACCTGGTCTACGTAGCGCACGCCGATCCGGTCGCAAACGCCTACATCAGCCTGTGCCGTCACAACGGCAAGCACATCCCGGAGTCGCGCAATGAAGTCTTTGCGCGACGTGTACGCAGTCGTACTCAAAGCAAGAAACTGGTTGTTGACTGTGACGAACCACGACTTGTCAATCTGCTCGAACCGGGTCACGGGTTCGCGGTTCGCCGCGATCTGCGGGGGGTTGCCCGGAGCCATCGACACAGCGAATGAGGCGTTTTCTTCTGACCGCATGACCGGGAACAAGTCATGCAAGCCCTCTTTGATACGGCCCAGGACAACTCGGTCCACGAGCGCAGGAGTATCGGGGAACCGGATCTGGCACAGCACGAGGGCGAGGGGAGCCTCCGGCAAAGGCACCTCGGGGTAGGGGTTCCGCAGCACGCTAGCCATCAGGTTCACACTGTACTTCACATCCGTTGCCATGTCACCTCATCGCGCTGGCAGACCGCTCGCTCATGGGACATGCGTGGTGGCGGAGCCCGCCGCTTCCCCCAGATATCGACTGATGCCAAAAGGTGTCGGACCAACCACAGCGGCCCGTCAGGGCCGCGTCCACGATCCCGGGTCACTGTGAATGCACCCGGATGGGCCAGGTGATCCTCGACACCTCGACACGCTGGGTGCCTGCTATGCACCCGCTCTTCGTCCCACACGCCTTCTTCGTCAGACCAGACGTGTGGACGAACCCGCTCCAGTACTCCCCACCGAGGACCTCGACGCCTGCCCCCGAGACCTGTCCCCGTCGTACTCACGGCTCACGGCTCACGTCTTCGACAAGATCCGGTCAATCGACATGACCCTCGGTGAGTTCGAACGATTGCTCGCCTCTGGAGAGGTCATCGAGGAGCATCAGATCGATTGCACCCAGCTCAAAGAGCTGCTGCTCGTGATCGGCTGGAGACGCCCACCTGAATGTCGTGGTTATCGTGGACCACGAGCGGACTGAAGAACGTATCGTGACGGTGTACGAGCCTCACCCTGGCAGATGGAGTCCCGACCTGCGCCGAAGGGCAACGCTGATGCGCTGCGAACGCTGCGACAACGGTGAGCGGCTTCCGGCATGCCGGGCCCGGCTCGCTGAACGAGACGGCCACACAGCGGTCGTGCTCGACGTACCCGTTGAGCAGTGCTCGGCCTGCGGCGAGATCTGGCTCACGATGGATGTCGCGAAGCGCCTCGACGCGCTCTTCAACCAGCTGCTGGCCAGCGGCGCTGAATCCGCCCAGATCCACTGGAACCAGCCCGAGGCTGCCTGAGGGTCCCCACCCGAGACCATCGGATCCGTCCTGCCTGTGACAGGACGCGCACACGCTCCCCCACCGGCTTGCCTGTGCCTCATTGAATGCAGACCGACGCGGGGCTCTTGGCCTCGAATCCCCCTCTGTGCGCCAAGGCCACGCGGTCGACGCGCTCGCTCGATCAGACTCAGGCGCGGCTGCGCGAGGCGCTGGACAGCACATCGCGCTGGCCCGGGACGGGGCGAAGTACACTGCCGGGATGGTTGATGCGGTATTGGCGCAGCGGCTGCGAGTGGCGCTCGACCTCGCTGATGTCGGGGTCAGCCTGATGCGTCAGAACCTGCGTCGTCGGTACCCTGACGCATCCCCCGAGCGGGTTGAGCAACTGCTGCGCGACTGGATCAACCGCCGGGAGGGAGACTGCCCCGGACCACTTCGCACGTTGCCGGGCGCGTGACCGGGCTCGGTTGGGCGCTCAGCAGGATCGTCACTGAGCTCCGTGGTCTCGGCGCGCCCTGTGCATTGGTGGGTGGTCTCGCAGTGTCGGTGTGAAGCGAGCCCGCTTCACCCGCGATGTTGACCTCGCGGTGGCGGTTCGGGACGACCGTGATGCCGAACAGCTTGTGCGCTCGCTCATCGGTGCCGGGTTCGGGGTTGACGCCGCTGTTGAGCAGGCCGCTGTAGGGAGGCTGGCCACCGTCCGGCTGAGGCCGCCCGGCGAAGACGCTAATGTCGTCGATCTGCTGTTCGCCTCGTCGGAATCGAGCCCGAGATCGCCGCCGCCGCGGAGCCGTTGGAGGTGCTGCCTGACCTGACGGCGCCGGTCGCGCGGGACAGGTCATCTCATCGCCCTCAAGCTGCTGGCACGCGATGACGATCACCGGCCCCAGGACAGCGTCGATCTCCGGGCGTTGGTCGTCGTAGCCGACGAAGGCGAGCGAGCGTTGGCCGCCGCTGCCCCCTCGAATCTATCGCCGTGCGGGGCTTCGCTCGCGGACGCGACCTGGCCACGGCGCTGCACGAGCTGCTGGACCCGTAAGCCCGGCGACGGTGCACCGGCAGGGAGCGCTGAGCGCAGAAGCTGTGACACCCCAGGGATGGGCAGGGCCTGCATGCGGAGCGGATGCGCGACCACTGGTGGTGGCGGCCGGGATGGCGTCCTGGGTGGCGGCTGTACACCTGGCATCTGACGTTCGACGGCCAGGCCGACCTGCACCGGCTGGTGCGGGCCTGGCAAGCCCGGCTCGGCAGGCCGGGGCTGGATCTGGTGCCCGTGCAGTGGCTGCACCTCACCACGCAAGGTGTCGGCTTCACTGATGAGCTGGAGTGCAGGAAACCGTCAGATCTGACGGTTTCCTGCGCTTCAATGGCGCGGGTGTCCGCGCTGGGTGCAGGAAACCGTCGGATGCGACGGTTTCCTGCACTTGACGGTTTCCTGCGCTTGGGGCTAGCCGGGGGTGCAGTGCCAGTCGACGGGGGCGCGGGGGTCGGGGGTGTATGAGCAGAACGTGCCGGTGCGGATGGTGGCGTCGAGGTGGCGGCCCAGGGCGGGGTCGGCGGCCTCGATGCGCTGGATCGTGGTGCGCAGCGCGCGGGTGACGTTGAGGCGGGCGCGCTCGGCGTGCGACGCGGCGATGCGGTCACGGCCGGCCAGGCCGAGGCTGGCTGACAGCTCCCGCTGGACGAAGTCGCGCTCGGACTCCCTGGAGGCGGCGCGCTCCAGGTCGCCGAAGCGGCGGGCCTCCTCGATCTCCTCGTCCAGGTCGGCGATGCGGCGCCGGTAGGCCCGCCGCGCGTCCGGGTCCAGCGCCGCGCCCGCGTCGCCCTGGTCGCGCGAGCCGGGCCCGCCCGCCACCAGGTCGATGGCGTGCAGCTCCCGGCCAGGGCGGATGAGCAGCTCAGCGAGGTAGCGCAGGCCCTTCGTGTGCCGCAGCCGGGTCGTCCGGGACTCGAACTGGACCGTCCAGTACTCACCCTCACGCGTCAGCGCGGCATCATGGGAGCGCCGGCGCGTTGGGGCGATCGGCGCGCTCACGGGCTTGGGAGGCGGCTGGCCGAGGGCGGCGAGCCGCTGCGCCACCTGCTCGGCCGGGCGGTCCAGGCCGAGCGCGCGATAGGTCGCGAGTGCCTGCTCGAGCAGTTGACGCGCGGCGGCGAGGTCGTCGGCCCGTGCGCGGCCTGCCAGAGAGCGGGCCCATTCCGTGCGGGCGCGGGCGGCGTAGGGTCGCGCGCCCAACCGCTCGTACATCTCGAGCGCGCCGCGGAAGCAGGCGTCGGCCTCCTCATAGGAGCCCATCGTCGCGGCGAGCATCCCCAGGTAGTGGTCCATCGCGCCCCGGCAGGCCAGCGCGGCGCCCACGACGATGTGACGGCCGGCGTAAGGGCGCAGCAGGTCGCGCAGCAGCGCGGCCCGCTCGGCGTCACCGAGCCGGACGCAGACCTCGGCCAGGAGGGTCATCGCGATCAGCCAGTTGCCGTCGCGCGGGATGTCGCCGAAATTCTTGGCCGCCAGCCCCCCGAACAGCGCCCGGACCTCAGGCGTCACCTGTGTTTCCGACAGCAGGGACGCCAGCACGCAGCGCCACACCGGCAGCGTCGGGTACTGCCGCACCATCCCGCGCACCGCGTCCTCATACTCGTGCAGGCGGCCCTGATGCGAGCGGAGGTTGAGCAGCTGGGCATTGTAGGTCAGCGTGGCGTTCGGACCGAGACGCGTGCCGCTGTTGTCATACAGCGCCGCCTCCGGCTCATCGCCGCGCTGGGCGGTGCGCAGGGCCTGGCCCGCGAGCTGCTCGGCGTCCTCCAGCCGGCCGTCGAGCAGCGCGCGCATGGCGCGGAACACCGCGGCCTCCCAGAGGAACGCGGGCTCGCGCAGCTGCTCGGCAACCCGAGTGAACGTCGCGATCTCGGCATCCGCGGCGACGATGTCCGCGCGTTCCAGCAGCGCCACGATCCGCCAGGAATGCCCCCGCAGCACCAGCTCGGCGTCACCGGCCTGGCCGGCCAGCCGCACGATCTCACCCGCGGCGTCGAGCCGCACCTCGACGTCCTCCGGCCCCCACAGCGCGTAGCAGCGCGCGTTGAGCGCGTAGGCGAGCAGGCCGCGGTCGTCCAAGCGCCGCGCGATCGCGACCGCTTCGGCGGTCATCGCGTCACGCTCGAGCCGGGGCCAGACGTAGTAGTTGCCCACCGCCCGCCGGCCGAGCAGCCGGACCCGCATCGCTGGGTCGTCGTCACCGACGGCGTCGAGCGCCTCTCGCAACAGCACGTCGAGCTGGGTGTCCACGTACCCGTCCGGCGGTTGGAGGCCGCCGCAGCCCAGCGCCGCCAGCGCCAGCCGCCGCGGGTCCTCCACGCCGCGCGCCACTTGGGCGGCGCGCTCGAACGTCGCCCGCGCGGAGGCCGAGTCGCCCGCTTTGGCCTGCGCCTCGCCCATCGACAGCAGCAGGTCGCAGCGCTGCGCGTCGTCGATCGCGACCGTCGAGGCCACCTCCGCGGCCCGCTCGAAGTGGATCAGCGCGTCCTCATAGGCCAACCGGTCCAGCGCCTGGCGCCCGGCCCGCTGGGCATAGGAGATCGCAGCCTTGGGATCACCGGCCGGCACAGCCTGAAAGAAGTGATGGGCCAGCTGCGGCAGGTACGCGTCAGGATCGTGGAGCCGCTCCAACGCCTCACCCACACGGCGGTGCAGCGCCACGCGGCGCGCTGGCGGCAGATCCTCATAGAGCGTGTCGCGGATCAGCGCGTGCCCGAAGCTGAACCGGCCGGGACGCTCGCCCACCTCGGTGAGCACGCTCTGTGCGACTGCCTCCCCCAAGAGGTCGAGGAGGGGCTCCATCGGGCGCTCGCACACCGAGTGCAGGAGGGCCACCTCGAACTCGCGCCCGATCGTCGCCGCGACCGCCAGCACGTCGAGCGCCTCCTGCTGCAGGGGCGCCAGGCGGTGGCGGATCGTCCCGCGGACTTCGTCGGGGATGCGGAGACCCCGCCCGACGCCCAGCTCCTGCCCGTCTCGGACCTGCGCATCGAGAAGGCGGGCCACCGCGTCGAGGAAGAACGGGTTGCCCTCCGTCGTCCGGTGCACCAGACGAACGAGGCCATCGGCGGGCACGGCGCCCGTCGCGCCGCGGATGAACGCGCCGACGTCAGCGCGTTTCAGGCCGCCCAGGCGCAGCAGGCGGCCCTCACGCCCGAGCGCGGTGATCAGGTCACTGACTCCGGCGGTGCGGTGGGCCTCAGCGCTTCGGTAGGTCCCGATGACGAGGATCCGGCTGTCCCGCCGCTCGCGGGTCAGGAACCGGAGCATCAGCAGGGATGGCTGGTCAGCCGCATGGAGGTCGTCGAAGATCAGCACCAGGGGCCGGAGCTGCGCCAGCTCTGCCAGGAACGTGGTCACAGCGTCGAACAGGAGGAAGCGGGCGGTCTCGCTCTGGAGTCCGAGCCCCTCCCCCAGCGACCTGCCGGTGGCCGCCTCTCCTTTCCCCGTCCCTTCGGCCTGGCCCAGATGGCTGAGCAGCTCCCGCCGCGCGGGGACTCCAGGCCCGGTCAGGTCGGCGACCTCGGGGGCACTCTGCGCGGATGTCAGCACACGCAGGATCTGCATCCAGGGCCAATAGGCCGGGGCGCCGCCGCCCTCCCAGCATCGGCCCCACACCACCAGCGCGCCCTCGCTCCGCGCTCGCTGCGCCAACTCCTCAGCCAGCCGGGTCTTGCCGATGCCAGCGTCGCCGGAGAGCAGCAGAAACCGGCGCTGGCCAGCCTCGGCCTCCGCAAAGGCCGCCCGCATCAGCCGGAGTTCACTGTGCCGGCCAAGGAAGGCCGATGCGGAAGCGCCGTTCTGCGCGGGTTGGCCGGCCGTCGGCTCGATCAATGGGGTACCTGCTCACCGCTGGTCTCAGGCCGGCGGTGCAGCGCCCAACTTCGGGCTCCGCCAGGCAGGACCCAATCTACCCCAGCATGCATGCGGGGCCACAGGGCCCGGACTGAGGTCCGGGGCCTGTGGCCCCGCATAGGGGGTGGCACGGGTACCCACAGCGCCCCCCTAGGCGCATCCCATGCTGCCCACCCGCGCGCCTCACTGACGTCACCCCCCGGTGGAGCGTCCAGCGAGAGCGCAGGTCCCCGGAACCAGCCGTTTGCCACCGACGTCGTCCCGGTACTCTTGCTGGAGCCTGCGCCTCCCGGCGGGGGCTCCGTTACCCCCTAGGCGTGACAACCGACTGAACAATCGTTCAACCCGGCTGAACGATTTGAGATTCAGATCCAACCGGGCAGCCATAGTTGCAGCTGCCGCAGCCACATTCGCAGCTCCCATGCGGCGCGCGGGATCTCCAGCCCAGCCAGCACGGGATACCAGAACAGGAAGCCGATCAGCGCGAGCACGGCAACCGCCGCCGGAATCCAGCGCAGCCCGGTGTGGGCCCCCGCTCGGACCGACGCGTACGCCAGCGCGAAGCAGGTGAACGGAACCATCGGGGTGGCGTAGAACAGAAAGACTGGACGAGGGCTGAAGTACCAGGGGAAGTACTGCAGGGCGGCGAATAGGAGGATCGCCCCGGCAACCCAGTCACGGCGGCGCACCGCGGCCCAGAGCACCAGGTAGGCGGGCAGCGCCATCCACCAGATCGCCGGGTTGCCGATGCCGAGGATCTCGGCGACGTTGCCCCGCTCAACCCTGCAGGCAATGCCCTGGTCGGCTTCGGCCTGCGAGCAGTCCTCGTAGTAGTAGGCGACGGGGCGCAGCAGCAGGGGCCACGTGAGCGCGGAGGCGCGGTACGGGTGGTCGGCGTCGAGGTCGCGGTGGAAGCGGAGGATCCTCGCCTGCTCGCCCAACCAGCCCTGGGCGGCCCGCTCGATCCGTCCCGCCACCGATGTGGGGCATCCCTGAACCGGGCAGGCCTCCTGGCCAGGGGACGTGTGCTCGAAGTTGGCGAACCACGGGCCGTAGCTGGCGACGTAGACGACGAGCGGCACCAGCACGAGCGTCGCCACCCCGCTGGTGACGATGCGGCCCGTCTCCACCCACGCCCTGCCGGTCAGCCGCCGCCGCCATGCCAGCTCGCTCGCCAGCACGAACAGCCCAGCCGCCGCGATCGCCAGCAGGGCTGACAGCTTCGTGGCGAGCGCGAGGCCGAAGGCGACGCCGGCGAGGTATCGCGCCCAGCGAGGGCGAACGGGGAGCGGATCGCGCTCGGTCAGCGCCCGCGCGTCGGGCATCTCGGCCCACTGCTGGTCACGGTCGATGAGCAGGAGCCAGAACCCGACCGTCACCCAGAAGCCCAGGAACACGTCGAGCATCGCGATGCGGCTCATCGTGAACGCCAGGCCCTCGACCGCCAGGAGCAGGGCCGCGAGGGCCGCCGTGCCGCGCCGCCGGAACAGCCGCATGCCCGCGAGGTAGGCCACGCCGACCCACAGGGTCCCGACCAGCGCCGGCGCGAAACGGCGGGCGAACGACTCAGCCGCCTCGCGCGCCCGCGCGGGTGGGTTCTCGTCCTGCTCACGCACGCCGCACCCGGCCGGCTCCTCAATCACGGCCTGGTCCAGCGGCGAGCCCTCCGCAACGCCGAACAGCGCCAGGCCACCGGCGATCATCCACTTGCCCAGCGGCGGGTGAACGGCGAAGGGACGCTCGACACCCTGCTCCAGCATGTCCCGCGCTTGATAGTAGTAATAGGTCTCGTCGAAGTAGCAGCGCGCGGGCTCGCCCAAGCGGTAGAACCGCAGCGTCCCCGCGACGGCGAGCAGGGCCAGGGGAATCAGCAGCGCCAGCGCGCCCCCTCGCCGGCTTCCCGCGGCCCGAAGCGGCCCGGTCTCGATTGCGGCGACTGCGCGCTCGCGTGTGTCCACGGTCATTGCAAGGCAGTGTAGGGAAGGAGACGCGATGACATGCGGATGCGGCCCAATCGGGCCTGAGGGCAAGATCGTGCTGGTCGCCACCCCCATCGGCAATCTTGGGGACCTGTCACCGCGAGCGGTGCGCGCGCTGGGCGAAGCGGACGTCGTGGCCGCCGAGGACACCCGCCGCAGCCGGATCCTGCTCGATCACGCGCGGATCCGCGTGCCGCTGGTGAGCTACCACGACCACAACGAGCAGACTCGAACCGGCTGGCTGCTCGATCGGGTCGAGGCCGGGCAGACGGTGGCGGTCGTCACCGACGCGGGCACGCCGGGCGTGGCCGATCCCGGGTTCACGCTGGTCCAGGCCGCCATCGCGCGCGGCCTGAGAGTCGAGGCCGTGCCGGGTCCCACGGCGGTCGTGCACGCGCTCGTGCTGTCAGGGCTGCCGATGGACCGGTTCGTGTTCGAGGGCTTCCTGCCCCGCAAGCCCGGCGCCCGCGCCCGCCGCCTGGCCGAGCTCGCCGGCGAAGTCCGCACCCTGGTCTTCTACGCCGCACCCCACCGCGTCGCGGCGGACCTTCAGGCGCTCTGTGAGATCCTGGGCGACCGCCC
Organism: Egibacteraceae bacterium; assembly: GCA_050743205.1. Lineage (GTDB taxonomy): Bacteria > Actinomycetota > Nitriliruptoria > Euzebyales > Egibacteraceae > JBOGED01. The sequence continues at coordinate 4,031 of JBOGEA010000001.1, read as the reverse complement.
CGCGGCGCTGTGCCGCGAGCTGACGAAGCTGCACGAGGAGGTCTGGCGCGACTCGCTGCCTGCCCTCGCCGCCCGCGCGGCGGCCGAGGGCCTGCGTGGCGAGGTGACGCTGGTGGTCGGCCGAGCCCCCTCGACCCCGCCAGGCCCCGTGACGGACGCCCAGCTGCGCGACCGTGTTCGCGCGCTGCTCGCGACCGGCCTGGACCGCAAGACGGCCCTGCGGCAGGTGGCCGACGCCGCGGGGGTCCCGAAACGTCAGGTGTACGACGCCCTGACCCACCTTGCGTGACCCGCGGCGCGTGCGTCAGGCGTCGGCATCGGCATGACGCTGGCGGTCCTTAGCCCGCAGCGCGGCCGTGCACGACCAGCAGACGACTTTGCCTCTGAACGTCTCGAGGTGCAGGTAGGAGCCGCAGAACGTGCACTGCTCCCTGGGCAGGGCGAAGACGACGCGGTCCCCGTCCACGTAGATCTCGACGAGGTCGCCTTCCGTGATCCCCAGCAGCTTGCGGATGCTGGACGGGATGACGACTCGTCCGAGGTCATCGACCTTTCGGCGGATACCGGACTTAGCCATGGCCGCAGATAGTACCTCGCCACCCGATCTCCATACATACGCCAGCGAGATCTCGTATATCAGGCACCCCACACGACGGCGACCGCGCGGACGCGCTCGACGCGCTGGCGCTCGTCGACCGGCAGTTGCCCCCGCCGAGGGTCGCTGTCACGCCCTGGACGGTCGGCCGCGGAAAGATTGAGCCGGTATCTGCCCAATCTCATGTATCGGTATTGCGGCATCAGCGTTCTGTCGAGTAGGGGCATTCATTCACGATAAAGGAGGGGCTCAAAATGGAGTCATCACAAATAGGGGCAAATCCACACGCGCCAATCTTCGTGCTGGGCAAACAGGACGACTACCTCCACGTCATCTCCACGGTGGAGCACACGATCGAGCACACCCGCCGCCACCTGGCGGCTGGTCTCTCTCTGGACATGCTGGAGTTCTTCGACGCGGCCGGGCGGCGGCTGAGGCCGGTCGGGGAATATGGCCAGCTGGACGGCCTGGAGGTCGACGACCCCCGCGAGCACCTTCGCCAGCGGGTGATCACCATGCTCAGCGTGGTTGACCAAGACGCTCTGAGCGTCTCCGGTCTTTCCGACTTGAACGGTGATTTCGAGGAGCTCACCGCACGCCTTGCGAGCCTGCCGGTCCCCGACGATCCCGATCACTTCGAGGTTCCCTCCGCGATCCCCGGAGCCGCCATCGTGATCAGCGGCAGCCCTTTGGGCAATTGGTGTAGACAGCTACATATTTGTTAGCAAGGGCATGGAATCATGGCCGGGCTTCGAACGGGATCTCTGACGGCGCCCGCGACGGCGCCGGACACCAGCGGCGCTGCGGCGTCTCGCGGCTTCGGGCGCATACTCGCGGTCGTGTGCGCGCTGCTGCTGGCCGCCGCCATCGCGGGCCACGTCACCGGTCTCGCTCGCCCACACGGCTATTACCTGTTCGCCGTGCCGGCGGTGACGTTCACGCTTCCTGGGGGGCTGATGGTGCGGCACCGGCCTCGCAACCCGATCGGCTGGCTGTTCGTGGCAATCGGGTTGAGCAGCGCCGGGGTCGTCGTGAGCGCCAGCTTTGCGGGCCCCGCGGGCTTCTGGCTGATGGCGCGGCTGGAGCAGTGGGTCTTCGCGGTCCCCGTCGGTCTGCTGCCAGTGGCGCTGCTGCTCTTCCCCGACGGCCGGTTGCCCTCCCGGCGTTGGCGGCCGGTCATGTGGATGCTGGGGACCGGCCTCGGCGTGATGCTCACGTTTCTCGCCCTCGCGATCGTGGAGGACCCGAATACCCTGGTCAACCCGGAAGCTGCACTGGTCGGCCATGCGCGCACGAAGCTCTGGGTCGCCACTGTGGGGCTGGCGGTGGTCTTCATGAGCATGGTCGCGGTGTTCGGGTCGTTGGTCCAGCGCTGGCGACACGCGCGAGGCGACACCCGTCAGCAGCTCAAGTGGCTGGCGCTCGGAGCCGCCTTCGTCCCTGTCGGGATCGCGCTCGACTTCTTCGGTGAGGCGCCGTGGGGATGGGTGATCGTCTGGACGACGGTTCCGGCGGCGGCGGCCGTCGCGATCCTCAAACACCGGCTGTACGACATCGACCTGTTCCTCAACCGGTCGCTGGTCTATGCCACGCTGACGCTTGTGGTCGTCGGCGCCTACGCGGGCATCGTGCAGGCGTTGAGCGCCGTGGTGGCCTCCGCCGGTCAGGTGCCGGGGCTCGTCGCGGCCGGGATCATCGCGGTGGTGTTCGGGCCGCTTCGCGAACGGATCCAACGCGGCGCCAACCGGCTGCTGTACGGCGACCGTGACGACCCGTACACAGTGGTCAGCCGGCTGGGCCGCCGCTTGGAGCAGGCGGTGGAGCCCGCCGGGGTGCTGCCGCGGGTGGTCCAGACGGTCGCGGACGCCCTGCAGCTGCCGTACGCCGCGATCGAGCTGGCTGAGGGGGGCGAAACGCGGCTGGTCGAAAGCCACGGCCGGCGGGTGGCCGAGCCGCAGGCGTTTCCCATGACCTACCAGGGGCAGGTCGTGGGCCGGCTGCTCGTCACGCCCCGCTCGCCGTCCCGGCCGTTCACCCCTGTCGAGCGCCGCCTGCTCGACGACCTGGCCCGCCAGGCGGGGCTCGCCGCCCACGCCGTGCGCCTGACCGCTGACCTGCAGCGCTCTCGGGAGCGTCTCGTGCGCTCTCGCGAAGAGGAGCGCCGCCGGCTGCGCCGCGACCTGCATGACGGGCTGGGCCCCACCCTGGCGGGGATGACGATGCAGGTTGGGGCAGCCCGCGTCGCCGAGGGTGACAATCCCCTGCTGAGCACGCTCGAGCAGCAGCTGCGGAACTGCAGCATGGAAGTCCGCCGGCTGGTGGACGACCTGCGCCCCCCAGCGCTCGACCAGCTCGGCCTCGTCGGCGCGATCCGCGACCAGGTCGAGGCGTTCACCGCCGGCTCGCCGCTGGAGATCGCGATCAGCGCGCCGGAGCATCTCGGCGAGCTGCCCGCCGCCGTGGAGGTCGCCGCCTACCGGATCGCCGCTGAGTCGGTCACCAACACCGTCCGCCACGCCTCCGCCAGCCGCTGCGACATCTGTTTGACGGTGAATGGCAACTTGGTGATCGAGATCACCGACGACGGTGCGGGGCTGCCCGACCACTGCCCAGCCGGGGTGGGGCTGGCATCCATGCGCGAGCGCGCCGCCGAGCTGGGTGGCGACTTCCTCGCCCAGCGCCTGCCCACCGGCGGCACCCGCATCCGCGCCGAGCTGCCGTTGTGAACCACTGAGCGAGCGCGCCTGACCGAACCGAGCGACCGAGGGTACCGTGTGGGTTATGCGCGGATCAGCCAGCATCGTCATCGAAGCGTCGCCCGAGGCGATCTACGCCATCGTGAGCGACGTGACACGGCTCGGGGAGCTCAGTCCCGAGTGCCACCGCTGCGAGTGGAACGAGGGCTCCAGCGAAGCGGTCGTCGGCGCCACGTTCACCGGCCACAACCGGCTGGGCACGTACGAATGGGCGACGCAGTGCGAAGTCATCGCCGCCGATCCGGGCCGTGTCTTCGCCTTCGAGGTCTTCAGCCCGCAGACGCGGTACAGCCGGTGGACCTACGAGCTGGAGCTGGACGGCGCGGGCACCCGCGTCACCGAGACCTTCGAGGTATTGAAGCTGGCGTCCGTGCTGAAGGACGCCAGCCCTGAGCAACTGGCGCAACGCCAGGCGATGCTCGAGGACGGCATGCGCCAAACCCTCACCCGCCTGAAGAAGATCGCCGAGACCTAACCCGCGCTCGTGGCGTCAGCTACGGCTTTCCGTCAGATCCGACGGAAAGCCGTAGTCGAGCCACCACCGCACTGAGTTGGCTGGCAGCTTTCCGTCGGATCGAGTCTGTTGCAAAATCTCACGGGCCCTCCAGTCGGGGCGCTCGAGCCAAAGATGCAGGTTTCCTCCGAATACGGAGGAAACCTGCAGTGCGGCTGGCCCAAAA